>CANDMV010000010.1 GCA_947385875.1 uncultured Eubacterium sp. | reverse complement strand
GCCATTATATCGAAGGATTCTACATTTTGCACGGTACTCACTATTTACCGTTTACGTGAAAACTGGCGTTAGTTTTCATAGTCATATATATAAACTGTGAAAACTGGCAATCGTTTTCGGAGTAGTTAATGTAACTGCAAATGGCCTTGATAATAAAATTATTCTCAAAGCCATTATATCGAAGGATTCTACATTTTGCACGGTACTCACTATTTACCGTTTACTTTTGCACGGTACTCACTATTTACCGTTTACATCTTTACCACTGCTGAGAGGATCAGGGACTTTCAACCCTTAGAACGTGTGCCAAACGGACACACAAAAAAGAAAGCCGACAGACTATTATCCTGCCGACTTTCTTTTTATTTAAGTCATACCCCTGATGTCATATTGAAAAACTGTTATACAAGAAACATCTTAAATCTTACTAAGCCTGAGGAGCTGCTGGATTAATAATAATTATAATCTTTCTCGTAATTGTACGTTCTTTCAGTGTCTTACTATCTTTAACTTTTATTGCAACACTAACTTCAGCTTCATACTGATATGTCAGTCTCTTTGCTGCCTCTTTTACTTGTAACTTATTATCGCTATATCCGATATAAGCTGAATCACTCGATCTAACAGTAGGAACTACTGACTCTACAGAATACGTACAATCATTCTCTGCATCTTTCTCTGTTTTTGCTTTTGCTCCCTCTGTAATATATTTTGCAATATTGTCGCCGTCGTTAAAGAATGAACCACCGCTAATTGCTGAAACAGTAACAACTTCTATGCCATCTTTATTAGGCACATCAGCTTCATCAATAACTGTAAGTGTGCTAAACCAAGCTTCAGCTCCTGTTGCTGTTGTATCTGCCTGACCAGCTAACTGAATAGTCTCGCCATTCTCATTCGTTTGCTTGAAATCTCCACCATCACGCTTAAGAGTTACACCTTGATTTTTAGGATCCGTTCTACGAACTTCAATACCCGGTGCCATTGCTATAATCGTTATATTAGCAGCATTCTTTATATCAGCCTTAACTGTAATAATGGTTTTAGCAACTTTCGCCTTGATCTTAAGTAAAGGAGCTGTAGCGCCCATGTCAGTAAGCACTAATTTGCCTTCTTTATCAATCTCAACTGTCTCGTTATTGTATGCCTTACCCTTCATGGTTACAGTGCCAGTGGTATCAATAACAATCTTGCCATCAGTAATTGTACCGGCCTGCTTGTCAAAGCCTACGTTGCTGCCCGTAATCACGATGTCACCAGTGTAATCTGCTAAGCTTGTCAGAGTATTGGAGTATACAGCCTTTACTTCCATAGCTGTCTCACTGTTGTGGTTCTTCTTAACTTTTACATTGTCAGCTACAATTACACTAGCATAAGGTGTATTGATAGTTAATGAAGCAGTACCCTTTTCATTTTTCTCATTACCCTCGATTACGCCGCCTGCGTCACCATATAATTCGTTTGCATTTGTGTTTGAAATCTCTACTTTGTTTGCAGCTTCTTCTGTCTCAATAGTTACATTGCCTTTTACTGCATGACCATTCAGATTCAGGTCAACAATACGCTTGATGCTCAGGTCTGATGCCACATCTTCAGTTAAGATTACCTTGCGGTACTTAATATTGCCCAGAGCGTCCTTAACTGCCTTTGCATAAGCCTCAGCCGCTTTCTTCGGATCTGTTATGCCTGCTGTTATAGCTTTATACTGCTCAGAAACATCATTGCCCCATGCAGCGTCATTCTTTGCTGTCAGGTTATTATATATTCCATTGTCCGGCAGCACTTCCTGATATACGCCGTACTGGTAAGGCAGGTTATAGCCGGATTCTGCGCTCAGCGGAATGCCGTCCCAGCTTGTAACAGCACTGGAAATCGTAAGAATAGAACTCTGTCCGCTTACAGCCCAATCCATTGTATTTGCGCCGATACCGCCGATATTTGATCCATTAGGCAGTGAAATCGTAATAGAATCAATGCGGCTTGTAATATGATCGTCATAGCCTGCGATATGTGCAGTAATGTTAGAACCTGCTGGCAGGTTATTGCCGTTCAGTGTGTAGTTTGCTGTATTACCTACGTTTGCAGCACCGCCGACTACGCTGATCGGTCTGTTGAATTTTACAAAGATATAATTACCCTTGCCAGATGTAATACCATCCATCTTGCCGTTGCTAGATACTGCTGCCCATACTACCTTAAAGTCAGAAGCAACCGTTTCTCTTGTTACTGTAATCGTACCGCTTGAAGTAGGTGATGTATTACCTACATCATCAGATGCACCACGCACAAACAGATCCCAGTCGCCTGCATCTAATGTATCCGTCGGTGTTACTTTAATCATTGTATCTTCTGCATTCAGGAACTTCTGATCATCAATCTTAGCCTGAACTGTCTTCTGCGTGCTGTCTTTCTTTACAAAGTATGCAGAATAAAGGGAAGCCTGATTGTCATTAAGACCCTGTGTAGGTGTAATTCCTTCTTTATTCGCAGATGTATTCAGCTTAACCGGCTCTGAGAATGTTACATGGTAATTTTCAGTTAAATCGCCATTTGCATTCTGACCCTGTTCGATAGATGAGATAACCGGATATACATCATCAAACTTCTGCATCTTGGCATCATTGCTCAGGTTGATCTCAATCGCTTCATTTGTAAGTCCGTTAGATACGTTGCGAATTGAGTTCGGTGCAATGTACAGACGGTACTGGCCTGTGTAGTAGTTCTCATGAGTGCTTCTGGTATCACATACTCTTGTCCAGTCATACTGAGTCTCTACCAGATAGTCGTTTGTATTGCTTCCTCTTTCCTGAATCCGTGAAACCATGATAGGATTGTATCCCTTATCCGGTGCATGATCAGAAATCGTTGTCCACTGACCGTTGATCAGCTTCTGTAATTTTACGACACTTGCTGTCTCCTCGCTTGTCGGTGTCTTAAATGTAGCATTCGTATCTACCATCTCAAAATCACAGCTTGCTGTCAGCTTATACTGTTCTGGAGACTGTACTTCCAGATCGAAGGTCGGTCTCTGTGTATCTTCCGGAACCGTGAACTGAAGTGTAGCAGTATTGATGATATTTCTCCATCCATCTGTAGCCGCTGCCCAGTCACCTACATTCGATATTGCGATGGAATGCTGGCCCTGAGACAGATATTTGCCTTCGCCGAGCTCGATCGTTACGATATTACGCTTATCCTCTCCATTGCGGTAGATGCCTACTTTAACATCACCTTTTTCCTTTGACTTATTTACAGTATTGTCTTTTGAAGAGATTGTTTCATCAGCTGCTGCATCTGAATTTACATCACTGCTCGCACCGCCGCTTGCAACGCCCCAGTTTGTCAGAGGCTGTGTATCAATCGCATAATTTTCTGCACGATCTGCCGCATACCTTGCATTGTCGGTGGAATAATTTGTAGCATCGCTTCCGCGGAGAACCGCTTCTGAGAATTCAATCTCCAACTTATGGTTGTTTACTACCTTTACTGTATAGGCAGAAGGCTGATATCCGTCTGTCAGCTTGCAGTATACTTTATTTGCAGAGCTGATTACGCTGCTTGTGTTGCGCTTATCCTTAAACTCAACGCAGACGGTTGTGTTATCCTGCATCGGCTTATTTACTAAAAGCTCTAATGCTTTCGGCTCTCCGTCAACAGCCATCACGCCGACTACCTCATACTTGCCTACCTGCGGTGAAGTTTCATCAAATCCAACGCCTACACCAGTCAGCACGCGTGCTTCGAATTTAGAATTATCCAGTGCGCCGTTAGGCTTCTGGAAATCCTTTACGTTTACTTCCTTATCAAAGTAAGCTACTACGCGGTCTGCCGTAGGAGCTGCTGCATTCGTAATGATAGCGCCTACTGAAGTATCTGCTAAATCTTCAGGATTCGGTGTTAATACGAGATTAACAACTACGCTCTGTCCAAGCAGGTCCTTATCATTTGCTGCAATAACGGTAGCTGTGATTGTAGCTGTTCTTGTAGCAGACAGAGACTGTGATCTGAATGTATTCTCTGCTACACCATTATCCAGAACTACACGGGACTCTGCAAAGTTACCAAGCGTTGTCTCGAATCCTACTTCTATACCTTTGTCTGTAACTAACTCGCCTGCCGGATTTCTCAGTTCAAACTTGAAAACTCTGGTGGTCTGTCCGTCAGACTTTATTGGCTTATCATCATAGATTAAGCTTGCCTTGTATCCTTCTGCTGCTGCAGGAGTTGTGAATTTACATTTAACCGGATCCTTTGCTTCGCCAGCTACTTTTACGCCGGTTACAGTTACTTCATACTCTGTACTGTATGTAGCGCCTGCAACAACTAAGTCTACGGTCTTGCCGTCTTCGCTGACTTTTGCTTCTCTGACTGTTACGTCTTTGTCAATCGCAAAGTTCTCTGCTGTCACACCTTCTGTGTCAATCGCCTGGCTGAATGTAACCTTTACGTTAGTTGTATCAGCTGCTGTAGCTGATGCACTAAATGTCGTACTTGGATTATCTGTTCCAGCTGCTTTGACCTGTACGGTGCCCTTTAATGTCTTTGTGTTATTTTTCTTGCGCTGAGTCGTCTTAAGCTTATACGTAATCTTAACTCTGCCTTCTGCTTTACCTTTCAGCTTTACATAAGTAGGTTTTACTTTGTAAGGCTTAACAATAGTCTTGTCGCTAGAAGTCGCGCTCTGAATACGCCACTTAATGCTGTTGTTCTTCAAAGTCATTTTATATTTCTGGCCGACAGACAAGGTCTTGAACTTTGTCTTCAGAGAAACGAATGGCTTTGCAGCAGCTGACGCGGTCACCAGATTGCTTGCTGATGACACTGAGAATGCCATTGCAGTAGATAATGTCACTGCGAGCACTCTTGTCATGAAACTCTTTTTCATTTCTTTTCCTCCTTAAGATTCACCATGTCTAGATGACATGACAGGTTGTTGTCACCTAAGTATACAATAGCCGTTTTAGATTGTCTATATGGAAATCTACAAAATTACCGTTCATTTTACAGACAAATCTAGTGACTTTTGCTTCGTCCCCACTCCAACCCAAATTTTTCAGCTAGGTGGTAAGAACCGCCTGCTAACGGTACTTATCTACCGTCACCTCTAAATAATGAAGCGAAGCTGCCAGTGCAGGTTCTTGTATGACTCAGATTCACTATATAGTTACGGTGTCTTTTTTAAAAAAAGTGGGGTGCGCAAAAATTTTTTTATTTTTTTTGCATATTTTTTTAAATGCGCTTATTTTCAGGCTTTGCGGCTGTTTTTTATTTGTGAATCAGCGTGCCGTTTGTAAGATCTATTTTTTCACCGTCCAGTTTTGTGATGACTGTACTGCGGATGGCGGAGTTGCCGATGAAGTCTATGGCTGCCTGTATCTTCGGCTCCATAGAGCCGGCCTCGAACTGTCCGGCAGCCAGATATTTTTGTGCCTGCATGATATTCAGCTCGTCCAACGGCTTTTCATCCGGCGCCCCGTAGTTCAGGCAGGCTTTCTGCACGCCGGTCAGGATAACGAGCATATAGGCATCGATGAGGGAGGCGAGCTTGGCTGCAGCCAGATCTTTTTCGATGACAGCGGAAGCACCTTTGAGCTTGTTGGCCTGCTGGAGCACCGGAATGCCTCCTCCTCCACATGCTACGACGACCTGATCGGCATCCAGCAGCGCGCGTACGCTCTCGACCTCTACGATGTCGATCGGCTTTGGCGCTGCTACAATCCGGCGGTATCCGCCTTCTGCTTCGATGACGTAGTTGCCTTTTTGTTCTTCGGCTTCGGCCTCTTCAGCGTTCATGACGCGGCCGATGATCTTTGTCGGATGATAGAATGCGTCATCGTATGGGTCTACGACGACCTGAGTCAGTACGGTGGAGACGGGCTTGTAGATGCCCAGATTCAGCAGCTCCTGGCGGATGGCGTTCTGTAAGTCATATCCGATGTAGCCCTGGCTCATGGCAGAGCATACGCTCATCGGCGTGGCGGTATATTCTGGATAGATGCGGCAGAATTCTGCCATCGCCATATGAATCATGCCTACCTGAGGACCGTTGCCGTGGGTGATGACTACCTGATAATCATCTTTGATGAATGCGGCTACTGCTTTGGCGGTCTTTTCGGCAGCTATTTTCTGCTCTGGGAGCGTGGTGCCCAGTGCATGATGGCCTAGGGCGATTACGATTCTCTTTTTTTTCATGGTTTATTTTCCTCCTATTTATAATGATACAATACTGTGTTTTTATGTATGATTGTTTTTTGGAAGCATTTCCATCATTTTATTTAAAAGCATATATACTGTGGTCGCAAAATATTTAGGGCATAATTCATTTTTATTTTGATGAAGCTGTTCGGCTCTGGAAATAGCTGTTTTCACCTTTTTTACATTATAATCTGAAGCAGCAATATGTTTTTTATCTTTCAATGGAGCCCCTAACTCCCGGAGAAGAATTCGAAAATGATCTGTCTTCTCATATGCATGTATATCCGTAACAGCATATCCTATATCCATTTCATTTGGCGTATCATGATGAAGCAGAAGCCAGATCTCAAAAAACGGATTACTGACAGCATATCCGTAATTTTTCTCCTGACACATAGCTATTGCCTCATTCCACTCATCATAATAAGTTTTTCCGTTACCTGAATTAATTATTTCTTCTGACCAGTTTTTGTCTACGTCCATAACAATCCAAAATTCATCTTCTTGATATTTAGAAAATTGATATATATCTTCCTTCTCCAATTTAAACGGATCAATTCTTTCTACCAGCTGTCTAGGGCGAACCTTACTAAGCATTTTCTTCTGCTCAGGCAATCTACGCTTTGTGTTAGTATGCACTGCATCTTCAGCCACAGAAATGAATTGTATCTTACTTTTAATTTCACAAAACAAATCAGAAATACATTCGAAATATTCTTCTTCCGTAGCGCTTCCCTCAAAAGACAAAAATATAATTTTACTTGTCACGGGTCTTATCGGCCGATATGGGTTATGAACACTAAAAGGAATTCGGCTAGTAATAAGAGGCATCAGTTATCCCTCTTTATCATCGGAACAGCGCCAAACCTTCCGTATTAAATAAGCTTTCAGGGCATCCTGTCCTTTCTGAAGATTAAAATCTGACAGCGGACGCAGACAAGATTCTCCCCTATTATTTTTTTCAATAAACCAAATTTCTTCCTGCCTAAAATCATCTATATTTATAAGGTTCACGTCATGTGCCGTAAAAATAATCTGATTATAGGTATCTTCACAGCAATTAATAAATTCAGCTAAAAAATATTGAGATAATTTTGTATGAAGACTGCGGTCTATCTCATCTACAAAATAAATCGCATGGCTATCTTCTTTCATTGCAAACAGCATCGGAAGCAAATCTAATAAACGCTGAGTACCGTCTGATTCTTCATCTATATCGAACTGAACAGCCTTGCCATTCAAATTATGAGAAAACTTAAGCTGTATAAGAACCGTTCGATTCTTTTTGTTTTCAGCAAAAATGAAATACTTCCCTGCAAAATTTACAATGCCATTTCTAATATCCTCAATATCTTCGATAATTTTCTGTGGGACATGCAGCTTTTCCGCAAAATCGTGAAAATCAATTTCTTTGCTCGCAACAGAAATATCAAACACACCCGTTCCCATTTTTCGAAGCATATCACCAATATAAGTCCTCAATTCACTGTCAGCTTTCATTCGAATCGGCAGAGCTTTCACCTTTGTTTCTGGAAAAATGATCTGAAGACTTCTAAACCAGTCAACAATTTTCTCCGCCTTCTTAATTCCATTGTCATGCATTTTATATAAAAATAATTGATTTTTCTGATTTTTCTGAATACTTTCTTTTAAGATCTCAGCCAGCATCCTCTCTTTTGAATCTTTTCGCGCAAACCTCGATTCTATATCGATCTCCGTCTTTCCAGAAGCATCCGTCACACGGGTAAACAATGGTGCAAGCCCCGTTTTTGTCAAGCGCATCAGCCATTCTTCATGGACCCGAGATCGATCCATCGAGAATCCATACTCATAAATTTTTTGATTTAAATAAAAAACAAACTGAAATGTAGAGATTCCTTTTCATTCTTCGAGTTCTCCTCTGAACTGGTCAATTCTGATGCCCTGTCCGCTTTTTTGACCATTAACAATAAAATCGCGGGCAAAAGCAATCGATTCAATAAAAGAAGATTTGCCGGAAGCATTCGGCCCAAAAAACCTCCTCTACGAAGCACCTCCCAATCGCCATTTTTCGCAGGAATAGATTTCAAGAAACGCTCATCCATCGTCGCTTGAACAGGAAGCATGCAAAACTCAATCGGATGACCGATTGATTTATAGTTACTGACAATATATCGTAAAAACATCACAGCCTCCTCCTTTCCTTAATTATTTTTACATTTTAAGCTGAATTTATGCGTTATAGTGAAGCTGCAGGCTGAACTGTAATATTTATACAATCAGCTTTCTCTGTATTGACATTTTACTTGATTTAGGCTGCCTTTTCAACACGTAACGAAAAATTCTTGTCAATGATTTTTCCTTATGATATATTAATATGTAAACTTACACTACGCATGAGCTGTATAGAAAGGAAGTGTATCTATTATGCCGCCATCGCTGCAGCCGCATCCTGAAACAATCACTCTGAAACAGTACGAAGCCCTTCCAGAAGATAGAAGAATAGAGATCTTTGAAGGATCCATCTATGATATGTCCAGTCCGTCACAGCTTCATCAAAGATTACTCCTAAAGACTGCCTCCCTGCTTGATTCTTACATAGAGCAGAAGTCCGGCAGCGGCCTTGTAATCCCGTCCCCTTTTGATGCCATACTTTCAAAAACCCGCTTACCATCGTCCAGCCGGACCTTATGATTGTGTGCAACAATCATAAGCTGGATGGAAAGCGATGCAATGGAGCTCCTGATTTTGTGATTGAAATCGTCTCTCCCAGCAACCCGGCTGACGATTATATCAAAAAACATACTATTATAAGAATTTCGATGTCAGAGAATATTGGATTGTTGATCCAGGGCGAAAAGCTGTGATTGTTAATTTTTTTGAGAAAGACCTATTGAATATTCAGTATTCTTTTGAATCCGTGATCAAGGTCAATTTATTTACCGATTTATTCATAGACTTCTCTGAACTCAGCAGACAATTAGGTATTTAATTACAAAAAAGGAGCTGCTTTGCAGCTCCTTTTCTTCTCATCCCATCTTAATCTGATATTCTTTTGTACTTCCCAACATGCATTGTATTTAGTAACCGAAAACATGCTATTTTCTAAGCGTAAATTGTCCAACCAGCTGCTCCAGTCCTTCCGACTGCGCGGATAACTCCTGACTTGTGGCGGATGACTGCTCTGCAGCAGCAGAGTTATTCTGAATTACTTCAGAAATCTGCTCAATGCCTTCTTCTAACTGCTTCATTGCTTCTGCCTGCGTATTGGACAGCTCGCTGATCTCATTTGTTGAGGCAGCCAGTGTACCAATTCCCTGGATGACCTCTTCGATTGCAGCGGTTGCCTTTGCTGTAATTTCATTTCCGCGTTCAATTTCACGAAGTGAATTCTCGATCAGCTTCTTCGTATCGATAGCTGAAGTCGCACTGTCTGAGGCAAGCTTGCCGATCTGGTCTGCTACGACTGCAAAGCCTTTTCCTGCTTCTCCGGCTCTGGCTGCTTCTATAGAAGCGTTCAGTGACAGAAGATTGGTCTGTGAAGCAATATCTTCAATAGCTGCTATAATATTGGCTATCTCATTGGATGTCTCATTGATACGCTCCATTGCTTCATTTAAGTGTTTGATATTTTCATTGCTCTCTTCTGCATTGCGCATGAATTCTTCCGCATTGCGGTGAGATTCATTTGCCTTTTCAGAGCTGTTTACAACTGCTTCTGTAATATCCTGAATGGTTGCTGTTAATTCTTCTACAGAGGCTGCCTGATCTGTAGCGCCTTCTGCAAGCGACTGTGCACTTTCCGCCATCTGGCCTGCACCCATGGATACCTGCTCGGATGCTTCATAGATATTGCCGAGTGTCTTGTTCATGGAATCTGTAATCATCGTGACAGCATTATCGAGCGCTTTAAATTCTCCTCTGAATTCCATCTCTGTCTCTACGGTAAAGTTGCCGGCTGCCATTTCATCAAGTACTCTGTTTAATTCATGGATACAATCCTTAAGGAAACCGATTGCATCATTAAATGAATCCGTCATCTCACCAATTTCATCCGGATACATTTTTTCTACATAAACATCCAGATTCCCCTCAGCCATCTGCGCAGTTGCTTCTTGTATCTTGATAATCGGCTCTGCAAATATTTTTGCAACCAATCCGGAAATCCACGTAGATACAATCATAGATACTATAATTATAATCAGCATAATCGCGCACATAAGATAAGTCTGAATCTTCAATCGGCTTGATACACTATTTCCCATGTCTACATTGAGATCAATCAGGCCTTCCACGGCATCTGTCAAATCCTGAAATCTAGGCTTTCCTTCCGAAAACAGCAGCTCAATCGCTTCTTCATCCTGATTGCTCATTGCAAAATCTTTCACTTTGTCAAATACTTCCCGGTATACCGGAAGCAGTTCATCAATCTGAGATATGTATTTCATTTCTTCTGAGGTCTGGCAGTGAAGCCGAACTATCTCATACGCCTCGTTTGTCAGCGTTTTTCTTTCTTCCAGCTCGGTATTTGATTTACTTAATTCATCCAGGTCTTCTACTAATATCATTTCTCTGATAATTGTCGGCTCCTTACTCAGATAGGTACTAAAGATCCCGATCTCGCCCTGTGAAAAACCATTGTTCACCAGAGCTTTGCTGTATGCACTATTCGTGTAGAGCAGAATCAGCATTCCAATTACACCGGCAATACTGCTCAGTATTACAACCAGTATAAAGCAAACCTTTAATTTCTTTTCTACTTTATAATTTTTTATTTTGTCTAACATAGTCTCTCTTCCTTTTTGTGTTATTTTCTAAACGCAGCTTATCTTCCTTCACATAAATACAATACGATACGATACGATATTCTTTTGTCAATGTACAATCGATAATTATTGAATAAATCGAAACGGTTCAGCTCAGTTTTTTGCATTAATTGCATTACTATTACAAACATTATATACAACTTAAGATCATTATACCACATTTAAATATAAAAACAACAGATATTAACTTAACTATTCGAGTTACAGTTTACTTAACGATACTTTTCACACCCCCAGCCAAAATACGGCTGTGCTGTGAAAAGTATCGGCATTCGGCCCATTGAAAGTTCTCCCTTGGCGAAGGGCCGGATGCATGGCAAGCCGCATTCTTTGGCCCTGACCAGACAGCAGGTGTCTAATCAGGGTGTGAAAAGCAACTGCTTAACAATAATGACGTATAATGACCTGCACACGCTCATTTCCCTGATAGGTATCAATCGATGGGTCATAAGTCATCGAAAACCGGATCTGCTGCGGCGCTCCACGCAGCAATGCTTCAACCTCCGCTTCTGACGATTTTTCTCGCAAAAATGCCAAAAATGCTTCAATGTCTCCAAAATAGACCGCATCCAGACTTCCGCCTGCACCGTCTTCCAACACGAGCCTGAGTACATTTTTATTTTTCCCTACGATGTTTCCGCGGAGGGGATGTATGTCCCGGACTGCGAATACCGGCTTTTCATTGCCTTTTCCAAAAGGCTCCAGACATTCAAATTCACGTACCAGCTGTGTACGTATGTAATACAGAGGCATCGCTACATCGATATGTATTTTTTCAACAAAATCTTCTTGCGTCAGGCTGGAATAAGCATTCAGCTCCTTTCGAAACTGATCGATATTTTCCTTATTCATGGAAAGCCCTGCTGCCATAGGGTGGCCGCCGTATTTGGTCATTAAGCTGCCGCATTTTGTCATCTCCTCATACATGGAATAGGCTTCGATCGAACGCCCAGAGCCTTTGATTCCTCCATCTTCTGCATCTGTCAGGACAAAAATCGGCTTATGGTACTGCTCCCTGATTCTGCCCGCAATAATCCCCGCCAGACTCTCATGGCACTGCGGCAGATAGACGACCATGACCTTGTCCTGATCCAGCTTCTGCGACTCGATCTTCTGCTTCGCATCCTCGATGCCTTTTAACGTAAGATCTTTCCGTCTGTCATTTAATTCTACTAATTCTTTTGCGAGCTTTGAGGCATTTTCCAGGGAAGGCTCCATCAAAAGCTGCAGGGAACGCTTTGCTGTATCCAGCCTGCCGCTCGCATTGATGCATGGGCCGAGGACAAATCCAAAGTGCCAAGATTTGATCTGCTCCCGCTCTAGCTTGTTCTGACGAATCAGCGCTAACAGCCCCGGATTTTCTGTCTGGTGTATTGCTTTCAGCCCCAGCTTGACCAGCATACGGTTTTCTCCGGTTAAGTCCATCACATCCCCGACTGTCGCAAATGCCACATGCGCGATCATGTCAAAGCTGCGTGTGGCAGGTATGCCCATCTTCTCATATAGTACCTGAATGAATTTCCATGCTACCGCCGCGCCACATAATCCAGAATAAGGGTAGGTGCAGTCTGCCTGTTTGGGATTGATGACCGCATGTGCTTTTGGGATCTGATATATTTTTTCTCCATTTTCATCGATTGCAAACGGGACTTCGTGGTGGTCTGTAATGATGACTGTGATGCCGGATTCCTCTGCACACGCGATTTCCTGTGATGCTGAAATACCGTTATCGCATGTTATAATCGTATCAATGCCGTCCGCAAGCGCCTTTTCAATCATCCGTGTATTAACTCCATAGCCGTCGTGCACCCGGTCTGGAATCACATGGTCTGCAGAAGCGCCGCATTCACGGAGCCCTGTCAGCAGTATGTAGGATGCGTTTACCCCGTCGATATCATAGTCTCCGATGACCCGGATTTTTTTATTCTGGCTGATTTTTTCCGCCAGGATAGCGGCTCCTTTGTCTGCATCCTTCAGCAGATGTGGGTCGTGCAGCTTGTCGGCAGAACAAGCCAGATATTCCATGATCGCTTCTTCTCCCACGACTTCCCGGTTGCGTATGATGCGTGCCGTCACTGGATCAATGCCGAATCTTGCACCGAGCGCATTAAAATCTGCTTTTTTCATTGTTACATACCATTTCTCGCTCATATAAAATACTTCCTTCAGTAATATGGATGCTATGCTTCCTCTTTATAGGAATTTACTCCTTAATGGATGCTACATTTTCTCATGAAGATTTACTCATTAAATCCTTGTTAATTAAAGCATCATTTAATAATTGATGCTTGTCCTGATATGGGTTCCTCCAAATAAATTATGCTTACCTTGATACGGGTTGCCTTTGATAAATTATTCTTTCCCTTATATGGGGCCTTTTCAACATCTATGATTTATATGCTACACTCACAAGTGTCAGTCCCTGCGCAGGCATCATAGCTCCTGCTGCGCTTCGGTCCTTCGCTTCCAAAATCTCTGTCATGCTGTCAGCAGGGCGCTTTCCAAGACCTACCTCGACCATCGTTCCTGTCATGATACGCACCATATTCTGTAAAAATCCATCCCCGGTAAACCATAGCTCCAGCCCTTTTTCTTTCTGTTCGACGCAGATTTGCGTAATTGTCCTTACCGGCGACTTCTTGAACCTGCGGTTGCCGCAGAATGAAGTAAAGTCATGGGTTCCTTCAAGAAGTGCTGCCGCTTTTCGCATGGCAGCTACATCTAATTCTTCTTCGATATGACAGGTGTAGTTTCTTGTAAATACATCGCGCACCGGGCCATTGTATATCCGATAGCAATAAGTCTTACTCTTTGCGTTAAGCTGACTGTGAAATCTGTAATGTGCTTTTGTAACCTCTAATACCGCAATGTCCTGAGGCAGATATTTGTTCATGAGATCCCGGATCTGCTCGCATGAGTACATCGTATCAAAATGCGCGTTTGCTACCTGCCCATAGGCATGTACTCCTGCATCTGTCCGTCCTGAACCGTGTACTTCTACCGACTCTCCTGCCAGCTGTGTAAGGACTGCTTCTAATTTGCCTTGTATGGTCTTGCTGGTGTTGCCCTGCTTCTGCCAACCGCTGTATTTTGTTCCGTCGTATTGGATGATGAATTTGTAGTTCATATAATTGCTATTTCCTCTCTAAATATATTTTCTTTGTATTTTTACCAACAGCCAAAAAACCAGCCTCTAACGGCTGGCTCCATATCTTCACTGATTTGCATTACTTATAGGTTTTACACTATAATCCAATTCTGGTCTGGTTCTAACGGCGTGAAATACCCTTTCATACAATTAGGATTTCTAATGCATAACTGCACATGTGTTTTTGTCATTATTCCAGAATTACTATAAACAGGCTCCCCTTCTATAAACGTACTCCGGACACTGTCATAGGCTCTCTTATTACATTCTTCATTATATTGATGAATTCTTTCGATCACTGCACAATCTAAATACCTCAGCAAAAGATCATTATTGTTCTTTATATTTACATTCTGAGGCATTGGTTTTCCTATATTGGAAAGCTCAATTTTTAAAATCTCGTATCCTGTTTTTAATATCCTAGAGCTGCCATAATCAGTTAAATCCAAACAATGGCCTAAACTTATAACTGCACATTCTCCCAAAAATAAACACCATTACCCAATCAGTCATAAGAATTCGTGCTCTTTTTTAAATTATTGTGCTCATATAAAACATTTTTGTATGTATCTAAATCACATCCATGAAATCCAACAATTAAATTAGGCAAACTACTATACATTTTTTATCACATCCAGTTTAGTACCTTCTTCTGTACTGCTCAGTAAATTCGCCATCTTCTTGTATTATATTACTTCTTATTAAATTTTCTCTTGATTTTTTTATTGCTTCCTGCTTAGGCATTTTTTTTAATTTATGCAAATATCCCTCCATTTCTTTTATATACTCTGTTCTTTCGTATTCAATTAATTCCATCGCAGGCATAATCTCAGCCTCCTTTTCATTTGTGTTAAATCTTTTTTCATTCTCCACGCTCAATTTCTCCTTTATAGCAAAAGTGTATACTTCGTTATAAGAAGAAAAATGTCGAAAATAATAATAACATGTATATTATTTTCATTATACGATACAAAGCTTCAAAATACAACATAAAATTATCTATATTCGTTACAGTTCGTAACAGTTTCAGCCTTTGACAGAACTGCTACTGAATCCAACCCATTAGAAATTCGCTCCGCGAAGGGGTTCCAAGCGCCAGTGGCGCTTGTTCAGAACCGACCGAAACGGAGTGAAGATTGGATTCGCTCTTGGCTCAATTTACGCTTTCTTACGTACTTTGCAGTTAATGAAAAGTACTTGGCCGAACTGTTACTACAGTTCAGCCTTTAGCTTCACTGTAACGGAATCCGGTTCATTTACAGTTCGCCTTTGGGAAAGAACCTGATTCCCTCTTGGCACAATCTTCACGTTCTTACGTGCTTTGCAGTTAATGCAGAGTACCCACTACGCCAATTCTGCGATTCGTGAAACCCCTACATAGATCTCAGATATTTTATACCATGTTCTAAAATCAACATCTCCAGTAACCGGCAGTCCGAAAACCGACTGGAATTTCTCTACTGCCTCCTGTGTCCCAGGGCCGTATACACCATCCGCACTGATCGTCGGTAATGCAGGATATGCCCGCGCGATACGATTCAGCTGCTCCTGCATCTGACGGACTTTACTGCCTGAGGAACCGATCGTCAGCACTACTCCCGGCCATGATGATGGTATGCCTGATATTTCTTCGGCTGTATTGATGTACATGTTGCTTCCATAGTAATAACGCAGGATCTCTATCGCTGAATAGCCTTGATCTCCTAGATATTTCGATCCCCACTGCGTCATCCTTTTTGCAATAGCATATGTAGTTATTTATTTTATAGCGTTCTTGTGCTCCATCAGGCAAAAATTAATTTTATTACGACCTGATTCACGCTATTGCTGCGTTAAAATTTCTAGTCGACGGACTCACACATCACCGTCAAAATTCTGCCATGCACTGGCGCGAATCAGTCAGCGCTAAAATCTAATTTCTGCCCGGATGAAGCATTCGGTTTAATCACAACTGATTCTGCACATTGCTCATTTAAAAGCTGGTCTAATCTATTCCTTTGTTCCTCTGTCAAATCCTTAATATTAATTTTTTCTCCTCCACATCCATTAATAAGGTATGCTTCCCATTTCAGCTCGTCCATTAAGCAGCTCCTTTCACTAGATCTAATTCAGCCTTAATTATTTCTAAAAAATATTCTTAAATTCCATTTATATCTTTGATTTTAATAATATTTTTTGCACATTTGAAATATGTTAGAATAAACAGAAATAAATTATGAAGGAGTGCTCTTATAAATAAGCTGGACGGAGTAAAATAATCGAAAGAATACTTCACGAACATTCTTTATATTATGAATATAAACGCAGCCACAAAAATAGGAAGCGCGTCATTTTCAACCAGCCTATCATCCCCATAATGTGAGGTTCCTATATGAAAGAAAAATCTAACATGCGATCTGGTGCGCTTTACATCCGGGTAAGCACATCAAAACAGGATGAACTCTCTCCTGATGCCCAAAAACGTTTACTTCTGGAATACGCATCTCAAAATAATATCCTGATATCCGAACAATATATCTATATGGAAGAAGGCATCAGCGGTCGAAAAGCCAAGAAACGTCCTCAATTTCAGAATATGATAGCCCATGCCAAAAGCAAAGATCATCCTTTTGATGTTATCCTTGTCTGGAAATTCAGCCGGTTTGCCCGAAATCAGGAAGAATCGATTGTGTATAAATCTATGCTCCGCCGGGATCATGTTGACGTAATCAGTATCAGCGAGCCATTGGCCGAAGGTCCATTCGGTTCGCTGATTGAACGTATCATTGAATGGATGGATGAATATTATTCCATCCGTCTCTCTGGCGAAGTTGTCCGCGGTATGACAGAAAACGCCATGAGGGGAAATTACCAGGCCAGGCCGCCGCTTGGCTACCAAATACTTCATCACAAAGAAGGGCCTGTTATCGTTCCTGATGAAGCTAAAATAGTTCAGCTGATCTTCAATTTATACACAGAAGAGGGCATGGGTATGTTTGATATTGCGAAATATCTAAATGCACATGGATATCAGACTTCACACAAAAAACCTTTTGAGCGGCGCGGCATCGACTATATTCTGCATAACCAGACCTATATCGGTAAAACGGTCTGGAATCAGCGTGATAACGAAAATAATTCTCTCAAAAAAACTGCTGAATGGATTATTGCTGATGGGCATCATGAAGCAATTATTTCCGAACATCAGTTTGAAGCAGCAAAAAAAAGATATGAATCGGAGTACCGTCCCAAAAAACAGCGCCCATCTTTTACATGCAGACATTGGCTGTCAGGAATTGTTAAATGTTCGACATGCGGACGCACTCTATCTGTTTCGGTACGCAAAGATAAACGTTATGGGCATACTTACACCAACTTCCAATGCTATGGCGTTTTAAAAGGTAAATGCTCCATCTCTCATCAGATATCCGAAAAAAAACTGACACCTAAAATTTTAGAAGCTTTAGCGTATACAACCAAACAATCCCGCATCAGCTTCAAAGTTGCAAAAAACGAAGATTTGATTAAAACCGATAACACAATACTATTAAAACAGCGTCTTTTAGAAGTGTCAAAAAAAGAAGAACGTGTAAAGCAGGCATATCGCGATGGTATTGATACAATAGAAGAATATAAAGAAAACAAGCGCATTCTTAGCGAGGAACAGCACACGATACAACAGCAAATTGCCTCATTAAAGCCTCCCAGCACATGTGATGGAAAATGCCAGACGATCATGAAAGAGCAAATCAAAAACGTCTATGAACTCATAACCTGTGACGCTATAGATCTACAAACCAAGAATGAAGCAATGAAAAGCATTATTCATCACATTGTGTATGACAAGCCGAATCATATGGTGATGATCTTCTTTCAAGTAAAAAGCCCCTTGTAAATTCAAGAGTATGATAAGCCGAATCATATGGCGATGATCTTCTTTCAAGTATAAAGTCCCTCAAAATACAAAGGAGTGTCAGAATTTTCTTATAAGTATTCATATAATGCCTGATATAGGAAATGTCATGATGTTGGGTTCAAAAGGTATGGAAGGCTCAAATTGTGTTAATTGAATTAGAATTGAGTCTGATTTACAATGTTATATGCATATTTAAACGCAATTAAAAATCACGCAATTTGCAAACAATTAATACAATTTTTCATCTGATGACCTTTTGACCCCAGCATCATGACATTGTGATTTATGTGATTATACGGTAAACTTACGCAGAATTTCTAACACTCCCTCTTCTTGAATGAAATAATAACATGATTTAATTCTCTAAATCTTTACGCATAGAACAACAATTCTTCCGGTGTCCATATACTTATTACTGCTTCTTTGTAATCCTCAGGATTGCGTGTCACTATCCCTTCCATTTCCTGCAATAATGCAACCGAGTACTGTACAGAATCTTCAAAATCTTTCCATGGAAGCTCAAGCGCATTTTTAATCATAGCTTCTGTAACACTGGCTACTGAAACTACCTGCAGCAGCTTTGACAAAAGATTTTTTATTTCCATCTTATTTCTCAGCATTTGATTAGCAATATAATAAATATCAGTAATTGCAGATGCCGATACAAATAGATTGATATCATTTCTCATTGATAAATTCAGCACCTTTGCGCCATCACGGTAAAAAGGTTCTCTTTTTAAAAGAACATCTAGAATAACATTTGTATCAATAAGAATTTTCATATTTCTTCAGCCTTTCACTTCTG
Organism: uncultured Eubacterium sp.; assembly: GCA_947385875.1. Lineage (GTDB taxonomy): Bacteria > Bacillota > Clostridia > Lachnospirales > Lachnospiraceae > Eubacterium_J. Next base: position 27,808 of record CANDMV010000010.1, on the reverse strand, counting down.
TATTCTGCCAAGGATTTCCCTGAATCGGGAATAGCGCCCGTCAAGGAAGCTACAATCGCTTCAATATCTGTATCACCCTCTTCTGATTTTCTGTCGGATCTTTGTTCCTTTCTTCTGCTTACTAAAAGCTCAATATATGAAACAGCCTTATTATAATCTTCTTCTTCCAAATTTTCTAAAAGACTATTTAATTTTACAGCGGCAGACTGCAAAGTATATCACTCCCTCCGTTTTCTTCTATATATGCTAATGCTCCATCCTCCTAACTGCATACGCTATCGCAGTTAGGTCATCCAATTCGGACACGATACCCGCTGTCCGTCACAGTACTGCGTTAGAATCGGCTGGCTCACATTTGGTCTTGACAGATAATTCTGGAACATTTCATCTACAATCAATGATATATTCGAAAAAATATTTCTGCCGTATGACCACTTTTGGTCATATGCTGTCGAAGACGTGATCGTAAAGTTGTAGCCTTTATTCCGATACCATTCAGTATATACGCGATTCATCGTAAATGACATAATCGCCAATACATTTGCACGAATTGTAGCATCTGGCCATGTCGCATAGATTTCACTGGATGCAACATTTTTAATATAATCCTTATATCGGATATAGTAATCTGTGGCTGTCTGGTCTGTCGGAGCTCCGTCATGTACTACGACATATTCCGGTACGACAACCCTGCTAAGTACAATCTCACCCGTCTGGCGGACAGGTTTTATTTCCGCCTCTTCGATCTTCGGCGGGAAATCTCCAAACAGTGTATTCGCAGGAATCACAATATCATCCGGCCATGCTGCTGCCGAGCCGACTGGCTGCAGCCGTACATCCTGTACAGCAGTCACATCCGGCAGTACCTGAATACCTGTAACCGTCACAGGCTGATAGCCTTCAGCTGCAATCTGTATCGTATACTGCGCATATGGCTGGCCCTCGGACGGTTCCATGCTGTAGTCGATCGGCGGTGCCTGCAGCTCTAACTGCTCCGTCTGTCCAGACTCATTCGTACTCAATTCTTCAAATGTACTTTCCGGTTCTCCCGTATATGAAATAGAAATTCTGGCATCTGGAATCGGCTCCCTGTTCACTCTGGATTCTACACTCATCTGAAGCCTGCCCATATCAGGCGTGTCTGCCTGCGTCTGAAATATACTTTTCATAAACACTCAAATACCCTTCTGCTCTTGCTATTAGCATATGCATCTGAGAATATTTGTTTCCATAAATAGTAAAATATATTAGAACATGTACAAATCATATGCTTCGTACTTTGTACCCATGGAGCATGATATGGAGAATCCGGGATAAATTCTCCGCAAAATGAGGAGTGCAGATCGCGAGAATAATTTTTCGAACACGCCCTAATGCTCCGTCTGCCCACAGATAATATTTTTCACTGCTTCTGCCTGATTGCGAATATGAGTCTGCATAGCTTCAGCAACACGTTCTTTATTCTTCTGCTTTAAAGCATTGACAATTTCCTCATGTTCTTCGATTAACATAGGATAGTTTTCTTTTCCCTTTAAATATTCTACCCGATAGCGGTAAATCTGCTCTCTTAGATTGCTAAGAAGCGTTACCAGCTTGGGATTATCAGTTGCTTCATATATAATATCGTGAAACTCTACATCATAATCTATGATTTTTTTTAGATTTTCTGCCTGAATTGCATTTTCGAAATTTTTCATGGCCAGCGTAAGATTCACCAGCTGCTGCTCCGTCATCTTATCACATGCTATCTGCACAGCCAGTTTATCTAAGACTTCACGAATCTGCAGGACATCTTCCATGTCTTTTTCCGTCATTCTCGCTACTTCAGCGCCCCTTCTTGGAATTGTGACCGCAAGACCTTCCTGCTCCAGCATCCGAATCGCTTCACGGATGGGCGTCCGGCTGACACCAAGCTTAGAAGCAAGCTGCAACTCCATCAGCCGCTCGCCAGGTTTTAAATCTCCTTTTAATATCGCTTCCCGCAGCGTGTTAAATACTACATCCCGCAGAGGCAGATATGCATTCATATTTAACTTTAAATCTTCTGGCATCTTCTAACCCTCTTTATCATATATTATTGAAAAATAAAAGCTTTTTTCAATAATCTTTTTTATTGAAAAATAAAAGCTTTTTTCAATAATCTTTTTTATTGAAAAATAAAAGCTTTTTTCAATAATCTTTTTTATTGAAAAATATAAGCTTTTTTCAATAATCTCTTTTTATTGATAATACAAAAGTATTTTTTCAACAATCATACATTAAAAATTGTAGTGACATAAATTTGCTTCGCAATTCCCTCAGCTCTCAGCGCATCCGCTGCTGCCTTTGCCTTTTCACGCTCTTGAAACAGTGCAAATACCGCAGGTCCGCTGCCGCTCATCATAGCGTTTAACGCACCATTTTTAATCAGATTTTCCTTTATCCGGGCAATAACTGGATACTCCGCGATCGTAACTCCTTCCAAAATATTTCCCATATGGGATGCCATCTTCCGTAAATTCCGCATCTTAATATCCTTAATCAGACGGTCAATATTTGGATGCACGGTCTGCTTGTCCAGTTTCAGGTTCTCATAAACCCATTTCGTCGATACACTAATGCCCGGCTTTGCAATGACTACCGGACACCGCGGGACAGCAGGCAGTCTTGTCAGCTTCTCCCCTATGCCCTCTGCTAACGCTGTCCCCCTCATCAGACAATACGGCACATCTGCGCCCAGCGATAATGCTCGCTTTGCAAGCTGACTTGAAGACAGCTTTAATTCATATAACTGATTCATTCCATATAAGACTGCCGCTGCATCTGTACTTCCTCCTGCCATGCCAGCTGACACAGGAATGCATTTTTTGATGTCTATACGGATACCCTGCTTTATTTCAAATTCATCCATCAGAATCTGAGCTGCCTTATAGGCTATATTGTGGTGATCTGTCGGAAGAAAATGTATATTTGTCGTCAGCTGAATACCGGACTGATCCACTTTTTCCATTTGTATACTGTCAAATAGATGAATGGTCTGCATAATCATGCGGACTGTATGGTATCCATCTTCCCGGCATCCGGTGACATCTAATCCAAGATTGATTTTTGCAAGAGCCTTCAGCCTGATTTCATTCATAGATTCATCCTCCAAAAAGCATATGTAAGCTTTTTTGTATATTGTATTATGTATACAGTATACTGTATTTTGCAAAAAAAGTCAAGTTGTAAATAAGCTTGCTGTAGTAGAAATGTAACAGTTCAGCCCAGTACTTTGCATTAACTGCAAAGTACGTAAGAATGTGTAAATTATACCAGGAGGGAATCCGGCTCTTCGCCAAAGGCGAACTTTCAATGTGCCGGATTCCGTGACTAATGAAGCCGAAGGCTGAACTGTAACGGAGAAATCGAAGACAGACAATATGAAAAGTTATTTCTGATAGAGAGAAGTTATCCCCTATTTAAGAGGCTCAGTGCTCCGTATTAAAAAATTAAAGCATATTATATATACACAATATCTAACCACAATGTCACCGTCTTGTAGTCTTTGACACCAAGCGGATATTCAAAATCTCCCAAGTATACCGTTCCGCCTGATACTGAATAACTAAACTGCGATACTTCAGGCACAAACCTGAATCCCTGACTTGTCAGCGTACCCATCTGCTCTACATTGGCTGAATCATAAAATGTCAACAAATAGGTCCTGCAGTAAACTCCGACAATCGTATGCCCCTCAAAGCTTTTTCTGAAGCTCCATGTATGAGTATCACCATCGACATCCAATATAAAATCCTGCCGATAACAGTCAGGCCCATCATAATTCACTACTATTTTGTCACTAAAATGCTTTAAGCTGCTTTCCGATGCACCCTGCTTATAGCTTTCTGAATCTTTATTCACACGCCCATCGGCATATGTGATTCCTTCCTGATATTTTGCCTGTACCAGATTGTCTATTGCATGGCTAAATTCCTGAAACGTATAGGACGAACTTGCAGTACCTCCCTTGCCAGTAATGGCGTTCGCCAACAGATTTTTCCCATTACTGACAGATTGAAAAGAATCGTTTACGCTGCCCTGAAGATTTGATAGATTCTGTGTCAGTGTCTGATTCTGCTGCTCCAGATAATTTAGCTTTGCACTGACAGACGATTCTTTATAATGTCCGGCATCTGTCTCCTGCTGCCCGCTCCCGATTCCTAAAAATACTTTCAGCTTCTGCCATGCATTTGCGGCAAATGCCATCAGTGATGTTTCTTCTGATGGGTCTTTTCCTTCGTCATAGGCCGCAGACAGCTCTTCGCTCCGTCCCAGCTCATGATTTTTGGTGATCTGTAAAAACCGATCTTTTGCGATACTCCAAGCGCCTTGAATCTCATCGGTACAGATATACATCTCACCTTCGTGGGTGATATAATCTCCCGCGCTGTATGCCGTATTTTCGTTAAATACAACTGCTACTTTATCTGTAGCATTTGATGTAATGACCGCTGCATAACTGCTGACACTCGGCATACTGAGCACCATTCCTGTTATAAGAAGACAGGTTAACGCCTTTTTTGTTTTCAATTTGTAATTCATCTGGAATCCTCCTTTATCTCTTCTCTTTGTATACGTGAATTGTTGTAATATGGATATTACGAGTCGGCCTGTTTGCGAATATAATCAACAGGCTATTTTCATTTGTGGAAAATGCCACATTTGACGGCAGTCTGTCCGGCTGCTTAAAATCAACTACTACGGAAGTATCATCTGCACTTAAATCGATCTGATCTTCCTGCGTAACCAGAGGAATCTGATAGACATAAGCTGCTCCATTTTCCTGATAACCGTAATCTTCCACGTTTTCCTGATGTCTGGCCAGCAGCGTAATGTCTGAATACCATTTTTCTTTTTCCAGCTCCCCAACGCGTACTCTCGCGTCTAAAAGGTCTGTATTAAGATGATCGACGCCTTCTTCCAGTGTCTGTGCTCCTCCGACATTCTGCAGGGCCCGAAAAAGTCCTTCAATCCCGTCAATGGACAGAATCCTTATGATAGAGCCTATTTTTTGGAAAATCGTATCTCCTTCGACTTTACCTGAATCTTCTTTATCTCCAATCAGTTCATTCGTATCATCGATCTGAGACTGGATTTCTTTGTCTGCGTCTTCTCTTGCCCTGCTCTCTTCTTTGTCTGCGTCTTCTCTTGCCCTGCTCTCTTCTTTGTCCGCGTCTTCTCTTGCCTTGCTCTCTTGTTCAAGCTGTTTCTTTAGTTCTTCTGTCTGCTTTTGCAGATCTTTTTTCATTTCTTCATCACTTTTTTTCAGCTCCTCTTTTGTCTTTTCCAAATCTCTGCCATTTTCATCCAGAGAACCCTCCAGCTCTTTTAAAGACTTGTCAAACGCATCGTCCTTTTTGGCATTTTCCTCCTTTAACTGCTTAATAATCTGGTTTAATTCCTGAATTGCCCCGGTATAGACCTGATCATTTCCTGCCAGTATGTCTACAAATTCTGCTATCGTCATATCAGCCGTTGATACGCTGGAAGACTGGATTTCACTGCCGCTGCCAGTTACCTTCTCCAGATGAGCAGAAGCTATATCGACCGCATCTGTCAGCTGCTTGGTTACAGAATTAATGTGATTGATAGAAGTATTAATATTGGTAATGCTGCTCTGCATTTTTTTAATATCAGCAGAATGCTGCTTATCCATCACTTTTAACTCTTTTATTTGTTTTATCAGCGTGCTGACGGATAATTTTACCTCGTTAATTTTGGCTGTCAGGCTTTCGATCTGTTTTAGCGTTTCCTGATTTGCCTTTTTCAATACCTGTTCCTGAATATCCTTTATGTCATCTTTTGTCAGATAATCTGAACCTCTGGAAGATGTATTAGTATTTTTTTCAAGTTCTGCTATAATGTCTGCTTTAAGCTGTTCCAACTGCTGCTGTGTGATATTGCTGACCATTTGCGAAATCATGTTTTGAAAATCCGGATCCTTTTTCAGCGTTTCTAATTCTTTGTCTGTCAGTCGAAAAGCGCTGTTTTCAATCTGATTTTTCAGCATTTGTGACAATTCTTTTTTCAGCTGCTCTTCAAGCTGCTTTCTTTCTTCATCCGTCAGCAGCTGAGTGACGCTGATTGTACTAAGGGAATCTCCCAGCACCTGCTCAATGACAAGCCGGATATATTTTTTCTGATCTTCTGTCAGTACTCCATCACCTGAAATCTCCAGCTCTGCTAATAACTGAAGAATCATTGTCCGAAGTTCATCTTTATTGATCGCGGCCACTTCAATCTCACCGTCTTCAATCAGTTCATAGAGCGTTCCTTCCGTCAATTCTTCAGTAATAGCCTGACGGATGAAGTCAGCCAACACATCCTGACTGATCGTGTCTAATACGTGATCACTCACTTCATCCGAAATCTGCTCAATATGGTCCGGCGTAATCAATACTGCTTCTCCATCATCCGTTGATGCGTCTGTCCGGTCTGCAAGCAGCGCTATCACAAAAATAATCGCTGCTAATACTACAAGGATTCCTATGATTACCAGAGTTTTTTTCCTGCGTTCCTCATTATCGTGTTGATTTTCATTTTGCTGCATAAATAATTCCTTTCTTATTCTTTATAACTATTATCAATTCATACTTCACTATTTGTAAATCCATATCAAAATTTGCTTAAATTATAGTCCTGCACTGTAAACCTGCAAAGCTTTTTGAATTGTTATAAACTGTTACCAAAAATTCTTAATTATACTAAGAAAATACTTTTCAACTGTAACATTTTTTGATATATTATTACTCATAAATAACTGTACAAAAACAAAAATAATTAAGAGGTGTAACATTGAATCCAGATGACATAATCCAATTAATAATACTTGTTGTTCTATTGTTCTTATCTGCATTTTTTTCTTCCGCAGAGACTGCTCTGACGACATTTAACCGTATCCGTATGATGACGCTCGCTGACGAAGGAAATAAAAAGGCCGCCAAAGCATTAAAGGTCACAGATGATTCCGGTAAAATGCTCAGTGCCATCTTAATCGGAAACAATATCGTCAATCTGTCTGCATCGAGCATCGCAACTACTCTGGCCCTGCGTCTATTTGGAAGCGTAGGCGCCGGTATTGCAACAGGTATTCTTACTATACTCATTCTTATCTTTGGTGAAATCTCTCCAAAGACGCTGGCAACTATCCACGCGGAGAAGCTTGCTATGGCATATGCAGGCATTATTCAGAGTCTGATGACAGTGCTGACGCCGGTGATTTACATTATCAACCAGCTGTCCCTTGGCTTTCTTCGGCTGCTGCGTGTTGATCCAAATAAAAACAAGGATCTAATGACTGAAGAAGAGCTAAAGACGATCGTAGATGTCAGCCATGAAAGCGGCGTGATTGAATCAGAAGAACGTGAAATGATCCATAACGTATTTGATTTTTCCGATGCTCTAGCCAGAGAAATTATGACACCGAGAATCGATATGACTTTTGTAAGCATTAATGATTCTTACCGGGACATATTAGATATTTACCGCAAAGACCGCCATACAAGAATTCCTGTCTATGAAAATACTACAGACAATGTCGTCGGCCTTCTAAATATGAAGGATATGCTGCTATATGAGGATAAAGGACATTTTGCAGTACGAAATATCATGCGTGAACCATTTTTCACATATGAAAAAAAGAATACGGCCGAGCTTTTTTTAGAAATGCAGACAAAATCCATTAATCTGGCTATCGTACTGGATGAATACGGCATTACTGCCGGCATGGTCACTATGGAAGATCTTTTGGAAGAAATCGTAGGTGAAATACATGATGAATATGATGCGAATGAACAGCAGGCAATTACAAAAATCTCAGATCTCGAATATCTGGCTGATGGTTCTATGAATCTTGGTGATTTATGTGATATGCTGGATATTCATCTGACTTCTGATGACTATGATTCCATCGGCGGATATTTTATCGGCAGATGCGATCATCTGCCAAAAGCGGGGGAACACATCACAACTGAAGATGGAATATGTATGACAGTTACTTCCGTCAGCCGCAATCGGATCAAACAGCTCCGTATTCAGCTGCCAAAAAAAGTATCTTTATAAAATCTGCTATACCGGCCATGGATACCTTATACTTACAAGCGCTATGATTTGCTATCGTTATTGCCCGTATAACCCGCGAGCGCCAATGAATCTGGAAAAGATTTTGCTCGCGGGCATCAATGAAAGATTGCGCTGAATGTCCAATAGATGTTCAGCCTTCTATTCCTATATGCTTTAGAATCAGACGTGTTGTCTGCATTAATTCCTGCATGAACTCATATTGGTTTTCTACAGAAGCTCCCCGAATATGCCTGCGAACGAAGCGTTCGGTTCTTCCTTTGTCACTGGCATGACGAAAAATAGGATTATACAAGATCACCCCTAGATCTTCTTCTCTAACCCGATAAAGCCGAGTCAGATCTTTACGGCTACAGGCAGAATCCTGCTGATAGCAATTCATTAAATATACCACTTTTTCAGAAAAAATGTATTTTTTTACAAAATAACTTTCCAAGCTGCTGCGATTCTGCGGTAAGCTGACGACTACAATATCAGACATTGCCAGCAGAGCATCCGTCAGTTCGTTTTTCCCGCTGCCGCAGTCTATGAATGTAAGATCAGACAGCTGTTCTGCTTGGCGGACAATCTGACACATACTTACTTTTAGCGACTGAGGATATACTCGTGATTTTGTATCCCTTCCCTGCGGCAGATAATACATACGTTCCTTTACAACAGGAACCATACTGTCCAGCATCACTGCATCTGTAAGCCTTTTATTTTTTGCCTGCCAGAGTAGGTAATCTAAACCATTTAAGGCAGGATATGCATTGTCCTTACATACCATTCTGTTCTTCTGGACCGTTCCTAGCTTTTTCCACAAATCTCCTTCCTGATTCCTGCTCTGCAGTAAAATTGTCTTCATATTCCATGCATCAGAACATACACTGGCGACTGCAGCCATGCTGCTGGTAGTCCCACAGCCGCCCTCTTCACTCCAAAATGCAATATTCAAAATTCCTCCTTCCTTTTATAAAAGCAATCGTGCGCAAAAGCACATATAGGTTTAGATGTAATAGTACCGATTGGGGATTTTATATTGTTCACTTATTTAGGGATTTTCTCTTTCAAGATCTTAGAATAATAAAATCGAATCATAAAATCATATAAACAGAACACATCTGCAATCGAAGCTCCATGCTTCCTTCTGATCCTTTCTGACTAACAGATCAATATTAGAAAAATAAGATGTAATTTATAATACTCTCTTTTGTCAGTTTTGTAAAGAGTAAATTCAAAATTATTCATAATTTAGATATTTTGCACAATTACATGAGCATCAGCACTGTCATACCAACTGCCGAAATGGCCCTCAAAAAGGCTTCATAAGAAAAAAAGCCCATGCCCCTAGCTTTAACTGCGTGACACAGACTTTTTTATAGATTGTTTCAAGCGTTTGTTTCTGCCCTAAGAATATAAGCCAAGCTCCAAATAAACGTTCTAAGCCTTTTCCTCCAGATCAATAGATACCTCCATAAACCCAGCTGCATACGGCCCTACAACATATGGATCTGCATAAAAATATATTTTGCCATCCTTCAGATAATACAGATTTTTGTTAAAATCCAGATCTTCAAGCGCTGACTGTACATCATCGCGGCTTGGATAAAATCCTGACTCCGGATCTTTATCAAACTGCTCCAGATATAAGCTTCTCACCTTTTCATTTAACTGCTTTTTGCTTATGCCAAGCAGCTTAGCAGCCGATACCTTTTTTCCTGTCGCAGTATCAAAAATATAGCTATAACGATACGGCATACCATGAGCGCCCAGCTCATACACATAACCTAATGATACAATACTGATATAATTTTCATCGTTATTCATGACTTCATAGCTGACTTCGTCAGTATAGCAGATGTCATCTTCTCGCTCCCCGACAATCTCTTTCGCGTCTTTTAGATTTTGCTTTGCAGCTTTTTTCCATTTGCGAAGCAGCTTTTTATATAAACTATTAATGGTTTGAGCTGCTTCACTGTCACCGGACGCTTCTGGATATTCAAAAGATATTTGCTTATAGACTTTTCCGTTTTTCATCTTATAATCACGCTGAAAAGTCTTCTTTGTAAGCTTAATTCCTTCTGTGCCAGTCTTGTCATCTGCATCTGCCTTGTCATTTGTATCTGCTTTATCATCTGCATCTGCTTTGTCATTTGTGTCTGCTTTATCAGGATCAGACTTTTCACCTGCCCGCGAATTATCTCCCGCATCCTTTGCCAGTATCTGCATTTTGGAAACTTCGATCTGTGCAGCCTGCGCAAGAATATTTGCTTTTGAATCTGCTGCAGATAACGCCGGAGCACTTCCTGTTATTGTCAGTGCTGCCGCCATTACGATGACTCCATACCTTTTTGCTAATAATTTCTTCTTCATGAATCGTTCCTCCTCATTCATTTATAAGTTAGACGTATTCAATAGCATAAAGTTTCAGAAAAGGAAATTATTTTAAAAATAATTAAATATATTCAAAAATACCTTGATTAAATAACATCAGAGACAATTAATTACACCATTTGATACCTTAACGTCCAGAGTCTCATTCACTTCAATTCCTGCATTTTTTCGTATTTCCTTTGGCAGTCTTATTTCCTGCCCCACCCTTTTACTTGCACCTGCATAAAAAACCTCCTTTCTGTCTAAACGGAGCCGCTAATTTAGATAAAGTGTTTTCAAAGGTTTTCGTCTCCTGCAAGTAAAATTCCCAGCTCCTCCAGCTGCTTTGCATCTACAGTATCAGGCGCCTGAGACATTAAATCCGATGCATCCTTTACCTTCGGAAATGCAATGACATCACGGATCGACTCTGCGTGTACCATATGCATCACCATGCGGTCCAGTCCATAAGCCAACCCTGCATGAGGCGGCACTCCATATTTGAATGCGCTTAATAAAAATCCAAAATTTTCCCACGCCTTTTCTTTTGTAAATCCGAGCACTTCAAACATTTTTTCCTGTATGTCATTCCTATGAATACGCACAGAGCCTCCGCCTAATTCTGTGCCATTTAGCACAATATCATAAGCCTTTGCTCGTACTTTTCCCGGATTAGAATCAATCTGATCCCAGTCTTCTTCCATCGGCATCGTAAACGGATGATGCATCGCCATATAGCGCTGCTCTTCGTCTGACCATTCTAACAGCGGGAACTCAGTAATCCAGAGAAAATTGTACTGGTTTTCATCCATTAGTCCCAGCTCGCTGCCTAACTCCAGACGCAGCGCGCCTAATACATTCCATACGATCTTATTTTGATCTGCCGCAAACAACAGCAGGTCTGCCGGCTGAGCATCCATTGCTGCCGCAAGGGCTGACAGCTCTTCCTCGGTCATAAATTTCGCAAAAGAAGACTTATAAGTACCATCTTCATTTACGCATAAATACGCAAGCCCTTTTGCACCATATCCTTTTGCAAATTCCACCAGTTTATCAATTTTTTTACGAGGCATTTTCCCCTGACCCTTGACATTTATACCACGTACTGAACCGCCATTTTCTAACGCACCGGTGAATACGCCGAATCCACAGCCTTCTACAATCTTTGATACATCTTTTAATTCCATACCAAAACGGGTATCCGGCTTATCAGACCCAAAACGGTCCATTGCTTCCTGCCACGGCATTCTAGGCAGAGGAAGCTCCAGCTCGACACCGATTGCCTCACGAAAGACATGCTGCAGCAGACGCTCATTGACATCGATGACATCATCGACATCGACAAACGACAGCTCCATGTCGATCTGCGTAAATTCCGGCTGACGGTCTGCGCGCAGATCTTCATCCCGAAAGCATCTTGCGATCTGGATATATCTGTCATAGCCTGAGCACATTAACAGCTGCTTAAACAGCTGCGGAGACTGCGGCAGGGCATAAAATTTGCCTGGATGCACGCGGCTTGGCACGAGATAATCTCTGGCTCCTTCCGGTGTGGATTTCTGCAGCATCGGTGTTTCAATTTCCAAAAATCCCTCTTTTTCCATGAAGCTGCGCACAAGCGATGTCACCCTGCTTTTCATCATAATATTGCGCTGCAGGTCAGGACGGCGCAGATCCAGATAACGGTATTTTAATCGCAGCTCATCCTTAGTCTGGCTGTTTTCTTCGATTGGAAACGGCGGAGTTTCTGCCTCTGATAAAATGCGCAGACTGTCTGCGATTACTTCGATATCTCCGGTTTTTAAATTATCATTTACAGCGGCACTGCGCTTTTGTACCATTCCTGTCACAGCGACGACATATTCATTTCTAAGCGTTCCGGCCTTTTCAAATCCCTGTGCGCCTACATTGTCTTCATCAAAGACAATCTGAAGCAGCCCTGAACGGTCTCTTAAGTCGATAAAAATAAGACTGCCTAAATTACGCCTTTTTTGTACCCATCCCATAACGGTGACTGCCTGTCCGATATTCTGATTTGATACTTCTGTACATCTATGGGTTCTGTGCAGACCCTGCATGGATTCTCCCATGATTCATCCCTCCATTTTTAGTTTAATCATTGATCCTTATTAAAAAACTCTACAAATTCTTCATATCCATCTTTTGCCAGCTGCTCTTTTTGAAATTTTTTATTCTTATTCATGCGCACGACCAATACCTGCTGGCCTGCCTGTCTGGCTTTCTGTGCCTGCGCGATTACGGCGGACAGCTTATCACCCGGATAGCCTTTTTCTATTAAATATGCCGTCTTTTTCGGCTGCTGGGGGATCTGGAATCCGCTTTCCGTCATCAATAATATAATGCGTTCAAATCCAATAGAAAATCCACACGCTGGGACATCTTTTCCAGTGAAGTTTCCGATCATTTTGTCGTAACGGCCTCCGCCTCCGCAGCTGCCCCCAAACTCCGGCATAGCAATCTCAAAAATTGTCCCCGTATAATAGGACATGCCGCGTACCAGTGTCGGATCAAATACAAGCTCAAATTCGGCTGCCTTGCACGCATTGACGCTTGCCGCGATTTCTTTCATGTTCTGCACGACATCTGCCTGCAGAAAATCTCCCAGAGTATCTGCCAGATATGAAACGCCGTCAGACACCTCAGCTATGCCTCGAAACAGCCCCATGTATTTTTCTACTGAATCTTGTGAAAAGCCTTCCTGAACAAGCTCTGATGCCACGCCTTCCATACCTATTTTATCCATTTTATCTAATATAATAAACACCGTATCAAATGACTCTTCTGCAAATCCGCTATACGCCGCCATCGCTTTTAAAATACGACGTTCATTGATGCGAATTTCAAAGTTTTTAAATCCAAGCCTTCCCAACGTCGTTGTCGTAGCGAGAATCAGTTCTATTTCTGCCAGATTCGACGGTTCTCCTAATATGTCAATATCACACTGCATAAACTGGCGGTAACGGCCCCTCTGCGGCCTGTCTGCCCGCCATACATTACCCATCTGAAGAGCCTTGAACGGTGACGGCAGGTCGTTTGCATGATTTGAATAATAACGTGCAAGAGGAACGGTCAGATCGTAGCGCATACCAAAATCTACAAGATCTACTTCTGTCCGGGCCGTATTTAAATTCAGCTTTTCACCACGCTTCATTACTTTAAAAATCAGTTTTTCATTTTCACCGCCCTGTTTATTGGTCAGATTTGCGATATTTTCCATGCAGGGGGTTTCCATCGGCGTAAATCCAAAGCTGCGATACGTATCCTTGATTACCCCCTGCACATAGTCGCGAATCTGCATTTCAGCAGGCAGAATATCTTTCATGCCGTTAACCGGCTTTTTTACAAGCGGCATTGCTTATCCTCCTTATATAACAGGCTGACTCCTGTTTTAATCGTCTCTGTGATCGTCTGCTGATGCACCTTTGAGTATTCTTTCAGCCTCAGGTATTCTTCATCAGACATTCTTATGGTCACTATATTATCTTTTACCACATCCGATTTTGGACGTCCCATCTTGCCCATAGGCACATTCCTCCTAATCTGCATGTGCGCTCTATGATCTGCCCGATCCATATTTGCATGCACATTCGGCTCCTGATTTATTTCGCTTCGCGATGGGAACCTTCGTAGTAAATCTACGAAACATTATACTTTTCGTAATACACAATGTCAAGCACTTTTGCTTGCTGCATTGGTATGTGATTTTTGGATAACTTTTAGATAGAGTGGTACATTTATGGATACCCGGACGCCGGGTGCGGGGAGCTGTTTTTGATAAGCTCTGCAACGAAAACGGTAAATCTATCAGCAGTTTATCTAAGAATTGCTAATCATAGATGAAGATTTATTTCACGTAATGCCTGTCATAAACAGCTGGGAGAGGGAATCTGCCCGGCCTGACAGCGGCTTTGGAAGAATGCTAGAAGCCCTTAGTATTCTGTACGGCAAACAGGCGGCGGAGCCGTAGCGGCACCTTTAGCTTCCGGCGTTACGCCGGGACGGACTGGGTGCCGCGACCGTCCGGTGCCACAGCTTAAAAGCAGAATGCTTAGGGATTCTTGCATTCTGGAACGGACGCGGGCAGGCCGGGCAGATTCCCTCTCCCAGCGTCCGGCTTGCCAAAATGTAACACTCTATCTGCACTGCAACCGGCACGCATAAAAATATTCGGGGCTGAACGTATCCAGCCCCGAAAGTATAAATAAAATTCATTATTAAATTTTATTCAGCATATTTATCTTTGTTAGCTTTTTCATATGCATCATAATCAAAATTCTCGATCTTTGTCAGAGGTTCTGCAGAATATTTCTCTGTACGATCATCCTTAATCACGCCTGACCAGTTCATGCCGAATGCGAAATCATATGTATTGCCTGCTGCATCTTTGTAGCATTCCATATCACGAGACACGTCATCAACCTGTTTTTCAACTGCTTCCATAGAAGCTGCCTGCTGGAATACAAGCAGACCGTTCGGTTCTGTCTGTCCAAGAATGATTTCAGCTACAGCTTCATTATGCTGAGACTGATAGTTTACAAGGATAACATCAGCCAATGGCTCAACTTCGCTCCAAACCATACCACGATTCATTTCCATAGATACGATTACTGGCACATCTCCTGCTGCATCTGCTGCATATTCAAGAGCTTCCAGAGCACCGTAATTTGCTGACGGATGAGCTGTATTTCCTTTGTAAGAACGGTTTTCTTTTGATCCATCAGAAAGCACCTTACCAGCGATGGATTTCTTACGAGCTTTGTCAGCCTTGTACTCACCATACTGAAGATTTACCGGATACCATTCATCTTCTTCATCTTCTGAAGCTACTTCACCGCCGAAACCGCCGATCATTAATTTATTGTAAGATGTCGTGTAAGCACCTGTCATACCAACTAATACATAATCACAAGCTGCAATATCTTCCTTAGAAGCACGAGTGAGGTCATTTTCTGTGTAAGCCTTATTTCCCTCTTCATCTTCTTCACCAGTAGGATCACCTAATTCATCAGTTACTACATTAAAGTACTCGCCTAATTTATCAAGATCCATACCAGGTGTCCAAGACGGAGTACCATCACTGATACCCTGCATCCATGTTGCACTCCAGCCAGTATTGTATACATATGGAACATAAACGGTCGGCTTTTCTTCTGATGCATCTTTCTTTGCAATCGTGCCGTCATTTTTAATCATAACAACAGACTGTTTCTGTGTTTCCAAACCATACTCATTTGCAGAATCACTGAATACGATAGAATCAGCATATGCAGAATCACAGTATGGCTGATCGAACATTTCCAGATTCATCATTGTAAGGACAAAATTATAAGCTGCATGGCTGATAATTTCATTTGCTTTTTCATCACCGTTGCGCTCTACTAATGCATCCCAAGCTGCTGCTACCTTATCCATAGAGCCATAGCCGCCAAGCAGATTTGCACCATTTTCCCAGCTAGTTGCGATACGTACTGGCTCTTCTAAGGATTCAGAACCCCACCAGCCAGCAAACTGATATACGCCCCAGTCAGTAATCTTTAAGCTGTCATAGCCAAATTCATCTAACATGCCATACATATACGGATTGTAAGCGCCTGCCCATTCACCGCCGTATGGATTGCCGTCTTTATCTACGTTAATCGCATACTGTGTCATAATACCTGAAGAAGCTGTCTTGCCTGGCAGTGTAAATACACCGTCAAAATAAGTAATTAAATGTGCCTGAAGATTATCTCCAGGGAATACAGCATAACGTCCGCCATTGTTATGGTCGTCACGTCCGCCTTCTGTAGAGCCTGCGCCGCCATAATGCTTGGTAAAGCAGTATACAGATTCATTTCCCCATCCAAGGTCTTCGCCGCTTTCATCATAAGTAGACTGCATTCCGTTTACATATGCAGTAGTAATATCTCTGGTCAACTGCGGATCTTCGCCATATGTACCGCCTGCACGGCTCATAACTGGAGAAGAAATATCAACCTGAGGTCCCAACAGTGCAGATACACCGGCTGCACGATACTGTTTTGCAGTCTCCTGACCAATCTGTGCTGCCAGCTCTGTATCCATCGTAGATGCCAATGCTACACACTCAATCAGGCCAGAAATATTAGCCGGGTCAATAGAAACCATAGCTGGTATACCATAATAGCAGCTCTCAGCTACTTCCTGAATCGCATTCGTCCATTTGGCATGATTTCCGCCACCCTCTTTGATGTTACGAGTAACACCGCCGCGTCCACCAGCTGTCAGGAATGTATAAGAAGTATCATCTGATTTCAATGGTTCTGTTGTAAAAGAGCCCCATCCGCCATGTGCCAGAATTGCTGCTTTTTCAGCGCCTTCCATCTGGTCAATCAAATCCTGCGTACGTTCTTCATTTGAAGCTCTCCAGTCTTCATAAACATCCAGCTCACCATTCTGATTGAGATCCTTAAATGCATAACCATCTGCTTCCACAACGTGAACACCAGAAGTCGGTGACAGTCCTAATGTCTCTCCGCCTTCATTTTCGATCTTAATCCAGCCGTCAGCAGTCTCTTCTACTGTATATTTTGCGCCTTCACCCGGCTCCGGGATATATTTTTCTTTATTTGCATCTTCACCGGAAGTATCTCCTGCATTATCATTGGATTCGTCTCCGGCAGCATCCTTATAGGGATCATTGGACTCCTCTGAATCGTCCGACTTGGTAGATTCATCAGATGTATTATTTCCGGAATTGTCATTTTCATTTGATTTCGAACCACATGCTGTAAAACTAAAAGCCATAACTGAAGCCATCAGCAATGCTATCACTTTTTTCCTCTTCATAATATAGTAATTGCCTCCTTTTTAAGATAAGGTAAACTATGTTTCTCTTAAAGCAAAAAACCTATTCACAATTAATTTGCATCTGCTGCATTCTGATATGGGTCATTTGACTCTGCATTATCTGCTGCATTCTGATATGGATCGTTTGATTCTGCATTATCTGCCGCATTCTGATATGGGTCGTTTGATTCTGCATTATCTGCTGCATTCTGATATGGATCATTTGACTCTGCGTTATCTGCTGCATTCTGGTATGGGTCGTTTGATTCTGCGGAATCGTCCTTGGAATCATCCGATTCACCTGAATTATCTGAAGAATTTGATTCGCTGGAAGAATCTGATCCAGAATCCTTGTTTGAGTCTGTACCACATGCTCCAAAGCTGAAAGCCATAACTGAAGCCAGTAGTAAAGCTAATACTTTCCTTTTCATAATTAGTTTCCTCCTTTTTGCTGTTTGATTAAAATGAAATGTTCCTCATTACAGTAATGAAATTATATCATAAAATAATACATTGCTGTTTTTTTTGCACAAACTGTAATTTTTTCGCATAAATTGCACAAAATATCTTTTAAAATTAACTACAGAGAAAATAATTTGTGCAAAATAAACATATTATTTTTGATTGTTTTGTTGATTATGACGAGTATTTATTGTGATATGAGCTTCAACTATTTCCAAAAGGCATTCCTCATCTAAAGTACTCCGCTCTGGAAAATTATGGTTTACCAGTCAGCTCCACCCTGCAACACGGTTGTTCTTGCTCTTTCTACCACAAAGCACAAGCAAATACAATCGTAATTTGTGATTTATTTTGAAATTTTTTTATGAATTTTGTATTTCATGTTTCGGTACAGATTGTAATGGAATCTCTATTACCTGTCTCCTCTCCTGATCTGATACCATGACCTGAACGGGTCCTGTACCGTCCGCACGTACAGCCGCCAGAGCCTCTCCAAAGTATGTCTTTACCACATCATTCGTATAGTTTCCTTTCACATAAGGATTTGCGCTCCCAAGCCCTGCCAGTATTCCGTTTTTTACCTTCACCTTTAATCTATGCTTTTCCATAGGCTTCCAGATTCCTGATTTATCCGTATACCGCAGACGTACAAATGCCAGCCCGCCGGATTTGATATACTTTTCCTCCGGCTCTGCGATAAGCATCGTCTCTTCCCCTGCTGTCTTTAACGTCTGTCTTCCTATTTCTTTTCCTATCTTATTATAAGAAACTGCTGTGATTTCTCCGTTTTCATAGATTGTTTTAAAAATCACGCGGCACTGATTCTTTTTGATTGTTTTTCTCCCGATTTTCTTTCCATTTATATATAAATCCACTGCTGCCGCCCTCGCATAGACTTCCACCACTGCCCGTCTCCCGCTGCATCCTCGAAAAGACCAGCTCTCAATCGCTTTGGTCAGCGCCCATCCAGTAAGCCTCAGATTTTCATTTTGTTCCACCGGGCTCACTGCAATGTACGGCCCTGGCTCCTGATTGAATGCCACCCTGGTGAATGCCGCTTCTGCCCTGGGTTTACCAGTCAGGTCCATCCTGCCATAGCCTCCAGTCATACGGCATGATGGATTTACTTCTTTATAATCCCGGTATTCTGGCGCCCCCTCTCCTGTCTCCCCGATGTAATCGATTCCAGTCCATACAAAATCCCCGATGATGCGTTTATTTTTCTTCGCAATCTCCCAAAACAGACACGCATCCTTACAAAATGTCTCACTGCCAAGAATGAGACGCTCTGGATATTTTTTCAAATCGTGTCTGTATCGAAAGATCCCATAATTGTACCCTGCAATATCCATATTGGCAAATGCATCTTTTGTCTTTAAGTCACAAGGATATAATGTCGCACCACACTTCATAAAATAATCACCCGCCACAGCAGCAAGTGTATTGTAAAACTCACTTCCTACCGGACTTTTTTTCTTCCGCTTTCCTGCTTTTTGCGAAAATACTTCTGCATATTCTGCCGCTGCAGCAGCATTTTTCCTTGCCTTATCATCACTATAGACACCAAGACCGATCGAGCTTAGGAAATTGAAAAATATATTGATTCCACATGTAACCGGCCTTGTTCCATCTAATCTATGCAGATATCTCGTAAACACTCTAGTCAGCTTTATGCCTCTCTTTTGAGCCGTTTCAGAGACTTCATTTCCTGTGGAATACATAATCACACAAGGGTGATTGTAATCTTTCTCTACCAGAGCCTTTAAGTCCTTCCTCCACCAGCTAATCAGGTTATTCGCATAGTCATATTCCGTCTTGTGAATGTACCACATGTCTGCATATTCATCCACCATCAGCATACCGAGACGGTCACAGGCCGAAAGCAGCGCCTTTGAACATGGATTATGAGCAGAACGCAGCGCATTATAACCGTTTTCTTTTAGTATGCGCACTTTTCGTTCCTCTGCTTCCGGAAATGCACATGCGCCAAGAATGCCGTTGTCATGATGGATACATGCTCCGCGCAGCAGAACACGCTTTCCATTGATACACATGCCTTCTTCTGCATTCCACTCCAGACAGCGGATTCCAAATGCTTCTTCAGCCACATCTTCCCCAAAGGTCGCTCTGAGGGTATATAAATGCGGCGTTTCACAGCTCCATAATTTCGCGTCCGGCACTGGAATACGGACGAGAGCCTTAGCGCAGCTCTGCATTACACGTCTGCTTTGTGTTTCAACTATTAGGTCTGCTTCCGTTCTTCTTATACTATCTGCGCTCTCTACATCAGTTAAACTTTCTACAACATTTGTGTTTCCTGCTCTTTCTGCACTTCCTGCAAGATCTGTACTTAAAAAATCTGTGCACCCCACAGAATCTGAATCCACTGCAGAATCTGTGCTCCAGATTTCTATTCTGACTTTACCAGCGCAAGACGTTTCCACTTCCACTTCAATGACCGCAGGCTCATAACTAACGGTACGAATTTTAACGCCGTTTAACCTGATATATTTTTCTTTGCCTGTCCATAAATAAACCGGGCGATAAATCCCCGTACCGGTGTACCAGCGGCTGTTCGGCTGTTCAGAATTATGCGCGATTACCCGGATTTCATTTTCTACGCCATATTTCAGCAATCCTTTTGTGTCTACATAAAAGTTCGTATATCCATACGGACAAAAAGCTGCTTTTTTCTGATTGATATATACTTCTGCATTATGATATACCCCTTCAAATTCAATCAGAATCTCTTTTCCCTTGTCTTCTTTCTCCACCACAAATTTCTTAGAGTATTCGTAATCTCCGCCAATATACCAGCCTATATTTCCCTCTCCCCGGCTTCTGATGCTGCGCGGCTCAGAAATCATGGCATCATGCGGCAGGGTCACAGAGTATGCAGCTTCTTCTCTTGTCAGGCATCTGCAGGTCCAGTTCTGGTTAAAGTCAATTTTCTTCATATTTTTTATTTCCTTACAAAATTGAAATACCTTTTAATATTGCTTGTCTTTTTCTCTGATAACACTGTTCAAAGATCAGTTACACAGCCCGCTATGCGCCCCATTTTTGAACAATACTCTCGAAGTAAAATCCTGCGCACTATTTAAAAGTTATTTCTGAACAGTTCCTTTTGTTACAATCATTATTTTACGGGACTTTGCGCATTGGGTCTATTCATTATCAAAACAACAAGAAATGTTATGATTTCAGACGCAAGAAAAGACAGCCATACGCCATTCATTCCCCACAGCATCGACAAAAATACTGCACAGACTGCGATTGCTAAAACCCCTCTCAATATAGAGGCCGTAAAAGCAAGCATGGTTTTATCAATCGCAGCAAAATAGCTTGCCAGCATAATATTGATGCCCGCAAAAAGATAACCCAGAAAATATAATCTCATACCGCTGCGGGCATAATACAGCAGTGTTTCACTTCCCTCACTATTAAAAACGCCGATCAGAGAATCTGTAAAAATCCATGTACATGCTATCATCACAGCCTGCACGACGGCGGTTACAATCAGCCCTGATTTTAACAGTTTTTTAACATCTTTTGTCTTTCCGCTGCCATAAGCATAACTGATTAACGGCTGTGTTCCCTGTGAGATGCCATTAAAAATAGACATAGCAACCAGAGATATATTTGCAATCACACCATATGCCGCGATGCCGATATTCCCCGCGATATGAAGAATCAGCATATTAAATACGATTGTAGTGACCGCCGAAGCAATCTCTCCCACAAATGCAGATACGCCGAGCTGACAGCAGGAAAATAAATCTTTCAGGGAAGGAATTTTCCACTGAAAGCCCACGCTGTTATGCTTTCCAAAATAGTGCGTGCAGCAGACCGACATGGTCACAATCGGACAGATGGCGGTTGCCAAAGCAGCTCCTATAAGCCCTAACCCCATCGGGAACATAAAAATATAGTCAAATATAATATTAAACAGACTCCCTGAAAGAGAGCCGATCATTGCTGTTGTCGTAGCATTATCATTTCTTGCAAATGCTGTAAAGGTATAATTCATCATAAAAAAAGGAGTATCTATTAGAACAATTCTAAGATACCCGGTTCCTAACTTCGCGATCTGATGGTCTGCCCCCATGATTTCAAGCACCTTCTCTGGAAAACAGATGCCGAGTATGATAAATGGAATGCTGACAATGATACACCACATGATAGAATGAGTAAAGTAAAAATCGATATTCTTTTCATCCTGTGCTTTTTTGAGCGTGTATCTTGTAGCAGAACCGATTCCTATCATTGCGCCAATGGCGTAGATCAGTCCGTAAATCGGCAGCACAAGATTAAGCACTGTGAGTCCGTCAGCTCCTGAGTGCCTGGAAATAAAAAATGTGTCCGCAAGAATGTATATAGAAATACCTAACATCCCCGCGACACTCTGCATGACGTATTTTAAAAATTGTTTTGTCATTTACTTTCTATGTTAACTCCTTTCTATATTCGCGAACGAAATGATTTACAGCGTTACTGCCCGTACGCGTATATGCCAACGACCGCCAATGACTCTGGAAAATCTATTCTTTATCGGCTATAAAACAATATCTGTTTTTCACGCCGCCTGAAACAAAATCAGTGAACACATTTCGCACTCTGCAAGGGACTATTACTATTATATACCGGCATGTGCATCTAAGCAATCAATTTTTAAAATCCGACCACACAAAACGTTACAGCTGTTAACTTTTCCCACTCAATGTTATTGACTTTGCATAGTATGTAACAATTCAGATAAGGTGTTACATTATGGATACCCGGATGCCGGTTAAGGGGCGTCGTCCAGAATTTGCGCCTCCCCTCCTTTGAAAGTTATAGCACAATCTTTCACTAAAAGAAATCTCGTTATAACTAAAATACATTTTCTTCTTACCAAGATACAAATATTGCCGGATTTTTTATTTCTTTGTGCGATATTTAGGCGTTGTATTGACCGTTATCTGCTACCTGTTTACAAATCAAATCGATAGTGTGTTTTTAACTGATATGACAGCCTTTGATTACGCCGTCCAGTTTGCGAAAGCACGCAGAAAACCGAAACTCCAAGTGAAGCATAAGAAATCAAGAAATCTATTTGCTCTAGAAATTGATTGTGGTATAATGGAGCCATTGACAAATCGAAATTTGAGAGGATAAGAATATGGATTCACTGTTGGATAGAGATTACGAGCTAATAGCAGAAGCTCAGAAAATAATTCGTCTAAACTACGATCAGTTACATTATAATCATACTGTAGGGGCCGCCATACGTTGTAAAAACGGCAGGGTATATCTCGGAGTAAATCTTTATTCTTTACATGGGGCTTGTGCGGAGCAAGTGGCAATAGGAACAGCCATCACAAACGGAGAGAGGGATTTTGATGCCATAGTTGCAGTCAGAGGAATTAAAGTATTAAAACCTAATCAGGCAGACCATGATCGGCCATATGTGCATATGACTACAATGGATGTGGTTGCCGCATTCTATTTATGCAACGCTGTAGAAAGACCCTATTATTGGTTCCCTTATGGGTTTGAAGGAGGCAGTGATATACCGGTCTATCACGAACTGTACCCGAATGCGCTGAGAGAAGTATCGGAAGATGTCAGCGGATATATCTACATAGTTCTTGCAGAAGAAAAACAAGTTATTCCATAGAAGAAATATACTCGATACAATTTTTCGTTTCCAAGCTGCTCCCGAATCTGTTTTCCAACTTGAACACCGTCAAGCTGTAATAGCTGAATATCAAGAAACACCAAATCATATTTATCTTTGTTCCTTTATCGTCTGAAACAAGGTTTCTCCTGAATAAAACACTTTTGTATCTATCTGCAATGCTTGCAGTCTTGCGTAATTTAAAATCATATTTTCAATTTCAGAACAAGTACCAATTTCATCATCACATATTGCTGCTCGTATCAATACAGTCCCTCCGTTTCTTGAATCTCCCGTCAGCGGGCTTTCCAGCGTCCTTTGGTATCAGCCACAAGCGGCTGAACTTTGTCGTACTTGGTATGCGGTTTTCCTCACATAGCTTTTGCACCCGTCTTTCTGAAATGCCCAGAACTGTGTAGAGATATCAAAAAAGAAAGGTGAACAGTAAAGGTAATAGGGTGAATGAATATAGCAAAAAGACCAGTACCACGATATGACTTCAAGGCTTTTGGAGCGGCGATCGAACTTCCAGTGGGCCGGATGCCGTTACTTTTTACACCACCGCCGCTTTCTGTCTGAGATGTGAAAAGCAACATACGGATAGTCACCGACACGGCGCGGGAGATCGCAGGGATTGAAACATCAGTTAAATTATGATATTTTTATAAATAACGGCTTTTATGGCATTCCAGAAACTATGATTATTGAAAAAGCTCTCTTTTTTTCAATAATATATAAAAGCCGGCCATTAATCTGGAGGAACGAAAATGAATAAAGAAAAAAGCCGTTTTAAAATAGCTGTTGTGGATGACGATGAACTGTTTGCCCGGAAAATCTGCCGGGCCGTCCAGAAGTTCTGGGACACGGAAAAACCGGCAGTAAAAATATATAAAAGCGGAACAGTTCTTGCAGACTGCCTGAAGCAGGGCCTGCAGTACGATATTTATTTCCTGGATATCGAAATGCCAGGATTAAGCGGGCTGAATCTGGCTGAATCTATTATGCGTCTTTGTGCACAGTCCTATATCGTATTCATTACTTCTTATGAACGATATGCGCTTCAAAGCATAAAAATGGGTGCATTCTACTATATACTGAAAGAAGAATATGACAGGGAGCTGAAAAAGGTGCTGCAGAAAATCTGCATGGAAGAATCAAGGAAACGCCAGACAAAAAGCTTTCTTGTAGGAAAAAGCTCCGCATACGAAAAAGTCTGCCTTGACGATATATTCTACATAGAAAGGAACGGCAAGGATGCTGTCTTTTGCTGCAGCGGCGCCCAGTATGTGGAAAGAAAGCCTCTGAAAACTGTTTTTTCCGAACTTCCTGAAACTGAATTTGCCTATATCAACAGCGGGCAGATCGTAAATCTTATGCGCATTGCAGAATTTAATAAAGATGAAGTAAAACTGGACTCCGGGGCCGTCCTCCACTGCAGCCGGCGGATGAAAAAAGATTTTGAAGCAAAAATGCTGGCATTCTGGGAGCGTTTATGATGGAATTTTTTTATTATGGAAGTGAATTTATCAATACATTTGTGAAAGCCTGCGCCGCATTACGGCTCGCCTGTGCATTCCCGCCATGCAGGCACGAAAAGGAATGCCCCGCGGCGGCATTATCAGCTGCACTTATCCCTGCATTCATGGAATTGCTCTGCAGCTTTTATTTTAAGCCGGATCTTTTTTCACATGCAGCGTTTATCAGGAATGCATTCATGGCCGGCATCCTGTCGGTCTTCCTGCACCCGGGCTGCAGAAAAACAGCTTTCTGCAGTGCATTCAGCCTCTGGGCGCTGGTGTCTCTCCTTGACCTGTTCTTGATGTCGCTGTGCAGCATCTTTATAGAAAGCTTCAGCATTAGTCCTGACATACTGGCAGCCAGAAATGCCTGCCGCGGATTGTACCTTCTGCTTTTTGCAGCATTTCTTTTCTGGAGCCTGAAAATTATCCATAAACACCTGGCCTGCAGTGCCTCGCTGCAGAACTTATATAAAAAATACCAAGAAAATCTGTCTCTTCCGGCCATGATACCCCTTGCTTTATGCGTCATTTACTTTCAAAGGGTTTATAAAAGGCTGATAGCGGAACGGCTGGTGATAAGCTGGATGGCATTCCTTTTCGCCGGGGCCGTAATTTTCGCACTGCGGACACTTCAGAAAGAACGGGCAAGGGACAAAATGCTGCATTTAAGATTCCAGATGCTTGAAGATAATTACCAGTCCCTTTTAAAAGCACAGAAAGAAAAAGCTGCCCTGCTGCATGATATGAAAAACCACATGTCCGCCCTCCATGATATGATCATGGAGGGCCAGAACCATGCCGCACTGGATTATGTGCAGCAGATCTGCGGGGAGCTGGCACGCGGCCAGAGCCGTGTCTGGACAAACCACCCTATACTAGACCTGATCCTGGACAGAAAGCTGCAGGATGCACACAGGGACAGCATCCGCATCGAGCTTGAATGGGATGACATGTCCGGCCTGATCCTGCAGCCGGCTGATATCTGCGCACTGTTCTCGAATATTCTGGATAATGCGATAGAATCAAACTTAAGGCAGGATGAACCATCCAGCCGCTGGCTGTATTTTTCATGCAAAAGGCAGAAGCGCATGGCAGTTATCGTATTAAATAACCCCGCCAAAATAGAAATAAGCCAGAAGAATGGAATTCCAGAAACTGAGAAAACAGATAAGGAGAACCACGGATACGGAATATACAGTGTACAAAAAGTGCTGGATCATTACGGCGGGCGAATGAACTTCCGTACAGAGGACGGCTGCTTCAAACTGACAATAGGCCTTGTAGGATTTTCAGAAAATATGAAATCTGCCACAGTAAAAAACAGCCAGCATATCTTCCTTGATAATGATATTTAATCAAAACAGCAGCAGAAACATCCGATTGCATCCGTAAAACATGCTCTAATAATGATAAGCAGATCAAAGATTTTTATAACAGCATGTTAAAATCCCAGATGCTCAATCCCACTGCCGGGATTGAGCCGTGGCTTTCTATATTCTTCTCGATACATGAACCATTTACAGCAGAATAAAGACCGATAGCAGACAGATTCTTGATTTTCTTTTTTGAGAAGATTATATTTTATATATACGATATGTGATCCGACTGGAGGTATTTTGAAATGAAACAGAAATTAATGCGCCACAAAACCCTTATTATAACTATTATCAGAATTTTTTTCATTGTTTTATATTTTTTTTCATTCACTTACGGACGCTTTTTCATCAGCATCTTTTTCTTCATCTTAAGTATTACTGATATATTTATGAAAAAAGCCGGAATGGTATTTATTGACCTGTGCATTGCATTTTTACTCGACACTGCCATGAATCCCGCACTTGATCTCTATTACCAGACTGAAAAAATACGTTTCCACGTTCTTGAAAGCCGGTATGAACAGGCAGTTAAAGAAACAATTCCTTCACTCATTAATGATACAGAAGGGGAATGTATTGATATAAATTCCCATATTCTATGTGACTCAGATATCCTCTGCAGGAAAAGGGATGAAAGCGTAGCGATTCTTTTTACAACAGGAAACACCGGCAACTTAACAGGCTATGCCTACTGTTCTGATGAAAATGCATTTCAGATGCTTGAAGAATATGACTATTATGATAAAATAAATGAACACTGGTCTGTTTTTAAAATGTACCCCTTAAAAAACATTGAAAGGTAAACTTTCCCCACGCTATTTTTCGATATTAAAAAAAATTTTTCTTGAAACATATTTAAAATGTAAATATTATACTAAACAGCAGCATGCCCCGCTTGTTATAAATTTTTATGTACCGTCTCGTTCCTCCTCAGAAGGACATACTCAGCGGTACATACGGGAATGCCCCGTTTTACCGGCAAAATATGCCCTTCCTAACTTATGATCCCTATGAACTTATAATAAATCTTTACTTCCTGTGCGCGTTCCCCGTCTACTTCCTTCGGTTCGCCAATTGTGACTTTTTCGATAAGCGTATTCAGCAGTGCAGCAGACAGTTCTTCGATTCCCGCATAATCTTTAATTATCCTTGTAAACTGTTCGATATTGCTTTTTTCCCTGCCGCTTGCCTCGCGCTGCTTTTCCAACTCACTGATGGCCTGTTCCAGAGAAGCCTGTTCTTCCTCATACCGCCTGCTCATCATCTGGTAATTGCGCTCTGAAATTTTCCCGTTCAGCTTATCCTCATAAATGGACTGGAATAAATTATCCACTTCTGAAAGCCGTGCTTTTTTTGCCCGGAGTTCCTTTTCCAGCATTTTTTCCTGCTTCGCCTTATCCGTTCCTATCTGCTCTGCAAGTTTCCTGCACAATTCGTCGTTATCCGCAAGCGCATGTCAAACCACCACCTGCGCAATACTGACCTTTCCCTAAAATCAAAGGGACTGC
>CANDMV010000009.1 GCA_947385875.1 uncultured Eubacterium sp. | reverse complement strand
CTGAAAACGTACCCCTTCCTGACTGTTCGCTATTGAGTTTCCGAGACCGCTCATTGCCCCTCCATAATTTGCAAGGCTCTTTTTGCGCTTCTGGTTGCCGCAAGTGTATTTTTCGCCCTTGCATCCATACAATGGACAAATTCTAAAAGCTCCTGCCTGTTCTTCGCCCTCCAATATCCGCTTCCCGAACCGCTGCATATAACCGCCCCTGCATTACGCTCCAATGCAATCCGCTCCTGCAAATCCCTTGGCGAAGTACACCCGGTTATCTTTACTAAATCAGCAGTTGATATAGCATTTTCCTTTCCGACTGGCAGTATATCCATAATCGGGAAACAACTCTTTTCAGACAAACCATTATTATTTTGTTGTGAATTTTTTTCTGACATTACCTTGTTCCTTTCCGCCGGATGCGGTATAATCATGTTGTATCAAAACATGGCTCCGGCTATGCTCTGCCCTCTTTAGTGTTGCAGCACTTTGGAGGGTATTTTTCATTGTTACATTTGATATCATTACTCACCTGATAAAGCATCCATGTACTTATCAACTTTGGGAAAGTCAATTAAATAGTTACGCCCGATTCTTATAACAGCATTTGCATCCTCGGCAATCTGCCGCATGGTATTTCTTCCAACTCCGTAACGTTGGCATGCCTGCTCTATTCTGCCCGTTTTAACATCAATTCCTAATTCTGATCTAACTAACCTGCTCTTCATATAAAAATCACCTTTCTTTTATTGTTTGTTATTGGGTTTCTTTATGCTTTCATGGTATACTAGCTTTAGCAGAAAGAACATATCTAAAAAGTATCTAAAAAGTGTCTAAAAAGTTCCTTAAAACTATCAAAAAACTGCCATAAATCTTTCACAAAAAAACTGCAAAAATACTGTAAAAATATTGTTTTATTTCTCAATATTCGCTTGTGTTCTCTTTATCTGGTCGATTGCCTGAAAATCTCTTCTTTTTTCTCCGGCTGTAATTCCTGCCGCATCATCCGAGATAAAACGCTCTCTCCGATATTCAAGAATTTTGCAACTTCCCATTGATAAACCCTTACTTCTTTTAGGGCTGTCTTAATTTCAATATTTGCCATATTATCTCCTTTCCGTTACACAACAACAACTTGACTTTGCTATGTATCTATTATAAAATAGTCATATCAAGTAATCAATTCCCCATAATCCACTTATTTAAGGAGCGTTTTAGATGAAAACAAGTAATAAATTACCTTTATCGATACAAAAAAAAATTGCAGAAAGGTTAAAAGATTTACGCATCTCTGCTGGATACACACAAGAGGACATTTCAAAGAAAATAAAAGTAACCACAAAAACATATAGAGAATGGGAAGTTGGTAAATACACAAAAGATGATACTTTTTACTATCCTGCCATTGAATACGATAATCTTCTTTACTTATCTGAAATATATGGTGTTTCTACAGATTATTTACTATGCCATTCTGATTGTAGAAGCGTTGATAACCACTATATTTCTAGAAAAACAGGTCTTTCAGAACAAAGCATAAACATTCTATCTAATAGAGAAAATGGTAGGGATATAATAGACTCGTTTATATCGTCCCAAGCATATCAAGAATACGAAAAAAATGCTTTATATTTTTTAGAATGTGATTTTGATAATTTTAGAAAAGACGTTAAAAGATACCTTAATTTTTTAAAAATGGATTCTGAAACTGAAACCATAAAAGATAAAAAAGCCTTTATGGTTCAAGTCAATTATTGTGAAAAAGATTTAGAAATATGGTATAGCCGTATACGAAGCTTCGGATATAAGGAAACCTTTATTTTTCAAAAGTTTCTTGATGAATATAAAAAGCAATTAGCTACTAAGTATGAGTATGAGGAATATTGCAAATTATTAAAACAAGAATAGTAGCATCTAATAACAAAAAACAATGCGCCCAATACCAATTAAAGTATCGGGCGCTTTTTACTTTAAAACTCTATTGAATTGAGATAAATTTGAGATAAAACCGCCATTCCGGCAGCAGTGTAACAACAAACTTTCCTTTATTTTCGGGCTTTTCCGGTTCTAAAATCAGTTAAGGCTTTTCATTGTCGGGAAATTAGATATCAACTTAAAGCCCCTCATGGTTACTTCATTCTAACCATTATATGATAAGTAAATACCTCATAACCCGACTGATATTTGTGATGCGTTCTGCATATAAAATGATTCGGAGGATTCAGCCCTGCATCCTTCCATAGAAAAATTTTTTCTATAGATATCATACCATAACTTCCCTGTCCCTGATATGTCTCCAACAGTGAAATATATTTTTCCCATTGCTGGTCCATTTCATCAAATCCCGCATAAATCAAAATCAGCGCCAGACTCATTCCGGAAGCATTATAATTTTCCAGCTTATTGATATGTTCCGCAACGGATTTTTTTATAATATATTTTCTATTTTGACGGATTCCCTCTATCAGCATGATTTCCTGATTATCAAATTTCAATATATGATCCCGCTCGCCCGGAACCATCTCGCCATTTTGATATTTATTCCCTGTTTTGCCTCCCTGAGACTGATCGCACATCACATATCCAGTCAGGCTGTTCATATCATTGAATAAGCGCATAAAAAACCGATTATAAGTATCTTCACGAGCCATACTCCCATTTTTCAGGAAATCGTATTTATACTCCTGAAGCTTGCAGACTGCCTGAAAAATCATATGTAAAATATGTACCACCGCAATTCCGCTAAGTCTGTCACTCTCATATTTCTTATATTCATTTTTTTCCACCTCTCTTGCCTTTGGGAGCATAACATATGCCTGAATATCCATCTCACTCCCTTTCACCAGATTCATGACATGCTTCAGCAGCTCTTTATCATATGCATCATTCAGGCTTATCCCAGGACTCTGTGCAAGACCTCCTCTATTCCCTCCATGCTGCCGGCTTTTGTCTTTCAGAAGCTTCCATAGCTCATTCGCCGTTCTCACTTCCCCATGCTTATCGTATATTTCGATCACGTTCTCCGCCAGACTTTCCTCATTCTCCAACGCATAAAAGGAAACCAGCGCTTTTGCAATATCAGGATTGCAGATGATATTTTCATACTGTTTATCATGCTTTAAGAGCTGTTCCATATGCCATGCATCAGCTCTGTCTCCCAATTCCATATCAACAAGCAGGGCATAATAAAAAACATACTCTTTCCCATCGGGAAAAATATCCCAGTTAGAGATCATATACTTCTTTACCATTTCAAATCTTTCCAAATCCTGCCTGACATCCCGCTGTTCTTTATTTCCCTTTAATATGAGCACTGCTAATGTAATTAAATAGTTGATCGTTCCGCTTACAGATTGCCTTTCAAATAATCCGGAAAAAATCTCCTCCGCTTTCCTGATCTTATCATAATCATCAGAATTCATATAAATAATGCCTTTGTAAAACTTATTCCCTCCGGAAAGCACCTCCGATTCTTTACCCTGAAGCATCAGCAGCCTGCATCTGGCTGTCTTCATCCATGCCTGATTTTTCTCTACATAAGGATTCCCTTTCAATCCTTCTAATACTTCCAAAAGCATCTCTGCTGCCCCTGCAAGCTTATCCAGCAGCTTCTTATCCTTTGGACTGTTATTCTTTATAAGCTCAAAGGACAGCCTGAAAATTTGTTCCGCCATTTGTATATACATTGGTACTGAATAAACCGCTTTATTTATTACCTCTTTGTCCATATCCGACAGCACATCCATGTACGCCCTGCGAATGATTTCACTATCTGCGCAGCCGTCCCAGAACAGCAGATCCGGCGACTTTAAGGGCCGCAGGCCTTTTGCAAATTCCTCCCTTCCCCCATCTGAAATGACAAGAAGGGTCTTCATGCACTCTTTCACTACTTTCTGTGCATACCAATGGTCGATATGATCCCCTGTAAAAAACCGAAACTTTTTATGAAGCGCAAGATAATCCTGTGATAAGATACTCTCCATGCGAATCCCCAGCTCTTGAGACAATACATTGCGAAAACGCACCAAAGAAAACGATGCTATATAGCAATAGATCAAAAACAGCTTACCGCCCTGAAGGGATTTCACATCTTTATCGCCTTCCCATAAATCATTTTTAAAACCTTCATAAGCGCATAGAAATTTTTCAAAAAACTCCTCATTATAAACGGCAATCAGATCACCCCAGACATCTTTATCAAACAGATCCCAGTCAATGCCAAAAACCGATATATCATTTCTTCTTACTTTCTCACACCAGACCAGAAAGATATTTAAAAATGTCTTCGCAATCTGCTCCTGATCTATCAATACGCTATCTCTGCACACCCCTGCTGCATCCAGTGCCATTCCATAATAAGAATGCACCTTCTCATCTTTACAGCTCAGTATTCGTTCCTCAAGTACGCTTAACAATGATTCTGCTTTATGGGGCGCTGGAATCAGTTCCTTACAAATCCATTCTAATATTCCCTGATATAAATCTCCCTTTTTTCTGTTTTGATAACCCATTCCACGAAGATCCAGTAAATGCCTTCGCTCATATTCATATAAATACAGCATCCAATTTATAAAAAGCTCATATCTGTCTCTGTCCGAATCCTTCAATGACAGGAAGACATCGTTATAAAGTACATCTTGTACACATACACCAAACTGATGCAGGTCTTCCATACTGACTTTGCCAAAATTCGAAGCATCATGCAGCAGCCATTTGTGTATCGATACAATAGCTTCATATTGGATTCCGTTCTCCTCGATACAGTCTGCAAAAATTGCAATGTTTCCCCTTGTACAGACACAAAAAAAGTCTATATAATAAGCCGGAACCTTCAAAAGCTTTCTAAATCTTGCAGTCAATTCTCTGGAAACATCGTAATACCTTTCTATACAAAATCGAAATGCTATGTCCTGCCGGGTACCATACAGATACTGATACTGATGCCAAATAGAACAGCGCCGCTCCCACGTATGATACCTGTCCGAATCTATATCCATGCATCCATCTGTCCCTGAATTAAGATTTCCCTGCTCTATGCTGATAAATACCAAAAAACATGTCTCCTGCTCTTCCCATGTTCCTGTTTCCCGTTCCAGATAGGCAAGGCAGGAGTCATATAGCAATTCCAAATCATTGAATCGAAGATTTGTCATCCGGCACCGTGGGAAAGCAGCCGCCAAATCCATCCATCGTTCAAATAACTGTTCCTTTTCTACCCGGCTGTTTATATACTCGGAAATAACCATATCTCCATATTTCTTCCAGACCTCAGAGAAAGGATTTATATAATACTCTCCCCGCTTCTGACAAAGAATTTCGTGTTTTAAAAGCCATTTATCATTTACACTGCATTGTTCCAAAAATCTTTGTAAATTTTTTGATGCAATATTCACTTTTAAAAGCTTTGATTCTCGATTCAATTTTTTCCGTAATTTTTTCAAAAAACCGACGATCTGCTTTGTATGCAGCTTCTCATGCTTCGTATCCAGCCTACGCAGGCCATATTCAAAAGAAAAGCTCCATTCATCAATCCGCCTGCTTAACCATCCCTCCTGAAACAACTCTTCTATTTGAAAGTCTGCATTCCTATGACTTTCACAATATCTGCGGTATTCATCGTTTAAAACATTCATTTTTCTATTTGCAGACGGCAGACTTGTATAAGATAATAGTTCGCGCATGATATATAGAACCGGTCTGCTGTTAAAAAATATGTCATCACGATCATTCCGCAGCTGTCCGAATGCCTGTTCATTCCTGCTATCATATTTATCTATCATTTTTTTAAGAACACTGCTGATTCCATATTTACGTGCATATGAATATTTTCTTTGCATATCTATAATTCCTTTCTTATACTTTTCAAACATTAAATCAGCGGAACACCTTCTTTCATAGGTATTCCGCTGATCAGCACGGTATAGATCTGATTTTTCAGATCTGACTATTTTTTTGTTGTTATCACCTTAACCTTTGACCAGTCAGAATAATATTTCTTTCCTTTAACTGTCTTGAAAGTACGGATGCGGATATAATATTTTTTCTTCGCCCTACACTTCTTTACATCCAGTTTTGTCTTTGATGGTTTTGTAACCGTTTTTTTCACAGTTGTCTTTTTCGTGAACTTTCTGCTTGTTGAATACTGAAGCTGGCAGCCGTCCATAGATTTCGCCTGCTTTTTCCAGCTGACCGTAAATCCTTTTGACTTCGCAGCGATCTTAGACACTGCTATTCCCTTCGGAACAATCTTGAATTTTTTAGTCACCCTCCCTGTGTAACTGCCTGTCCCGCTTATAATCACAGAAGCAGTGCCCACCTTTTGATTATTCTTATATGTTACTTTATAATCTGTTCCTTTTTTAAGCGTTTTGGAACCAACCTTCACCGTGACAGACGGCTGCTTTTTCTTCCCATTATATACACGGGATGTCTTTTTTAAAGAAATCTTCGCGCCTTTCATACTCGTTTTCACGCTTTGATTTTTGCTCCAATTTGCTGTGTATGACTTATTTCCAGTACTGCCTCTTTCTATCATAACAATCATTTGCGGCGTGCTGCCATTACTTCCCGTCCACCCTATAAACGTATAGCCGTCCCGTATTGGATTCTTCAGCGTTATTGGCAGTCCATCCTCTGTATAGCCTGCCGGATTCCCAGACACACTTCCTCCATTGAGGGTATACGTTATCCTATATATGATATTTGGTATCTCTTCTTCGAATCCGCCATTCTTCTCCCAATTCGCTGTATAGCTCAAATTCCCTGTTGTTCCTTTTTGAATTATGACAGTTTTTTGCGGGATGCTTCCGCTGCTGCCTGTCCATCCTGTGAAAGTGTAGCCATTCCGCGTTGGATTCTTCAGCACAATCGGTAACAGATCCATTGTATAACTTGTCGGGTTTCCTAATACATCCCCGCCATTAAGCATATACGATATTGTATATGTGGCTTCATCATTCTGCTTCCAATTAGCTGTATAACTTAAATTCCCCGTTGTTCCCTTTGAGATTGTGACTGATGTCTGTGGAATATTTCCATTAGAGCCTGTCCAGCCTATAAACGTATAACCGCTCCGGGTCGGATTCATTAATGTCATCGGCAGATGATCTGCCGTATAACTTGTCGGATTATTAGATACATATCCATTATTAAGTGTATACGATATCATGTATGTCTGCTTAGTCGTCTCTTCATCAGCTAACGGCTTAAAATGTGCCGTAACAACCGTTTCCCTGTCAGATATTGTAAATTCTGTTGATGCCGATTTCGAATCTTCAAATACACCCCCATCTGCCGATGTCCATTCAATAAATTCATATCCATTTGCTGGAATGGCTTCGATTCCGATCTTAGTGCCGTCAGCGTATATCCCTGCGGCCGCATGAATCGTTCCACCACCATCAGTATCAAACGAAAGATTACTATAGATAGTATCACTAAATTTAGCAGATATTGTAGTGTTTTCAGTTACAACAAACCTATAACTCGATTCCTCTGACACTAATTCACCATTTACATACCACCCCAAAAATTCAGCATTTGGCAGCGAATACGCCTCAATTTTCGCAAAGCTGCCTTTTATAAATCTACCTGCGCCCTCTACATATCCCCCATTTCCTTCGACGCTGAGCGATATGTCATAATATTCTTGTTCAATAGATTTACCTGAATATTTCTCATCATATGTTAAAACTTCACCATCATTTAGTATCTGATAATCAGCCGTAGATCCATTTATATCATTTTGGATAAGTTCATCTCTTGATATTGCAGGCACTATTGCAGTCAGCTCATCATTTTTCTTTATAGGTATATCGTAATAGTTCTGCAAACATGTAGTTTGAGCATAAATAAAATTATACTCACTAACAGAATAATTAACCAGCCCTTCATCAGATGCGACAATATCCAATCTATAATCTTCATCTCCAGGAAGGAAAAACAGCTTCTCACCTTTGTCATTTACATAACTAATAATTCCATCTATTGATTCATCCGTAACATCATTCATCATAGACGCAACACGGTTTTCATCGCTATCATAGACATTAATATTCACTGGACAATTAATCCGAATGATTCTCGTAATATTTGAAGAATCTTCTGCAGCAGCAGTATTATAATTAGGATCAAGAGAGCGGCACCATGCCAGACAGATTTCCGGATAGTGCCCCTGCATCTCGCTGGATACAATTAAATCTACTACTTTACAGACTGTATTAATAGAATCTGTATTATTATCCCAGACATCTCTAGCAATCTGAACAATCGTATCCGTTAAAATGTCTACTACCGAATCAATAAATCCTTCTATCTGTGCATACTCGGCAAATATACCTCCAATCTTTTTCCCTAATCGAATTTTTACTTCATCTACTCTATCGTCATATGATTTGAAAGGATTCATGCTAAACATAGGCGAAACAATATATGTAATATTATCAAAAGTAAACAGCTCGTCCAATTTAATCATAAATGCTTGAGATACCACTTCATTTGCATAATTATTTAATCCGTTCTTGGCCCCATAGTAATCCATAAGAATTCCAAGCAGCTGTCTCGCACAGTATTCAAGATTTTCATAATAATATTCTCGGC
This sequence comes from uncultured Eubacterium sp., assembly GCA_947385875.1. Classification (GTDB taxonomy): domain Bacteria; phylum Bacillota; class Clostridia; order Lachnospirales; family Lachnospiraceae; genus Eubacterium_J. The sequence continues at coordinate 40,047 of CANDMV010000009.1, read as the reverse complement.
TAGGAATCACATCTTCCGCAAGGAAACTCACACCCTTCTGCAGCACAGTATTCGTATCAACTGTCGATTCTTCAAACCACCAAAGTGGATCACCGCCAGGAAGAAATTTAGATTTGTCTACTTTGAAATTTTTCATTGTAGACTCCTCACTTATTTTATACTTAAAATTTGGATATCCAAGCTTTTTCATTTCTTCCAGCATAGCTGCTTTTTGCTGTACAAATTTTCTCGTATCATACCGTGAAGGTAATGTTATATCATTCTGATAATTATATCTTGCGAAATCCCAGCTGTACGGCGCGACAAGCGGTACTAAATCATTCAAATTCAGTACATTGAATATATTACTATAATTTTCTCTTAAACTGCTTCTTACCGCACCTTGCGGGGCTTCAAATGTATAGCAGTATATATCATCAATGCTAGTAACAGCGCCATCAGGAAGCGAATGATACGTATCAAGCGCACCTGCGACCATATTAGCAGTTGCACCTGCACGGCTATAGCCGGTTACCCATATTTTTATATTTTTTTCATTATCACTTAGATTCAGAGAAGAAATATAAGTATCAAGAAAATCCAATACATTATTTCTTGCAGCTGCAAATCCATCGTGTTCGCCTGATTTTCCTATTGTAAAATTACTCGCCCATTCTGCTCCATAGCCGCCGCCTCTAACAACAAGCGCAATTAAAGTATATTTATCTCCCAAACTTGTCGAAATTGATTTTCTCGCTGCACAAACACCAATAGAATCTTTTGTCGGCGCATCCTGCCAGAAATCATTTGCTTTAAAGTCACTAAATCCGATTCCACCATACCCATCTTCGGCATTTGGATTTCCAAGCAATAAGGTTTTCACATTGCACAGCTTATCCTGCCAAAAAGCCGCATCTTTTGGTGTATAGGATGGATGATACCAATTTTCCTTTTCAAAACTGGACCATGTAGAAAGTTCAAGACAAAGAGACATCGTTGCCAAAGATGCGTTATATTTGGTAGCGCTCTGACTAAAATATGAGTCGCTATACCAATATTCCGCAGCCGAATCGCTGTCTTGGTTAATTTTTCCTGCATATTTAAAGTACCCATTTGAAGCCGTAATATTATTCGCAATCTCCCCGAAAACAAATTCTATGTCATCGGGATTTTCAACATCATAAAACGTATTTTCGGATGTTGCCAGATCAAATGCTGTCAGCCGAAAGAACTCGGCTATTTCCCTTCCTTCTTCAGGCATATGATCCATTGTTTGAAATAAGCCGAGTACATAAAGCGTTGATGAATTCTTTAATACTGCCGCCATTTCATATGCTGCATTTGCATATGCATATAAGCGAATCTGCGTATCCATACGCCGCCAATTACTTCCTACAGTTTCTTCATCATAATGCCCATCATACGTATATTTCCCTTCATTTGTCATTCCAGTCGTTACAAGAATCGTATTTTTTACTGCTGATGAATCCACCTTTTGAAAAAGTCCATTTGCTGCGGAAAGCCCGGCATTAATGTCACGTACATTATCATGAGAAGTCAATGTGTTTACACTTTTTATAACTTCCGAAATATTATCTGTAAAATCAAGCACTACAGAAGCTTTTTTAGCAAATGCTACAATAGCTACATAATTATTCCCTTCAGCATTTATCAAATCTGAAAGAAAGCTGTTTGCCGATTTTTTCACATAATTAATTGATGAATCAGCAGTATAGATCGTTCTGCCATTATTTTCGACCTTGCTGTACCTGAAACATCAAGTACTAAAACAGAATACCTTGAAATATGATTCCTATTCTCTGCAGCAGCTTCCGTATCCATTAACGGCAGAGACATTACAAAAAGCATAATAGAAAGAATTAACGATATCCATCTTTTCATCTGTTTACCTCCTCAGCTTTCAATTAGTTTTTTAATACAAAAATATTTTCTGCATGATCACTTTGCATAATAGGTGTTTCAATCGGAATGCAGAAGGCCGGCCTAACCGCACTGTCACTGTATCCCGCAATCGTATTTATCCCTCCTATTCCTACCATACCATTATCAGCTACGCCAACAATCGTATTCCCATCTCTAAGAGCAGGCGTACGCAGCATCCAGGGCCCTGTTTCTAAATTACGAAAAGCCGCAATCCGTCTCTCATTATTTTCAAAATAAGAAAGTGGTTCACCTTCTTTTAATGCTAAACGGCTTAAGGAAGCATTCACCTCGTTCGCTGACAGTAAAAAAATATTGCGCATCATTGTTTCCACATCATCCGCATGTGTATCAATCGCATTTTTCGTTGTTATCTCTACTTCAGTTGTAACAATTAACCGCTGCATTTTTTCCGAAAGTCTAAAATAATAGTCCTCGTTAAGAAAACGGTCAACATTACTGCCGCAGTAGTACGATCCATATTCTCCAGGCACATTATAGAAAACAATATCATCTAACAGACCTTCCCGTAAAAGCAAACAATAACCGTTATAATTAGATGTAAGTACAATAAATGGGACTAAATCTCCATTCTCCTCAATACAGATACGATACCCCTGAGAATTGCAGTTATCCACTGCTATCTCCCCAACAGTTAACGGCTGGTCTATTGATCTGTCAGATAATTCCTCAGATCCCCGGCTATCCTCGCCGCATCCACATAAAAGCAGAAACATAGCAGATATCACAGCTGCCTGATATATATACTTCATAATTTTCTGTTACGAAAGAACTTCCTTAAAGAATTTTAAGAAGTCACCGCAACACTTTCCTTTCTAAAATTTATACTGACAATCACTAAAGTTTGCCAAATAACGCCGACTCACGAGCGTCGTTGTCATAGACCATATGGTAAATTTTATCGCTCGTGAGTATAGTTAATTACGATACTATTGTCTTACATCTATATTACACTACATTTATCAATGATGTCAATGATTTTCTAGCTTTCCCAAAAAAAGCAGTAACAGTTCAGCCTTCGGCTGAACTGTTACAAAAAGCACCCAAGCCCAATATTGATATAAGGCTTAGATGCTTTCATCAGTCACTCTGCTATTTCCACATATACTTTTTTTACCGGCTCATGCTTTGGAATGGTACATCAGAATACCTCCCTGCCATTATTATAAATGGCATCATATACGGTGTCAATCGCTATAAATTAGTAAAAAATAGCGCCTTGTAAATAGCGTTCGAATGACATATACTGTTTATAGTGGGTATTTTCTCCGTTTGAGCAAAGTGTAACCGTTCAGGCAGGAAATATATATAAGTTTTTGTTGAAAATACGAAAAGAGACGAAATTATGAGCTATAAAGACGAAACCCTATGGAAATATCTGGAAAATAAAATCAAACTTAATGATAGTAAATTACCGGGTCATCTGCACATTGAACACAGCTATCTCGCAGGAATTGAACACATTTGTAACTACGGAATACAAAGATCACTTACCATACGGGATAATTTTCCAATGTACACCCTTCATGATGAGACCCATATTTGTAATGTCTTGCGCATTATGGCAAATTTATTAGGCAGAAAGATACAACAGCTATCACGTGACGAAGCTGCCATGCTTATTCTGTCTGCATGCTGTCATGATATAGGCATGAGCTATAGCGATGCAGAGAAGGCTTCGATTTTAAACGATTCTTACAGGCTAAATAAGTATCTTGAAGAAAATTGTGATGAGTATGTCAGGGTATATGCTGGTGGAAAAGACAAACCGGATCTGGCAGATGACATAGTACAGAATTATCTTAGAAGCGTGCATCATGAACGTGTCAAAGAACTTCTGTATGAAATCGACTGGCCTGAGGTATTGGAAGGAAAGGTTGACCGGGAGGATTTGATTCGTGTCTGCCAAAGCCATGGCAAAAACGTTTCGGCACTGGATGAACTAGATGCACTCCCAACGCTGGATCTTCGTTTTTGCGCCATATTGCTCCGCTTGGCCGATATACTGGATTTTGATACAAGCCGTGCTCCGCAGGCGGTTTACAATTATTGTGGTTTTGACAAAAAGAAAGATTACAGCGCTCGAATCAGCAAAAAAGAGTGGAAGAAACACATGGCTTCCCACGGGTTTGATTTTGATAATGTTACGGAATCCGCCTATCCGTACCTACTGAATTACCGCGCTACCAGCAGAACCATACAAATTGAGCAGGCAATCAATACTTACCTTGACTGGGCAGACCAGGAATTGACTGATTGCAATAGGCAGCTCAAGCGTTTTGCCGGAACATGGCAGGATTTTGTGCTTCCCATGAAAATAAAAAGAAATATCCGGCCAGAGGGGTATTTATCTGGACAATATCGCCTGACCCTGGACCATAGCAGAATCCTGGAATTGTTTGCAGGTAAAGAACTGTATAATAGTCCTACAGTCTTTGTACGAGAACTATTGCAGAATGCCATTGATGCCGTACGTACAAGAGAACAATTAGACAAAAATCTGCAGGCAGACTGGCATCCGCAGATCAATATTCGGACATGGACAGAAAATGGATTTCGCTGGTTCCGCATAGAGGATAATGGAACCGGCATGACAGAAGACATTATCATGAACTATTTATTGAAGGCTGGATGTTCTTACTATACTTCTGACCTGTTTGAACAGGATAAAATCCGTTGTAATGCCAATCTGGATTTTACACCAATCAGTCAATTTGGCATTGGGATACTTTCCTGTTTTATGGGGGATGAACGCACCAATCAGATTGAAATTAGCACGAGACGGTTTAATGACGGTAAAGGACATCATTCTGCACTGCGTATGAGTATGCATGGAATGGCGGGATATTATTATTTGGCCAGCCAGGAAAAGGGACATCATCCGGGCCCGATGAAGGGAAAAACGCCGGAAGAGAAAACTCCCTTTTTGAGACAGGCAGGGACAGTGATCGCTGTGCGGACCAGTTTATACCTTAGTGGAAAACATAAGAGGTTTAAGGATATCATTGACCAATATGTTTTTTATCCGCAGGTTGCCATTCATTATGATGGAGAAGAGGGTTCATTTGATTATCCGACAGAATCTGAGCTTATGGAGGATATACATAATATTCAACCGTCAGATGACAAAGACCAAAACGGTTGCTATTTGATCCCGATCCCAGAGGAGCAGATTAAAAAAATAAAACAGGATATACCGGAACTTTCTGATTGGCAGGCGAACCCTTTAAAAATCAAATGCGTATCTCTTGATCGCTATGCAAAATCTCCCTATCTTACAGGAGCGGCACTGCTAATTGATATTGAAGAAAGCAGCGATTGTTTTGAAGGGTATTTTGGCTGTAAAAAAGAAATTTTTAATATAGAGTTAGAACTCCATTTAGACCGCAAAACTGATGAATTTCATCTGAATTTTAAAATAGATATACCATATTCTCCAAATATTATAGAGGATATTACAATATTAAGAAAAAAATATAATTCCAGTTTTCAGCCAGAACCATCTTGTTTAGATGAGAGAGAAGAATCAAGAATTAAAGACTTATGGACAAGCAAAGAAAAAATAGAATGTATGTTGAGTAAATATGAAAAATATGAAAAATACATGAAAAAACGTACTCTAATAAAATACAAATTGTCCGATTTTGATTGGTATAATAAATATTTCAAAAATTTATGCGGCAAAGAAAAGGTATCATATAATGGCATCATATGCGGTGATGTGGATTTTTTCTTTCAAACGAGCAGTTCCTATTATGGAATCATATTACTGCTAAAGGATAAGTTTCGCCCGCAGGTAAGCATTTCAAGGCAAACTATACAGTGTGCGACATTAGAAATGTTTGGTGTGATTGAGCATATGTTCTACGCCATTGGAAGTGTAGATGAAAATTCGGATTATGATGATACAATTTTTCGAGTATTACAATTTCAATATTATTCGGCACAAAGATATTGGGATGCAATGCAAGCAAATAAATCTATGTTAGAGGATAAATATATTTGTGCTAATGGCACGATATATTCATTGGAAATGATCCAACAGGCATTAGACCGAGGTGAGGAGATTGAAATAAATGAATTGCATTGGCCTGTTTATTTTGTGTATGATTTAGGAGACCTCAAACGGTTACCTCTGTCAAGTTTTTTTCATATAGCATATTTAAGAAAGGAATTTATGTTGCGCATAAGATTTGTAAGAGGCTGTGTTAAGACTCATATTAAAACTTATATAGTCAAAAAGGGATGTGACATGTCAGACGAACATGCCAACATTTTACCGCCATATTTTTTCATTCCTCCATTAGATAAGGATTGCCCGTATTTAACGACAAAGCATCCAGATATGCGATATGCATGTAATGCGAATCACCGCTTTGCCAAGTTCATATTAGACAATTGTGTAGTATTAAATGATCGTGCCCCAGAGCTTTTATGGGAAATGTTGCACAGTATTTTTGAAGATAAGTATGAGGAAACACTCGAAAAGGTAAATAATGTTTTGCAATACTTGAAAGAAACTTCAAATGGCTTGTTTGAATTAACAAACGATATTTATCTTACAAAGAATGATTTTGCTTAGATACAAAATTTTACAAAAGAGATAATAATATAAACATCTTGACTTTCCCACCAACATAACTGTCATGGATGCTTGAACTTCAAAGTAAAAATAACTTTATAATGTCTGTTACTACAACATCAGCTTATTTCCGGTGGACAGAAGCTGTCTCTACAGATCCGGGATCTACCTTGCGGGAACTTAAACAACAGCCAAGAGACTTCTGATATATAAACTAATTATCCAACAAAAAAAGAAGGGAGAGATACTTTTTGCAGAAAAAATATCAAATTTTTATTAGTTCTACCTACGAAGACTTAAAAGAAGAAAGGCAAAAAATTCAGGAGACGATTCTATCCATGTATCATTTTCCAATAGGAATGGAAATGTTCAGCGCCGGGAATGATGACCAGTGGAAAATCATTCAGGAAACCATAGACAGTTCTGATTACTATGTTTTAATCATTGGCCATAGATATGGAAGTATCATAAAAACAGGTGAATATGCAGGGATGAGCTACACTGAAAAGGAATTCCGTTATGCATTAAGCAAAGGAATTCCAATATTGGCATTCTTAATTGATGAAGAAATCCCAGTAGCGCCTAAAAATATTGAACAAGATGTCTCAAAGAAAATAAAATTGGACAAATTTAAAGAGGAAATTAAAAAAAACAGAATCGTAGAATGGTGGAGTAATTCTGAAAATCTCGCTATGAAAGTTATGAACGCTTTGAACAAACAAATCAATAGAGGTCTTGAATCTAAAGAATATAGTCGGACTGGCTGGGTACGAAATGCTCCAAGTGATTTTTTATATTCGTTAGATACAAACCCTGATCAGGAATTTTCTAAAATTATTCTTGATGCAAAAAGGGTTACAATCATAGGCAGAACGGCAGTTAATATTCTAAATCAATATGAAACGGCTTTGAAAAAATCTTTAAATTCAGGATGTGAATATCGGATATTAGCATATGATTACAAAGAAAAAGAGCATCCTAAATATAGCATACATTCCTATAATAACCATAATACAGCCTATGATTCTTTTATGGAATTGCAAAAGGAATATTCAAACTTAATATATAGAGAGACAGATAAATGGCCCAATTATGGAATTTTTTCTGTTGAGCATGCGCAAGAACAAAATAATTACATACAGATTCTGCTCTACCCACACACAATGAAAGGCAGTCAACGACCTATGTTCAAAATTACTTCCGACAATGAATGGTATGCTAATTTTTCAACGGAGATTAAAACGCTATGGGATAATGCAAAAAAAGACGATTCAAAAAAGTAAAAAGAGTTTCTGGATAAATCAGCGGAACACCATCAGATATTCCGCTGATTTTTATTTTTCTTATAGATTAGGAACAGGCAGATTTATTTATCGTTTCCTGTCAGCTGCCGGCACAGCAGTTCTATCTCCACGGACAGACGATACCGCATATAATCCGCGTACTTTGCAGCATACCTTGCTGCCTTTTCATCCTCCGCCTCTGCGTTCAAAGCATCAAGCAGCTTTGGAAGCCTTCCCCAATGCGTAATGAAGCAGTCCGCCCGCATCCGCATACCATGTACATCCTGCAGCTTCGGAGCCGTCCATGTAAGAACATTTCCGGCAGGCTTTCCGTAGGCAAGGCAGGTAACCGCCCCGTGCATACTGTCGCCCAGATAAAATTTTGCATGCTTCAGCAGCCTGCCCAGATCGAAAATGTCAAGCTGATCCGGCATAAGCAGGAATGCGCCCTCTGCATACTCCTGAAGCCGCGACAGCGGATAAAAGTCATTCCATGAGGACAGGGCCTGCGTACTTTTGGTCTGCACGATCGGCAGCAGTACAACACGTACGCCGGTTGCTTCCTGAAATCGCGCCAGCGCCCCTGCCGCAAACTGAAGGGTATTCTCGTCAAATTCATAAAACATTTCAAAGATCATATATGGCGTTTGAGGCAATGCGGTTTTCCCCTTCCCTTCCTGCTCCCACCTGTCTATGTACTGATTAAATATCCAGCCCAGATCCGGCACAATCCGAATCTCATTGCTGTGAGAGATGATAGCGCCCTCAAGAATCTTTTTTGACAGCTCTCCCCTGACCGACAAATAATTCAGCCGGTTCATGGCACATAAAGCTTCCTGCTTATGTCCTTGCATGTTCGGATGCACGCCGACGGAAAAATAGGCTTTAAACGGTTTATCCAGCGTCAGCCAGTCAAAGGCAATATCGGATATATTGCCGTCGCCTGCATCAGGATAAAGATTTGACCACTGCTCCTCATCCCATAGATGAATTGTCTCTCCACCCGCTAAAATAATTGCGTCGTAGTCTCCAAGTAATTTCCTGTCATACTTCTGTGTATCATAAAGGACAGAATGGCAGGCTACATTGGTATATAGCCTTATTTCTGCATCCGGCAGACGTTTTTTCAGCTCCTCCCGAAACAGATAAGGAAAAAACATGTCCCCGTAATTATTGATGTCAGCCAATGACAGGACTGCAATCTTTGTACGCTTCGTCTTCATTTACAGATAGCCTCCAGCTTTTTCGTGTTGATTGATAATCCCAGCTCATAGGGGTGATTCGTCCTTTCCTGCGGCAGGAAAGCACTTGCCTGTCCGGTATTCCCATATCCCTTAAATTTGATCTCATTTCCAGCTCAAAGAAGGAATTTGCTGTCGCTAAAATGACGAAATCATAATGATTATGCGGAAGATTCAGGAGCCGGTTTGGCGACTGTATGGATTCATTGTTGAACTGCTGATCTATCCACAAAATGTCGCTGCAATACGAATATTCATTTATCATCTGTACTATTTTCTTCCCGACTTCACCGGCCCCATAAATAACCACTCTGCTGCCGCGTCTGACTGCTTCATAAGGGAATAAAAAATCCGGCTGCCGTTCTTCATTCTTAGGATATGGACACGGCTTTGTGACCGTTTTTCCGCAGATCTGCACCCGCGGATCTTTCATAACCTCATTTTCCATAATCTGCAGATACTCCATATGATATGGGTGGAGAGGATTACGGATATCCCGAAACCAATAAACGTCCTCTTTCTCTGCGCTGCTATGGCTGACAGGCCGCAGAATCATCCGGTCAAACGCATACATGTCAAAGCAGCGCTTAATAATTGCAGGAATTTCCGCGAAATTCCGATCCTGCATTACCAATAGGCCTGTAAGGCAGGAAATTTTCTTTTCAGCCCTAAGCCGGGCCATAAATTCCAATCCGGACAGCATTTTCTGATAGTTTCCGCCACGTGCAGTATGTCTATACCCAAAGGGCACACCGTATCTAAAGTGCTCCGCACTGGATAAATAGGTATGGATAAATTCGTCAAAGCTATTGACCGTTACGGCGATTTCTACCGGGAACCGGCTCAGATGTCCGATTCTTTTCCAATGTGCTTCATCAAAGAAAACGCCGTTTGTTTCCAATAAAAGCTGAAAGTCAGGGCTGGACGGATGCAGATTTTCCAATAGCTCCATCATATAGCAGGATGTCAGGGGATCCCATTCCCACCCCCCTCCGGATATGGAAACATGTCTCGCTTGATTCAGAATCGGAAGGATTGTTTTGTATATCACGTGTATTTTTTCCGCACAGCCAACCGATGGAAGAGATGCCGCGTCCCGGCAGGCCTCATAGCTCTGATTATGGAAAAAATCGCAGGAAAGCTCTATTTCATCCGGCACGGATGAAACACATTTTTTCCGCTCATATTCCTCCAAAGACAGCTCCTCTAACGTATGATTTTGAAGGAACGGGCACAGCTTCGAGGAACAATACTGGAATGTCTGATCGTCCATGGAAGCCCGTAAAAGATCTGCGGGTTCCGAATGAACTGCTTCTTCGACGGTATCATAATTCAGATTTCCAATACAAGCGTACTCAGGCTGTATCCAGGGGCAGAAGCTCATTCCACCCGCATCATCGCCAAGATCCAGGTGATGATAAAATCGAGGACAGTATTTCATAGTCAACTCCCTTCCATCGTTTAAACGGCTGCATGAACAGCCGCTGTACGGATATAATGCTTTTCAAGAAACTATATGGATTTCCAATCCCCCTGCTGCCTGCTCTCAAAAAAATATTTTCGTCCCTTTTCTTATGCATAATGCTCCCAGCAGTATTTGTCCCGCATCGTAACAGTTCAGCCTTTGGCTGAACTGTTACCCCGCATCTGCTTTTATATCCTTATATATTGCTTATCTGCGTGGAATAATCATTCGCCCGTACTTTTTCAGCCGCTTTTCTGCATAAATCCAGCCCCATAAAATAATTTAAATCTTCCGGGATTCCAAGACCATACATTCCTTCTTCATCAGTTCCTATATTATAGATCTCGATCTTTCCTCCGGCGCTGAGCAGCTCGTTATACACTGGGGCCACATAAAATTCCCCGTTCACTCTGATATCTGCATCAATCATCTTATGTGCACATGAAACATAATCCCTGCCGTGCGCATAGTTATAAATACCCACGGTTGCCTCATCAGAAACCACCTGCTTTTCTGCTACTCCGCTGACATTTCCATTTTCATCGAAGCGGATATACGACCATTTTGGATGATCTGCTTTCATAGTCATGATCAGCCCGTCTGCCCCGTCTCCCTGCTTAAGATAGCTGTTAATGTCGATATCCACCCACTGGTCGCTGTTCGCAATCATCAGGGGATCATCTGTATTTATATATTTTTCTGCTAAAAGAACCGTACATGCAGCACCTTCCGTAACCCCCGCTACGGGTATAACGACACAGCCCGGACACCACTTTTTCAGTTTTTTGTCAACTTCATAGGCATCAATATGCTCCTGAAGGCACATAAACAGAAACCTGTGTTCGCAGTCCGGCCTTATATTTTCTATTACAAGCCGGATCATTTCAATTCCATCCACCTTTATGAGCGGCTTCGGATCCGTATATCCTGCATTTAAGAAACGGCTTCCCCTTCCTGCCATTGGAATGACTATATTAAGCATCCTGTTCACCCTCCCTGTATTTATCATTCAGCGCTCCCGGATATTTCACAACCGTGCACGCTGTATCTTCTAAAGCCTCAAAATCGGTTACATCTCCCGGCTCAATGATGATAATGTCGCCCTTTCCGTATTCCTTTCCTCTCATCCGTACTCTTCCATACACCACCACGGTGATTTCCTCTGCAATCTTATGATAATGCGCTTCCTCGTAATCACCCTTTTTATATTCCTTAACCGCAATCTCAAGATCTCCGGTCCGGATCAATACCGGTTCAAAATTCCCTACAAACCAGCCTCTTACCATATCATTCAGCGATGCTTCTTTCATTTCCTTTCGTCTCCTTTCTGATATTCCGCAATTTTCTCAGGCGAATAAAAAGAATGGTACTTATCTGAATCAATTTCATAATAACCGACCTTTTTATTTTCAAGAATCATTTCATTTATTGATGAAGAAATAAAATAACGGCCGTTATATGTCTCTTTCTTCCGTATCACCTGCTTCGATGCATGAATAAAATCTATTCCCCTCGCAAAATAATAAAAGCCGGCGATTGCATGGCTTGAAAGAGGATGCTTTTCTGCTGTCTCAACCACCTCATCCGCCTCATTCACGCGTATATATGACCATCTTGGATGAACGCTGTTAAAACTGATAACGCCGCAGTCGGTCCTGCGCTCCCGAAAGAAGCTGACCGCTGCCGCAATATCCAGATCTATAATCTGATCACTATTCGCGATAATAAGCTCGTCTTCATTTCCAATATAATCAACTGCTAAAAGCGCCGTACACAACGCGCCTCCCGTTACATTCTCCTGCTTTACAATATTACAGTTCTGATCTGTGAGAATTGAAACGATTTTATCCGTATGGAATTCATCGCACTCGCTTCGAAATAAGCATACTGTAAATTTAGGGTCTTCCAGTGATTTATAATTGCGGATTACATGCTCTATCATCGGCTTCCCTTTGATTTCTACTACATTCTGCGGATAATAGCTGTCTTCATAAAAGCTGCTTTTCCCGCAGGCCGGTATCAGAATGTTTATCATTTATTTATTCTCCAGTTCTTTTATAAAGCTCCAAATATTTTCGTAATTCACATCTGCCACTTCATTAATTTTTAAGAGGTGTCCTCCGCTCGCTAGTGCTGCATGAATTCCATTAATATTATCCTCGCAGATCAGGCATTCCTCCGGCTTCATCCCTAACTTCCGCATGGCTTTTAGGTATATTTCCGGATCCGGCTTTGATTCAGACACATCTTCATTCGACATAATCAGATCCAGATAGGAGATGAGCCCCGACCTTTCCATCATTACTTCAACCGTATGACGGATGCTGTTGGAGCAGACTGCAAGCTTAAAGCCTTCTGCCTTAAGCTTTGACAAGGCGTATTCATGCGCAAAAACAGGATGGCATAATTCCGTGACATAATCCATAGTATAATTCTGTTTCAGTTCATTGATGAACACGTGCAGTTCTTCAGGCAGATAATATCTCTGACTGATCATTTTCAGCTTTTCTTTCGTAGGAAGACCGTCAAAAGCACGAATGTGCTCATATTTTGAGATTTCATATCCAAACAGCCTGAGTGCTTTGTTCAATGCTTCATAATGCCAGTCCTTTGCATCGACCAGCACGCCGTCCATATCAAAGAGAACTGCCCTTATCTGACTACCCATTAAAATATTCCTCCGCCTTCAGTGGAATATCCGTGCACAGAATGACTGCCTCATCATCTGTAAACTGTCTCAGCTCCTTCCACAGGGGAGCCGCATCCCTGCCATGTATTTCTGGAGAAATAATCGAAATCTGCTTATCCATATTCCTATATTTTCGAATAATATCCGGCTGAATCCATGCGTTTTCCCATTCATCCATCCATATCCCCTGAGCTTTATCTATCAGAACGGGGATCGTCTCCCATTCGCTCATGCGCGTAAATACACGGAAATCCTGCTGATGATACACAACCTGTTCCGGAACCGACATATCAAACACAAAATAATTCTGGATATGATACTGCTTCAGCACGTCTTTCAGAAATTGCTGCAGTCCGTCCGCTTTAATATTTACTGCAATTTCGGACCTGCAGTCCATGCCCGCATACAGTTTCAGCACCTCTTCAAACTCAAGCGCCGGGTCCGCCGCAACATCATGAGATACCACAAGCTTTCCATGATGATCCCTTACATCTGTTTCTATCCCATATCCGTGCTCGAAAGCCTTTTTAAAGCTCTCCAGCGTATTGCCTTCTTTTCTTTCATTCCATAATCCCCTGTGTGCAATTATTTTCATTCACGGCCTCCCCTTTATATTCTTTTTTAAATCCCTGCTGAAAATTAACGTCCTTTTTATGAACAGCATTCTGCTTTTTAATCCATGATTCCAGCTTGAAACCCCTTCTTCCCTTTTCTGCTGGACAACAGGCACCTTTACTACTTTCAATCCCAGTTTTCTGGCCAGATAATAAACATACAGATCCAGCGAAAAATCATAGGGAGGATTCACAAATCTTTTATAAAAATTTTTATGTATCAATGTCGGCTGTGCATTGATATCCCACAGCCTGTGCCCTAAATATAAAGATTCAAATACTCCCATGCCTATGGTAAAAATCGTATCTGATACGGGCCTGCCCCGTCTTTTACCTTTGAAATAAAATCTTTTCGCTTTGTCTGGATTTTCCCTTATGATTTTTTCAAATTCCAGAAAGGCCTCCGGCGGGATCTGAAGATCCGCATGAATCCAGCCGAGCCATTCGCCCCTGCATACACTCAGCCCCGCAAGAATGCCGTATCCATATCCAAGATTCTTTTTCAGGCTTACTTTTTTTATAAAGTCATATTTCCCCATCTCCTCATCAATGATTTTTGAGGTTCCGTCATAAGACGCGTTATTTACCAGAACCAGTTCAAATTCTTTTTCTGATAACTTCCCTGCAATCGGCAGAAAACGTTTGACTAACCTGTGAATATTTCTTTCTTCATTGTAGCAGGGAACAACCACTGAAATCATATCAGCTTTTCTCCTCCTTTATCCTGAATACCCAGAAGCTCTGCAGAACAAAATTTACCCCTGCTGCACAGGCAGTTGCAATGACAAACGCCAAAAGCTTTTTTCCAAAACTCCTGTATGCCAGCAGATTAATCAATGAATTGACTGCTGCGTTAACGGCAAAGGTTATATAATATTTCCACAGATATTTCTTATGCCTCCTGTCTGTATTCTTAAATGTCCATGCCTTGTTAAGGGAATACGAGAACACACTTGCGAAAAGCATAGAACCGGCCTTTGACAAAAAAATATCCATCTCTCTGCTCAAAAACCAGTAAATACACCCGTCTATCAGCGTTGTGCATCCTCCGGTTATGCAGAACCGCAGCAGCTTTTTTTTCATTTCGTTCTTCGTCTTCATTGTTTTTTCACTCAATTTTATTCTCTCTGATCAAAATTGTCTTTTCGAAATTGGAAGGTTATGATGAAACCAATAAATACAAGCGCTATACTTGAGGCTGCCAGCATATATATAAGTATAAAGCTTCTTAAATAATCGCTGTATACGACCTCAATCTGTCCGCTTTCAAAATCCATTGGTGCAGTTATACGAATATATCCGTTCTCAGTTTCTGACACTCCTAACGGATACGTACTGTCACCAGAGCTCCCATATGCCTTAATATCAGGATAATATGTAAATGGTATTTCCAGCTCCTGATTTTCTTCCATCTGCTTGACATCGATAACCAGTCTGTCAAGATCTGAATCTATAAATTTCAAATCTAAAGTATCTCCGCAAAAACGGGCCACGCCATCTAACTCAACCAATACAGTCTGTTCGAGAAACGGAACGATACGGCTTATACCGACACGTGAATCATTCAAAATTACGTTTTTAAACTCTTCTAAATAACCAGAATTTTCTGTGAATATAAAATATTTTACATGATTTTGCAGAATTTCATCAACTGCCCTATTTATGAAACCTTCTTCATTGCTGCAGCGTTCGAAAAACTGGTACGAATAAATTCCATTTGCCAGATCATAGCAGAAATCTCCATCCAGCAGGTGATTGCTCTGCCTATACCCTTCCTCCATAGAAGCAAGATCATATCCGCCCAACGTATATACTTTTGCCAGAGAAGCCATGTTACATGTAAATTTCGTCTCAATATGATAGAATGCATCACCAAAATAAGACCAGTAGTCTGTTCCATTATCATTTTCCAAAAATGGGCAGAATCTATAATTATTTTTGTCTATATTTAATTCCAAACACCGCTCATTGATAGTATCTTTTGCTTTCAGCAAATCATGATCCAACGAACCTGTTTTATAGACCCTATGGGTATTACTCGTCGCCATATCAAAATTGTTGTACAATCCTATGCATATCCATATAGTACATACGATCAGCATAAACCGTTTATATTTCTTTCCAGCCTCAGAAAGCATAAATACTGACAATACTGGCAGCATAGGCAAAATTATAAACACCGTTTTGAACAAATGCCGGAATTCTTTTATAACCGGAAGCTGAGACAGGAAATCTGCGATAAAATATCCCTCTCCCATCCCTAATATTATAAAAAATGCAATACTGAAAAATATAGCCGTATAAAACTCTTGATTGGGTTTACGATTCCCCATGTTTTCCGGCATCACAGTTTTATTCTGTAAACTATACAGACATATTTCTAAGATACTTAAAAAACAAAGAAGGTAGAAACATTTCACGGAATCATGCAATACATATAGCAGCGTACAGAAACTGGCTATTTTATAATAAATATACCGTTTCCAAGAATTCTTCCCCAAACCATAAATATCCTGCTTATAGATCTTCCAAAAATGATAAGCAATATAGAAAAGCAATGACAGGAAAAGAAAACCACAGTAAAAATAATCATATCCGAATGATACAAAAGAATCTTTATACAAAAAATCTTGTACTTGTATCGATTCCTTAAAAAAAGTCTGGATCCATCGAAAAGGCGCTGCAGATAAATATAACCATCTATCCAGACTATTCGGAAAAGTTAAGAACTGACTGCCGCCCGTATATGCGCCCCTTCGGGCTGCTGCTTTTAGTTGTAACAACAAAAAGGGAGAGGACAAAAGTACTCCAATTAATAGATTGCTGGCAAGCCTTTTTATCTCCTTATATTCTTTGCTGATTGCAATAAACACGACATATGAAATGCAAAATATCATGTAATGGAAGAATGTATATTGTATATTTCCTAAGCTAAGACTAAAAAACAAAATCATTCCTGAAAGCATATAAGTTATCCTGTTTCTTTCGTAAAAACAGGAATAAAGAGCCAGCATAAGTGCAGGAACTACCAGATAATTTCCCCAGACATAAAACCAGTAACCATAGGAAAAAAAGGCCGAAGAACAAGATAACATAAAAATACACAAACAGCTTATATTTTTCTTGCCCCCTCCCAGTCTGTTCAGGAGAATATACAAAATGCAGTTTCCCAATGCTACGCATAAAACACTGTACACAGAACATAGATTCCAATGCGGTACTAAGAATCTGCTAATGAAATAGGATAAAAACAGCAAGCCATTGATCTGCCCATAATAACCCTGATCAGAAATAATTAGTCCCTTCATCTGAAAGAAATTATAGATCGGCAGCCTTCCTGTTTTTGTCAGAGTATCAAAGCTTTCCTGCATAATAGGGTAAAACGCCGCATAGTTATCATCCACAAAAAACAGATTTGCATGGAATCCCTGCATTGCCAACATGATGAAAATAGAAACACAAAAAATCACTGCCAACTCAATATATTTCTTCATTGCTTATTATTCCTTTCATACCATTTATATCATATACAGAGATTTCGCATTTAATTTTTCCGATATCCCAAATCTCACGTGGTAAAGAGTGAGATCGTTCATAAATCCTATACCCTTCTAGTTTCGAGGAAAACCTATCATATTATGGTTATACCATGAAAGGAACTCTTCTCATCTTATACCGTGCAAAAAAGCACAGTCTCTGGCTCATTCGAATTATAATGCCGGAGATAAAATTTATATTCAGGCACCAAATCCAGCAGGAAAGAGGAAATCTCAAAAATATCTTCATGTTTGTGATAAACGCATACCGCCAACGTAGGTTTGTAACGAAGTATCGTCCGTCTCATTCCCTGCAGGACTCCCATTTCTGCCCCTTCTACATCCATTTTTGCAAACGTGATCGGCTCCCCATTCAAAAAATCATCAAGAGAAACGACTTCAACCGAAATAGTTTCTTCAGCATCTGCACCAACTCCAGAGGGATCGTCTAATCCGCCTCCCTGAAAGACAGTATTTGTACTTATGCACAGTAAACTTTATCAATTTACGCTGACTCACGAGCGCAGCTGTCTCAGGCTGCATGGCAGACTTTACCGCTTGTGAGTATAATTTTTTCTGCCATCCCGAATCTTGCGCGGTAGACAGGTTACAGCCCGGCCGATTCGAAAGGAGATTGAATTCTGCATATCCGTAAGCCGTTTATCCAAATCACATAATTCTGTATCAATCCTTGCCCTAAGCCCTCTGATCCGGCGTTCCTGGTCATTCATAGCCTCTTCAGCATGATTGCTTTGTTCTTTACAGCATTGAAGCTCCTCCTGCAGCTTGGCAATCAGCCTTTCTTTTTCCGCAATACATTGATCCAACGCAGCAGTCTTTTCCGCGCCGCTGCCGGGAAATGGGCGGGCTTCATGGGAGGTTTCTCCTCCAAAATTGTAAACGCGAGGATCATGTAAGGCCGGATGCTTTAAAATTTCCAAATATTCCTCATGATACGGATGCATAGGATTCAGCACATCCTTAAACCAATATACATCCTCATCCATAGTTCCCCATTGATAAACCGGCTTCAAAACCACGCTGTCAAAACAATAATCGCGGAAGCTCCTTTCTATAAACGAAGGAATTTCCCTAAAATTTCGATCCTGAACCACCATACTTTGTGTAAACACATTAATATAATTCTTTTTACGGAGCTTTGACATAAAATCAAGATTGTGCATAAGCTTCTCATACCGTCCGCCGCGTGAAACATGCTCATAGGTAAATTTATCAAAGCTGTTGATGGTAACCACAATCTCCAAATAAAAATCCTTCAAATGCTGGATCCGCTGCCAATGTTCTTCATCAAAAAACACACCATTGGTTTCTAACAAGATTTTTACATTCGGATTTGCCGGATGCAGGTTTTCCAAGACATTCATCATGTATTTTGACGCAAATGGATCTCCATGACCGGAACCGCTGATAAAAGCAGCATGATCCAAATAAGGAGCTATTTTTTCTTGAATAGCACTCATTTTCTCTGTATAATTATTAGAAGGCATGTATACTTGTTTTCTGCATGTTTCACAATGCTGATTGCAGACAAAATCATATGCCATATTGATGTCAGTCGGAAAATATACCTCCTTCTCTCTGCGCTCATATTCCTCAAGTGTTATATCTTCTAAATCGTTATTTTGTAAAAATGGACATGCTTCAAAGCGGCAGAACCGAAAGGACTGATCTTTGATAGATTCCCGCAGCTTTGCAGCATGTTCCGAATTATAGCAGGATTCAATATCGCTATCTAATAAATTTCCAATGACACCCTTATCATGCTGCATCCATTGGCACAGCCAAATCTTGCCTTCTGGATCATCCAGATACAGATAGTCATATACTCTTGGACAATATTTCATATTGATATTCTCCTTTTTTAATTAATTTCTCTTAATTCTTCTTTTAAAACAATTTCTCACCCATTTAACAAGCCTTATAATAAACGGCGGGCAGACAAATTTTATAACCCTGACCCACCGCCTCCATCTTGGAGGAACCTGTGCCGGGGGTTTTCTCTTATTTTGCGCAATATCATCCAGCCACAGATTATATCCCAAAAAGGAATTTAAATGCTCATAAATAACCTTTTCCGCCGCATAGTTTATATCTTCATTTGCCTGAAGTAAATTATTTACATGCGTCCGTATTCTACAGATCAGCTTCTCACCTGAAAAAGTCCCGGCTCCCGTCTGATTATAGACACCCATTACACGGTCAATATAGAACAGAAATCCCTTTGAAATAAGATAAAAAAACTGCGCATTGTCATACAAGAGTGTTTCTTTATTCTTTATTTCTCTAAAATCAATACAGCTCATGCGTATCACACGTGAATCAATATGATTAATGTATCCGCTGTACAGCATTTCGAAGGACTTCAGTGAATATACCCCTCCCCCCTGCAGCTCCGAGTTTGTTACCATCAGAGTATTATCTTCAAATCTCCTGCACGTATCCCCCACATTGACAATCCGCGTATTGTGTGCGCAGAATGAACATTCCGGGTTCTCCTCCAACGCATCGATCTGCAGCTCCAACTTCTCCTCTCCGCACCAGTAATCGTCGCATTCTAGCAGCGCACAATATTTTGTATCCACGGACTGATATGCGCTCCAAAAATTCGTCTGCGCCCCCTGGTTTTCTTCCGCGATAAATGCCTTCACCCTATCCGGATATCGTCTGGCATATTTCCGCACCAGCTCACTTGTACCATCCGTCGAGGCGTCGTCAAATACATGGATTTTAAAGCTGTATTTTGTCTTCTGCGCTAGCACGGACTCGATTGCCCGACGGAAATAGCGCTTATGGTTGTATGTAATCAGCAGAACCGTACAAATGCATATAGGAACGGCACGCTCCGCTCTATCCAGTTCATCCATACTCGTTTGTATCCTTTCCATTCTCCTTTGTAAAATGAATCCTTATCCAAAAAGAATCCCTATCCAAAAAGGATCCCGCAGATCCGATCCACATCCTCAGGAGCCAGATCCGCATACATCGGCAGGCAGAGAACACGTCTGGAAATATCCTCGGCAGCCGGTGTCTCCTGAATGTTAAACTTTCCGTTATAACATTGAAATTTACTCGTCAGCGGATAGAAATATTTTCTCCCGCTGATCCCATAAGCTGCCAGCCTTTCTGCCGCCTGATCCCTGCTCAGCGGGGCCCCATCCTGAAAAATAACCGGATAATACGCATAATTCTTTTCTAATGTCTCAAGCTCCGGCAGCAGACATAAACCCTTTACACCTTTCAGATGTTCTTCATAACGTTCCGCGACCTTTTTTCTTTTGCTGATCTCATCTTGTAAATGCCAGAGATTGCAAATGCCCATTGCCGCATGAAATTCGGAAAGCTTTGCATTTCCGCCGATTTCATCTGCCTCCTCCCCTCCGGGACACAGCCCGAAATCACGCAGATGACGCGCTTTTTTGGCGGTCTTCTCATCCCTGAATGACGCGCCTCCGCCCTCAATCGTATGAAACACCTTTGTCGCATGGAAAGAAAACATCGAGCAGTCACCGTATTCCGCGATATTTTTTCCCTTATAGCTGACTCCGAACGCATGTGCCGCATCGTAAATCACCTTCAGATGATGCTTTCTGGCAATTCTTTCGATTGCCTCCACATCACAGGGGATCCCATATACATGCACCGCCACAATCGCGCTTGTCCTTTCTGTAATCAGCGGCTCGATACGGCCCGCATCGATCGTCAGCCGTACCGGATCAATATCGCAGAACACCGGTGTCAGGCCGCTCCTTACAATCGCCTGCGTAGTTGAAAGGAATGTATAAGGCGTTGTGATTACCTCGCCGGTCAGGCCTGATGCCTGAATCGCGGTTTCCAGCGCCATGTGGCCGCTGGAAAAGAGCTCGAAGCAGTCCACATTCAGATAGTTCTTTAATTTTTCCGTCAGCTCCCGGTGCAGGCTCCCTACGTTGGTAAGCCATCTGCTCTCCCACAGCCCCTTGATCTGCCCCATATATTCTTCAATGTCCGGCATGGAGGATCTTGTAACTAAAATTTTACTCATGCTTACCTTCTCCAATCTGTCAGAAACTCAATAGCATCCACATCAAACACCGGCATGTGATGCGCATCGTAAACCTCTTTCCTCTCCGCATACGCGTTATCGATAAAAATGGCCCTGTGCGGATTTATGTATGCGGCTTTTGATTTCTGCGGATTTATCTCGATAATGCGGTCAAACAGCGTTTCCGCAATACAGCTTTTTTTCATATCTGCATAAATATCCGTGGGATGCTTAGTCAGAAGAATGACCGTTTTATTTTCATTTCTGCATTGATATAAAAACCAGATGGCCGGAAGGTGCACCTTTCCGTCCACAACCAGCGTGTCGTCATAATCAAAGTAAACGGTGTCGTATTCATAATCGAGCGTGTATCTGGATATAAGAGTCCGGTCTGCCGCTGCATGGTATAAATTGGGCAAAATCTCGATCTCCAGCCCCATCGCATCATACACGCTTAAAAGCGGCAGGTTCACGCCCATCGCCCGTGCCATGCACATAGTGCCGGCGCACCGCGTGGAGATTTCCAGCAGCTTTAAGCGCCCCTTTTTGTCCCGCTTGACCTGAAACCACCACAGACCGCGGAACCGAAGCCTCTGATTGATCGTCCGGGCAATCGTCAGAAATTCCTCCGTCTGCTCCACCGTTTCCGAAGAAACACTGATGCCTGCAAGCGTGCGCTTACGGCTTCTCGGAAGAACCGCTCTCAGGCTCCCGTGCCGGTCTGTAAAGCAGTCCACGGTATATTCCTCTCCCGGCAGGTACTCGCACAGCACATACCGCTCCCGGTCCGGCCCGGCGGGGATTTCCTGTTCGTTTTCTATGCGCCTTGCGCCCACGGAACCCTGTCCGTCCACCGGCTTGATAAACATGGGAAATCCTTCGATATCCTGATCGGTCTTTGGGCAGAATGCCTCTCCCCAAAAAAGCTGATAGGTCTTCCTTTTATCCCGGCAGATCTCAGCTGTCCTCTGATCTGCCGCGATGACCCGCGCATGGAGCCTGTCCTGGTTTTCAGCCAGAATCTGCGCCACGGTATCATGGGTCGGAAACACAACGTCTATCTCGTATTGATCGATCAATTCATTAAATCGATCAAAAAAAAGCTCCTCATAAATCATCGGAAGGCCGGATATATAATTTTTAAAGATATAGGGGCCGTGTCTGTCCACGGAGGATGCTCCATATAAGGTAATATTTACGCAGCTTGACAGAGCATCATGTAATTCGATTGAGTTTACTTCACCTGCGGGAAATACCAAAACTTTAATTTTATTATTGCTTTTCATAATCACAACTTAGCAATCTCCTATATCAAATCTTTGATCTGCTTTACGATATACTGCATATCATCAAGAGAATATCTTTGATCTATGGGCAGCGGTATCAGAAACTTTTCGAGCAGTGATCCATAGCCGCCATCCGTCTGCCCTGCCCAATAGACTGCGATGAATATTTTCCTTCTTAGAAGCTTTTCCCTTAATCCAATGGATTTTATCAAAAAGGGATAAATCATCGGCACAGCTTCCGTTTCCAGACTTCTTCCTTGAAATTCATTCATATCCCCCAGCAGCGCATCGAGATACTGATAATTCTCTCTGCGCTTTTTGGCGCAATATTTATAATCAATCCCGGCAAGCAGCTTTTCAGTCAAAGGAGACATCTGCTTTGGCGGCTCATGATCCAGTATTGTTTCGTTATATCTAAATATTTCATAACCTTCTTGAGCGCTAAGCTCAACTCTTTTCAGTAAATGTTCAAAACGCTTGTAAGAACTGCCGCATGGCATTTCCAAACTGCCTGTTACATTTTTTCCAATCAAATATCCGCCATCAGGAACTCCAAAAAATTTTCTTGGAGAATAAAAAGCCGCCATTCCAGCTGGAAAAGAAAAAAAGCTCTGCGCATAATCAATGATCAGATTCCTATATATGTTTGCTAATCTTTGGACCTGACGTCCACAGATGCCAAAATAGTTTGTATAAAGCACATAGCTGTCCGGTTCTATCTGTTCCTTCGGCAGTAATTCTTCCGAGATAGAATAGAACCTTGCATTGCAGTGTTCTTTGGCTAATGCGTCCCAAACAACCGGACAAGTGTACCGCGGCACCCACATTTCCGTTATTTTTAAAGCCCGAATCAGATACCGCAGGCAGTTTCTGGCAGAATTTAATGGAATCGCATTGGAATGGTATGGCTCCTTTGCAGAAATTTCGAGCTCAAAATATCCTCCGATTTCTTTCATTTAATCCTCTAAAGTATACTCTCTAAGCATTTTCTTAACAGTTTCCTTATCATTGAACATCAGCACATCTACAATAGAAAGATTGGGAACAAATTCTCCTCCAAATTGAGGATATTCTATCGAATTCATTTTTATAAATTTTAAAGTAATTCCATTTTGCAGAAATTCGTCCGCTCTATATAGTTCTTTCCCTCCAGCTGCATTGATATAAAAATCCGCCTGCATCCGTTTGCACAGATCCAATACCCGCTTCTCTTTTACCAGACCTTCCGTTTTTTCAATATCTGACGAAACCAGTATTTTTGCAGAAATGTCCAAATATGCGCAGATTATCCGCAGGGAATTTTCTATGAATTTAGCCATATTTTTTTCCTGACATGCTGTTATTTGTTCCAAAAGCTTTGAAATTTCTGGATAATGCGGCGCTTTTTTATAAGCCATGGAAAAGGTTGACAAAAGCTTTTTCATAGGGCTGTATTCCCCGGCAGGCTGCATGAGCTCGATCTCATTTATCTTTTTAAAAGAGCTGGAATCATGCATAATAATATTGAAGGTTTTTGCCTCATTCTGATATAAGTAACGATTTCTATTGATCCAGCCACCCTTGATAAAGTTCACATCGTCATAAATCACAAACGTATCTACGCATTGAATCAACTGCCAATACCCTAAATAAGGAAGAAAATATGGCTGCATTATTCCTAATTTCATATATAAGTACTCCTTTTTCGTACTAACCAATGTATATGATGTCGATAGAGCGCTGTCAGGTATTTTCCTGTCCCACACGACGGCCGCAGCACAGCTTTCAGAGTCGCTCTCAGCACAATCCTCCACCGGAACCGCCGAAACACCACTCTGTGCCCCACCACCGACGACGCATAGCGCTCCAGCCTCTCATTGATCCTATAATCCCTCAGGCATCCCCCGCCGCCCGCATAGATCTGAGCAGTCGCATTTCCATCACTCGAATCCATGCATTTTCTGTACGCCGCCATCCGGTCCGGCAGCCGGCAGATCCTCCCGCGTGCAGACAGCATGACCGCGATCGTCCGATCCGCGATCATCGGGTCGATTTTCTCCACAATATGCGGCGAAACGCCCTCCAGAAAGACGTTTCTAAATACCAGAGCAGCCGGATGGCCGGGGAGCTTAATCCCTTTAAAGCAGGAAAGCGAATACTCCC
Organism: uncultured Eubacterium sp.; assembly: GCA_947385875.1. Lineage (GTDB taxonomy): Bacteria > Bacillota > Clostridia > Lachnospirales > Lachnospiraceae > Eubacterium_J. Next base: position 15,226 of record CANDMV010000009.1, on the reverse strand, counting down.
TCCCCTGACAGATCCAGTCCAGCCCCTGATCCGCCAGCGGAACGCCCCGCTTATCCACGATCTCAGTCTCATGGCTGCACGCGATGTACTCCGGATGGCATTCCAGGAAGCGAATCTGCTTTTCTAGCTTGTCCGCATCCGTCCAGTAATCGTCCCCCTCGCAGCCGGCTATATATCTCCCCCGGCAGCGCGAAAACAGATCGGCGAGGTTTCTCGTCGCCCCCATGTTATGCGGCCGGACGATGCCCGCAACCTGACCGGGATACCGCTTCGCGTACTCCCGGACGATTTCAGACGTGCCGTCCCATGACGCGTCATCTCCCACAAGGACTTCAAAGGAAAAGCTTGTAGCCTGCGAAAGCACGCTTTCCAATGCCTGTCGGATATACGGACGGTGATTATAGGTCAGCATGACGACGCTTACGAGCGGCTCCGTCTTCAGGGCAGCTTCCCTTCCTGATAAGCCGCAGGCTGTCTGAGATGGTTCAGGAACTGCCTGCTGCTGAACGCCCGCCCGCAGCCCCTTCCTCATCAGCCTGCGCACAAGCCGCCTCCGGCAGGAGCCTGCCGGCAGGATGCGGTTGACCTTTTTCATATCGATTCTTATTTTTAATCCCCGCTTCCCCACGCAGAACCAACGGATATTCCGGCGGAAGATCACATACTGCACCTCAGCGCATTCTGCCCGCCCCTCATGCTTCAGCCATGTATAATAAACGCCGAACAGTCGCTCTGCGAGGTATCCGACAGTCCGCATGTCACTCCTTCCGCGGCCTGCGGAACCCCTTCGTATGAAATCGCCGCATAGACACGAATCAGTCCGAGCTTCACTACCTTTGCAGCCTGTGAAATCCCTGCCTTCCTCGAATTCTTCCAAAATAGGGAACAGCCACTGCATATAGCCTTCAAAATATTCCCGCTTCATGATGTACATGTTGCAGAAATAGATATATTTTGAATTCATGTAATCGTCGCAGGCTTTTCTCTGTCTGGGATGAAGCCTTTTTAAGACTGCAACTGCGCGGTCTAGATCCTCTTTTTCATGGAACTGGCAGAACTGCTCGTACACGGTCACATCCATGCGCTCGCCGAGAACCGTGATCACATCATATCTTTCAATCACCGCCCTCATGCGGCATTCCTCCAGTGCATATCTGGACAGACTGCCTCTTAAGGAATCTAGGGAATCCTCTTCCTGATACGGCTTCCGGCACCCGGCACCTGGATTTCCCTTTCTGCCGGCCGGATAAACCGATGCAAAGCTCATGTACCTCCGGTAATGGAAAAATCCATAATAATCTGCTTCCAGATTTTTCCACGCCCAGTACTGCGCGGTCATTTCGCAGTACAGCCCGTTTTTTTCTGATATATGAATGCCCTCATCATCATGCAGCATGTCCGGCAGGCGCCTTCCTGCCAGCGCGCTCCCCACCTGGATCGGCAGCAGCAGCGGGTTTTTAAGCACATCGGCCTCTTTATGCACGGCTACCAGAATTTTTATATCACTCATGGCGGACTTCCCTCATACCTTCTGCATATTTCTTCTGCCGGCCCTACTGCCTGCACGGTTCCATGCTCCAGCCAGACCGCCCTGCTGCACATCTCCCGTACCTGCTTTAAGCTGTGCGACACAAAAAACACTGTCGTCCCGCCGGCCATCAGCTCCATCATACGCGCACGGCTCTTTTCCTGAAAGTCCGCGTCGCCCACCGAGAGGATCTCATCCACAATCAGGATCTCCGGCTCTACGACGCACGCCACAGAAAACGCAAGCCTAGCCAGCATCCCGGATGAATAGGTGCGCAGCGGTGCCTCAATAAATCCTCCGAGTTCTGAAAAATCCACGATTCTCTGGTACCTGCTGTCCAGAAACTGTCTGGAATAGCCTAAGATCGCGCCGTTTAAATAAATATTTTCCCGGCCTGACAGCTCAGGGTCAAACCCGGAGCCAAGCTCCAACATCGGCACGACATTCCCATGCACCTCAACGGAGCCTTCTGACGGCTTCATGATGCCGGAAATTACTTTTAACAGCGTGCTTTTCCCCGCTCCGTTGTGCCCGATGATCCCGACCACATCGCCTTTTTCCACCATAAAGGAAACATCGCGCAGCGCCCAGAAAGCTTCTGAGCCCAGATCACGCTTCAGCCAGCGCACACAGAATTCCTTCAGTGAATCCGCACGGTTATGTTCCATTTTAAATTTAAGCGAAACGTCTCTGACTGCAACAATCGGCATAACAGCTCCCTGCCTCCTAAATGTAAAATACAAACTGATCCTGTGTCTTTTTAAATACAAAGCACCCAGCGCCAAGCATTGCCAGCGCTATCAGCGTACACTGGCAGAATGCTGCCGGACGGGGAGCGGTTCCCTCCAGCACGATCACCCGCACCGCGCTGACAAACAGGTACATGGGGTTGTTCATGACCGCCAGCCGGAATTCTTCAGGCACAATCGATACCGGATAAAACAGCGGTGTCAGATACATCCAGATCATGCTGGCAATCCCCCACAGAAACTGTACATCCCTGAAAAAAGCCATCGCAGCCGCCAGGATCATGCCAAGCCCGGCAGTAAAGATCATCACGCACAGCAGGATATAAGGCATCATGAAATAAGCCCTTGTCACCTGTTCTCCCGTAACCAGCGCGGCAATCACCAGCGGAATCAGCGACATTGCCAGGTTGATCCCTGATGAGAGCACCCTTGCGGCCGGGTAGATATATTTTGGTATGTAGACCTTGGTAATCAGCTGTGCGTTCCCCACAATCGACCCCAGCGCCTGCCCGACGCCTTCGTTAAAGAAATTAAATACCACAAGTCCGCTGAGCAGATACACCGGATAATTGTCAATATCCGACTGAAACAGCTGCGAGAAAACGACATACTGCACGGCCGTCATGAGCAGCGGATTTAAAAAGCTCCAGAACACGCCCAGAACGGAGCGCTTGTAGCGCACCTTGAAATCACGCTGCACGAGCTGCCGGATCAGGAAGCCGTATTTATGCAGGACGTGCGCGGCTCCGAACAGGACAGTCTGCCTTCCTTTTTTCGCGCGTGCCGCTTCCGCACAGTATACGGCCGCAAGCATTCCCGCCGCAAGCAGCGCCAGCTTCCAGTAATTTGGCCCGGTCCACACATAATCCCGCCCCCGCACGGCAATGCAGAGCGTCCCTTCCGAGGCTCTCCCTCCAATGAACAGCTGCGCGTTTTCTGCCTCCTCTTCACTTTCCAGCTTATGCTCCACGCTGTACAGAACCGTCGGCGCATTGCCGGGAGTGCCGCTGGAGGTGCATATGATCTTCACCCGGCTGCCCCTCTGCCATTCTGCGCCGTTCATGTCTAAGTACACGTACTGGTTGATTCCAAGCGTGCCCGCATCAAACGACTGCTCGGCAATCAGGCGCCCGTCCGCAGCATCCTCACAGCGGATCTTCAGGCTGCTGGTCAGGGGACGGCCATAATTGGAGGCCATGACTCCTACTGCATCAATAATGTCCATCCGGGATGCATAAATCTGCTCGACAGACATCCCTTCTGCCAGCTCTCCGGCATCATTGGTTGCATAAAATTCATCCACGTTCCCGTCCGACTGCCGGACATATAGGGCCTCCCCGCAGGAAAAATAAAAGATGCCGAGAAAAATGAGCAGCATGATTTCTAAAGCCAGAAAAACCCTGACATAATAAAATTTCCGCTCCGTCCGGCACCATGCAGCTGCAGGGCCTCCATGCCCCCTCATGCTTCATTCAGGATCTCGGCCACGGACTTCATGATCCTGACATACATGGAATAGCTGTCAGCACCCTTCCTGCCTGGCTGTCCCCACATATCTGTCAGCCTGCCCTCTGACGGATGGGCAGTGCCCCATAAAAGCTCGTCCGCGTCCGCACTGAGCGCCGTGCATATATTTACAAACGTCTCCAGGCTCATAATCCGGGTTCCCCGCTCGATGTGTCCGAGGAACGACATGCTGATGCCGCACTGCCCGGCAAGCTCTCCCTGCGACCAGCCCTTTATCTTCCTCGCCTGGCGGATCCGCATCCCTATCATGGTATAATCCAATTCCTGCATAATTTCCTCCACTCCGCATTGAAAGTCCCTGCAAGACTTCAGCTGCACAGCTCCCTGCCGTCCATGCCGCTCATCCCAGTCACCGTTACTGCCCATCCTTCGGCTTCACTGCACTGGTCAGCAATTCTGCATGTGCTTACATACTCTGCAGTAAATGCAAAGCGCCGGGCCAAACTGTAACTCCCAATCATCTGCATATTGACGCTTCAGGGAGCCGCGCATAAAAACTACACACTATCATACATAACATTTTATATACATTTGTTATATCAAACACAAAAGCAGAAATCATTTACATTTGACGAATATATATTTATTTCGATCAAAAGTTGATTTATAAAATCAAGACTAAATTAATATGCATATCTGCGGATAATATTTTTGTTATTATCTTAAAATCAACACATACTATTTTTATAATTTGAATATGGATTTTTATGTGAGAGATGTACAATAAAAAGAAAGAAATCATAAATAACTATAGCATTATTTAACAATTTTCAGATAAGAGTTGCAAAATATTCAAGAATGTTATAAAATGCTTTCAGATAACATTTGTATATAAAATGTTATTCCTTAGAAGCATATTCTTCGGTCTCAAAATTCTGAATTTCTCCAGCCGTCTCTCCTCCATACCGGTCTTAGCAGCGTTCGATAGCTTGATTCATCCTAAAATTAATAAATATTCCACCGACATTTTATCTATATACACATAAATTTATTTTTGTATTTTATATATTTATGTGTACAGGCTTTTCTGCTATAATTTTGACATTGCAGAGAAGATTTCTGTACAAATACTAAAACCGCTCAAAGAAAGAAGTTGTCTATATGTCAGAAGCATCAGCCCGCGCAAATATATGCACCGAAGAAGACTATTACAATCTGCCGGAGAACGTCAGAGCCGAACTGATAGACGGCCGAATCTATTACATAGCGGCTCCAAGCAGAGTACATCAAAGAATTTTAGGGTTTTTATTCAATCACATTGCAAATTATATCAATTCAAAAGATGGCTCCTGTGAGGTCTATCCGGCCCCATTCGCCGTTAAGCTGTTTTCCGAAAATGATAGAAACGTGGTGGAACCAGATATCAGCGTGATCTGTGACCCCAATAAGCTGACAGACCGGGGCTGCACCGGGGCACCGGATTGGATTGTTGAGATTGTTTCCCCCAGCAACTCCAGCCATGACTACATCCTGAAATTAAACTTGTATGCCCATGCAGGAGTGAGGGAATACTGGATTGTAAATCCCCTCAGTATGAAGATTTTTGTATACCATCTGGAAGAAACAGATTTTAACGCTGATTCCTACACTTTTCAGGACAAAGTAAAGGTCAATATTTATGACGATTTGCAGATTGATTTTAAGGCCCTGGGACTGTAAAAATTCACAAAACAAAAGTGTAAAGCCTGTTGTATCGGAATCGCCAATACTAACAATGTGCCTTACACTTTTATTTTGTGTATGCTGCATACCCACTTTGGGGCATAAATATCCGCCTCAAAGCAGCCCACGGTTTTTCGCTTCATTCACCGCCGCCGTCTTGCTGCTGACATGGAACTTGCGGTAAGTCTCTTTACTGTGGTATTTCACCGTATTCTGCGTAATACCAAGGTGCCTCGCAATCTGGCTGGTCGAATACCCTTCCGCCTGCAGGCGGAGGATCTTCAGTGCATTTTCTGAGAGCACGACGTCCTCGCCCGATTTTTCTTTTAGATATGCTGGATAATACTGGCTCATCTTTGTACATTCTTTCATTACCTGCTCGCGGTATGCTTCGTCCTGCCATGAGAACCTGCCTTCTTTCAGCAATTTTAACACGGCAGCGCTCTCTCTTGAAAAAATCCTTACAAAATGGTAATCCTGCGCCCAATCGATGCTTTTTTGCAAAAGCGCCTCCCACCCGGCTTCCTTCTGATGGTATTTTACGATTGCAAGGAGTATCATGGACTCATTTGCAATATAATCCCGTTTTTGCTTCTGCGCATAATACTGCATTTTCCTTAAAAGGGCATATGCTTTGTCGTATTTCCCAAATTGTATATAGACCCGTATCTTTGTCAAATAACGGAACCGCTCTAACGAGCAAAAATCCGTATTTTCATCCGGGGCCTGTTCCATCCATTCCAAAATCTTTGGCGTCTTTCCCTGATAAAGGGCAAGCCTGCAGCGGAATGCTTCCATATTTGGCACCAGCTGCCGGGCTGATTTTTTTGCATTATATAAAAAACTGTCCAGCATATCCTGCGCATCGTCCACATGGCCATTCAGCACGGAAAGCCATACCAATATGCCTACCGCTACGAAAATCAGTTCCATTTTCCCGCCGGCTTCGGCCTGAAGGCGCCCTTTTTCAGCCAGAGATACAATTTCATAATTGTCCATCCCTTTTTCTAAAAAGCTTTCCGCAAGCGCGATGCTGACCAGCCCTTTCCCGTATTTCCCAAGCACAAACTCGACAATCTTGCCAACGCTGGACGAAAGCTCCAAATCCCTTTTGCTCCATTCGCAAAAATCCTTGCCGCCATTCATCATAGAAGGCAGGTTTGAAGTGACTGAAAATTCCGGAAGCATGGCCTTTCCTGATTTTAGCAGGCTGCCGGCATGTTTCAAAAGGCTGACCATATGCACCGTACCCCTGTGCGGCAGGGCAATATCCAAATAAAGCAGCCGGTTTTTTGCTTCCTTTTTTGCGCTGCCACTATGCTCCGCAGCAAACTTTTCAAGCAGATGGTACCACCGCTCGCTTTCTTCCCCGTTCATCAGCATGGATTGCAGCATACTCATGCCGGCAATCAGGTCAGGGTGCGAACAAACAGCTTCTTCAGGGAGCATCAGGTAATAGCGGCGCAGCTCAAAATAATGGCCATTTGCAGGATTCTGCCTTGCATTCACAACCAGCATCCGCAAAATGCTGTCCGTATCCCCCGCTGCTTCGTACATCTTAAGGGCGTTTGGAATATCCTCATATAGCTCATACATATGCCCCGCATTGTAATAAATGCGCACCAGCCGATCCCTTTCCAAGCGTTTGTTCAGAAATTCCCGGAAAGCATCTTTCAGGAAGAAGGTATATTCATACATGCCATCCTTTTCCTGGAAAAAATTCCCCATCTCCAGAATCTGGCGCATTAACTGCCTGACATTGCTCCTTCCTGTAGCAAGCTGCGCCATTCGATTGTCAAACCTGTCTAACACAGATACCTCTGCCACAAACTCCTGGATCTGCGTATCCCATTGCTCATACATAAAGACCAGGTATTTCCACATATCATCCGCAGCATGACCACAGTCCCCGCCTGCCATGACTGCAAAACGCAGAAACAAAGGGTGGCCGTTCGCTTTTTTCCAAATCAGTTCCGCCCGGTCAGGAGACAGAGCGACCTTGCACTTCTCAAAAAATTCATCCTGTTCCTGGCGGTCAAGCAGCAGTTCTTCCTCTTTTATGGACAAAAATGTGTATTCCACATAAAGCTGCATAAACCACCTTGGAGGCACACACCGGGATATGAGGATAAGCCATACATTTTTACTGTCCATCCATAAACGGAGCTGGCTGGTATACTCTTCCCTCTGCTGGCTGCTGGCGACATCCTGCAAATCATCAACCACGACGGTATGCTGCCTGCCATCCTGAAACGCCGGCAGATCGCCCGCGCCAGTTTGCCTTGCGGAAAAATAATGATAGCTTTTTCTGCCAAGCATGTCTTTGACAAAGGCGGTCTTGCCACATCCAGTCATGCCATATAGGTAAATGCCCTGCTGCAATTCCTGCGCAAGCTTAAACTTTTTTTCAGCCCGTTTTGGACGAATATACCCAATTTGCCCGGCATCCCTTTGTTTGTCCATCCTGAATATCCCCTTTCCATCCTGTTTCCGCCCGGTTTATTCCTGCGACAGCCAGATTTATTGTATATTCCCGACATACAGGCGTGACAGGAAATCATCCGTCGTTTCTGTAAAAGCGACTTCCATCTTTTCGCCCTGCTGAATCAAAAACTCCGTCATGCCATAGGTTTTCCCATGATCCGCCCGTCATACGTGCAGCCAAGCTGTGTCCCAGCCGCATCACTGCTGGCATCTCCGGCGTCTATCGCAAGGATAGCCGTGACTTTGACCGTCCCCTTCCGGCTGTCACAATCCAGCGCGCCAGAATCCACGGCTTTCAGTCTTACTTCATAAATGTCCCCCGCTAGCAGCTTCTGTCTGCTGTCAATTTTATCCCCCGCACTGTCTGCCCATACGACCTCTTGATATTCATTCAGTTTTCCGGCTGCATCCATATAATAAAGCGTATAATCCACGGCACTGCCGGAAAGCCCGTTCACACGGAATGCCAAAACCTGGCTTCCCGATGCTTCGTCAATAGACGCAGACATCAGGTAAGAAGCAGGGGACAACAGACTTCCCGATGCCCGCTGGAACTCTTTCTCAGACATCACATTGCGTTCCATTTTCACAAGGTCGAGCCTTTTCTCCGGCTCCTTCGGCAAATAAGCAAAACGGTCCTGGAAACGGACAAGCGTCTTGGAATTTGTAGGGCAGTAAATGGAATTTCCGTTGTTCCCCTGCATAATGCCGACAGCCATGTTGTTATATTCTTTCTTTCCTGACACCGGCTGCCACATCGCCGTTTTGCCCGTCTCGTAATCCAGTGCAATAAACCCCCATTCCAAGGTCTCCTCGTCCTGCGTATAGCCATAATAATATCCAGCCGCCGTAGAAAGCTTGATCATCGATGTATCTTTCAAATCTTCGCGGGTCCAGATTGTCTGCGCCTGATAACTTCCATCCGGCTGTTTCACCAAATCAACCCGCTCCACGCCAGGCATCAGGCAGGAAGAGCCTTTGTCCGTCCAGTTCTGGTCATAAATATTGGCATAAGACTGAACCGAGGAATCCGCGCCTTCTTCAAACAGCCCTGCATTGCCTGCGCCATACCAGTTGCATACCAGTACAGACGTGCGTGTATCATCTGGGGCATACACAGAAATGGAATTTTCCACGGAAACTATGACATCGCTTCCCAAATCCAATACCGGGAACTTTGTAACCTGCGCGCCCGTTTCCACGTCCAGCGCAATCAGGTTTACAGTATTTTGGTTATCTGTAAACAGCACAAGGCCGTTGGTCAAGGTAGGTGAACTTCCGCCGCCCCATGCAAGACCGGCCCCGGTAACCCCTTTTTCCGGCGACGCGCTTTTCCCGCCCACGCTTTCATAGGCGTACCGCCATTTTTGTTGTACTCCAGAAACATCCGCCGCAAATAGACAGCAGGCCTTATTGGTTAAAATCACACATCCCTGTTGGTGGGCGGCAATCCCGTTTTCCGCATTCTCACCATCCGAAAGCTTTTGGAAATGGAGATATTGCGCCGCATCCGGCACGCTGCCCCCTGCCAGGGCGAGGTCAATATAGTCCCGTTCCAGGTATCCCGCGAAACCCGCTTTGGAATATGCCGGATTTTTGTGGAAACCGCCGGTCACAAACCAAAGATTGCCTTCGTAGTCATAAGCGACGCTTAGGATGTTCTGGTCAATATCCCCGCCAAGGGCGCTGACGGCCGCGGATACGATATCCACATCCAATTTCTTCTGAAAGACAGGACGGATATTGCCCTGGCTGTCATAAGTTTCCAGCATGACCACATGGCCGTGGGTTGTCGGGCCGACCAAGTTGTTTTCTTTGTCTACAAAAGAATAAGAAATCTGTATCCCATACTTTGCACCGTTATCATCCAAAGGCGGCTGGAATTTCCCCAACACTTTCAAATCGCTGCTGTCCATATCCCGGATTGCGACGCCGCCTGAAAGCACGCTGCCATCACTTAAAATCTGGCTGTAAGGAGCCGCCGCATTGCCGTAATTGTCATAAAAGAAAGCAGGCGGCGCAATCGGGCTGTCATTTGCAGCCGACTCCACAAGCTCCGGGAAAATACCGAGCGGCATCGCCTTGCCAGTAACATCAGAATTGTAAATATCATTGTGTATCATCGATTCTTCTGACGACAGATATGGGTTTTGCTGGATCTGGTTTTCTGCTATCATATTCGGCACTAGCGCGCTGGCAGCCTGCTTTTTTACTTTTACTTTGCATTTCAGCTTTTTCGACTGGCTTTTATCCTGGCCGGAAGCCTTATATTTCACTTTGCAGGTAACGGTCGTAGAGCTTCCCTCTTTCCTGCCAGTTACCGTCCCCTTGCTGTTGACGGTGGCAACCGATTTATCTTTTACCGACCACTGCTGCGATATCACCTTTTTCACATTTTTCGTGACAATCCTGAGAGTGGTTTTCTGCCCTTTTTGAATCGATACTTGTTCCTTATTTAATGTAACAGACGCTTTGGCTGCCGCCTGCGTATTCAGGCATGCGCCTTCTAGGCTAAAGGCGGAAATTGCCGCCGCCACAAACAGCGAAAGGGTCGGTTTCGATTTCAATTTCTTATTTCGCATGATATGCTCCTTTCCGGATTGCCCCACGACAGGCTTTGGCCTGTCTGCCGCGTTCAGCAATCGGCATGTTATGTTATCGTTACACCCTTGCCCGCGTTTTTCTTTGTAAAGTATTTCCGATAATCTTTCCGCAGGGAAGGCAGCGTATGGATGCGGGTAACGCTAGAACCCTTCAGGGAATCCCTGACAGATTTCTTACTCAGCTTTTTGCTCTTTAATGTAAATGCTTTGAGCTTTTTACAGCCAAGGAAAGCCTTTTTCCCGATTGTATCCAGCTTCATGGTCTTAAACGTAAGCGCCGCAAGCTTGCTGCAGCCGGAAAATGCTTTCGCGTGTATCTTCGTTACATATCTGCCGACTGTAATTTTTTCCAGCTTCTTGTTCCCCTGAAACGCTTTTGATGCAACTGCCGTTACTTTATATGTCTTGCCCGATATGCTGACAGTATCCGGCACGTCTGCCTTAGTAATGCCTGCTGGGACCTTTGACCTATAATAGGATACAGTATCCTCCGATGTCACTTTGTATTTTGCTTTGGATGCCTTTGTTCCAAGTGTCAGGATCTCGCCCTTTTTCGGTATACCGGTACTTCCACCCAAAGCTTCCACACGGACCGGCAGCACGCCTTCTACTACCTGCCCATAGCCTTCCCCGGTCTGTATGCCGATCATATGCATATCCTTATCGTCGTAGGCGGCGTCCTCCATAACAAACGAAATGACGGCGGAATCCCCTGGCTGCAAAATGTTTTTGTCATGATAGTCACATTCTTTTCTGCTTTCCCCGTCTTTGGAAGAAACGCCCTGGTCAAACGTATAAGAATGTACACTTGCAGTGCCTTCTTTATTCCCTTTGTTCATGACCGTCATGGAAATGCGGTAATCGTCCGTCCCCGGAATCGAAATCACGCTTGCCATTTCCTGCGGCTCCATATAAGCGCCCACATGTACTGTGTCCGTGACAGCAGAAAGCACCGTGCCTTCCCGAGAAACCGTATAAACGACTTCATCCCCATCTTGTAAGGAATCCGCAGCCGTTACCGGCAGCATGACCTTTTGCATCTGCCCGGCCAAAATCGTGCCCGCCGTTTCCTCTCCGCCATCTGTATCAACCAAATCTGCCAACGGCGCGCTGCCATTGAAAGCGCCGGATGCCGTAACCGTCAGATTGCCAGCATCCGCCAGACCGTTATTCCAAAGCGTGAGGGCGCTCGTATATTCCTGTGACGGAACCGGATAGCCTTCACTTTCAACTTCCGCAATCTGTACTTTGGCGGTTTCTTCTACGCCCTGAATGACAGCATCCGCATGGCTGCTTTCATACATGGATGCCCCATCAAGCTGTGAATGTCCATAAACCATTGTCCCGTCGTCCAAAATCTGGATGCCCGGACTGCCAATCTCAGACACCAGACTGTTTAACAATACCGGCCCGCCGGAAGCTGCTACCGTCCCGTCCCCATCCGTCCGGAAGATTCCGGCATAGAGTTGCGCTGCTCCGGCGCTGCCGCCTTGCTGGCTGCCCGTATTTTTCCAAATCAGGATGCCTTTCCCGTCCGCATTCATGGAAACCCGGAAAGCGGTATCCAGCGTCAGTGCATCGGATTCGGAAACGAGTAAATAACTGCCATAATCCTCACATTGGCTCCACTGCGCATATTCATCCGCCGTAGTAGGCAGGAAGTCTGACATAGCCATCATCGAGCCCCCGCGGTTGTAAAACAGATAGATGTGCCCATTGTTTTCCACTAGCGAAATCTTCTGCGCACATGTCCCGGCTTCAGTCAGCGGTACCAAGGTGCCTGCCGGGATATTGCCATTTGCATCAGATACAACCCGCAGGAAAATCTGGCGGTCGTCAATGCTTGCTTCCGTCCCGTCCGCGGTTTCACGCAGCAATTTCCCGTCCGCGTCCAGCACTACGACCTGCCCGTCAATGCCTTTGTAGGAAAAGACTTTCAGCTCCGTGACGCGGTAATTCTCAGTTTTATCTTCGTTTTGTACCAAAAACCGCGTATCTTCCACGCCCATCCTTCCCCGGCTGTTTAAAAACGCCTTGCAGATGGACTGCTCCTGCGTCATCAATTCTGTCAATGTAGCTGCGTTTGGCTGGTACGCCCGGCGTTCATAGAAAAGCTCTACCGTCCCATCCGTGTTTTCGACTGCATCTAGCGCATTCATCGCAGCGGTATCGTCATCAGCAATCGTAAAGGCATCTCCCAGCGGTTTCCCGTCCATGTCAAAATACCTTCCTTTTAATCCGAATGCAGACAGCGCTTTGGCGACGGATGCAAGGTCATACTTCGCTCCTGCGTCATGCTTGCCGGCTGCTTTGTCCACATCCCCTTCTGACCATGTCATGAGGATTTTGTCTTTTAGCCTGAAACTGCTCACATGCCATTGCAGCAGATTACTTTCACTGACTTTTTGTCTGCTCCCCCATGTCTTTCCGCCGTCTTCACTGATGGAATAGACAGCGCCCAGATAATTTGCAGAACCTTCCGCTGCTCCATTGTCAGACAGCGTGACAGCCATCAGTTTTTTACCGGAAAGCTTCACAAGCTGGACATCTATATTTTTATCCGCCGGTTTTAATACAGCGCCCGCCCCGCTTCCGTTCCCTGCCGAAGCAATATGGAGCTGACTTTGGTTCCTAGACAGGGTAAACTGCGGGTTCTTGTCGATCGTTTCCATCCTGTCCTCGATGCTGTCCGTAATGCTGTCGGCGGATACGCTTTTGAACACTGCATTTGCGGAATCCGACAGGGGCGTCGTCGCCGAATGGATATAACTCCTCGCCGTATCGTCCCCAAATGCCTGATTGCCGCTGCCCGGAATATTTACCGTTTCTTCAATGCTGAATACGGCAAGGTCTGCCCCCACACCGCCTTTTACATAGAAATATCCGCCGCAGGCCCATCTGTCCGAATGCTCGATATTAAATTTCAAATTTCCGCCTAGAGAAAGGTAAATGCCTGCAAATGCGTTAAACCCTACCCCGGTTTTTATCGTCAAATCCAGATTTGGCGCTTGCAAAAATACCGTTACATCGGTATCTTTCTGCGGGTTCAAGATGGAATTTTGCACGCCGCTGCCCGCTAAATGTTCGCCGCCCGCATGAATCTCTAAAAATTCTTCCCCATTAAAGGTTACATTCACATAGCATGGCACCCCGTAAACAGAAAACGGTGCATTGTAAACAATCAGCTCATCCAGCCCGATAATCGAGTCAAAGCCGACCATTTCATACCCGCCGTCCGCCGCGTCGCGCATCACCAATTTCAGTGAAAGCGCCGGCGCGATGTTGATGACAGGCTTGCCCGGTATCTTTACCAGATTGGACGTGCCGCCATTTAAGTCGCCTGCTGCTTTTGACTGTTTTTGCGCAGCGTCCAACGCCTCTGCGGTCTTTGCAGCGCCCGCAGCACGGTCGGTCAGCGTCTTTGGCCAGGTGCTCGTTACATTATAACCTGCTAGCAAGTACCATGTACCCGTATTCGGGTCGTCTTTGCGTACAAAATATGCGCCGTTTTTAGCCGTAAAGCCAAAGTCCAAAGACCCGATAAACGGGATGGAGACATCTTCTCCAGTGGAAGTGATTCCCGGAAGCTCCGGCACTTCTTCTAAGACCGCAAGCTCCGACGTTTCATTCGGTGTCTTAAACTTATACCCGGTATTGACATAGCCTGTGTCACAGTCAATCGTAAGCTTTGTCCCGGATGCCGCGCCATTTTTCGTCTCAATGACCTGATAGGAAGATTTCACATCCACATAAAGGTCGGACATGTCCGGTATTTCCGCGGAAGGAACTTTTAACGTATAAGTATCGTATACCCCGAGGGCCGCATCGTCTGTAGACGCCTGGTCCGGCTGGTCAATGGTATATTCCTGCTTCGTCATGCCGCCTTCGCCCTCATAATAAAACGACAGCCCCACCGACCCAAGCTTCGTATCCGGGTCCGGGCGGAATACTTCTACCGTAATTTCAACTTCCCCTGTCTGCGTGACATCCACATAAGCCTGATCCGAAGATGTCCCGTCAATCCTTGCCGCTACCCGGTCCGGATACGCCGACATTCCGGAAAAAGCAGGGACATTCACTCTGCACGACCGGTTCCCGGTAAACTCGTATTCCACATACCGGTAGCGGTTTTGACCGTTCTCATAAAGGAGCATACTGTAGGTGCCGCCGATGACGCCCTCAAAATCGTCAATATGCGCGTTCCCATCTTGGCCTGTCGTCCCTTTATGGGTCTGGCTGGACGTTGTGACATAGTCAAGGCCCGCCAAAGGCACCGCGTCCGCAAATGCGCTGCTGTTCCTTAAATTTACCTGATTTTCTGTTATTGTAAAATCAAGCGCCGTGCTTGCCGTCTTTACATTGCCCTTTTCTATAAAGTCTACCACAATTTCATTGTGTTTTCCATTGCCATCCATCTGGTAATAAAACGTATTGCCATAGTATACCCGGTTGCCGGAATACCAACAGGTAATGTACCCGTCGTCCGGCTTTGCGACTAACGGTACGTAAGAATTAATCTGGTATTCTTCTGAATTTACCAGTATAATCGAAGCGGCATTCTGCCCGTCTGCTGTCAAGCTGCCATGTTCCCTTGCCTCTTTTGCATAAGTAACCGTCAGCGTGTCTGCTTCATGGCCGGAGATCGGAAGAGCACACGTCTGAACTCCAGTCAC
>CANDMV010000008.1 GCA_947385875.1 uncultured Eubacterium sp. | reverse complement strand
TACACATATTCACACACTCTTTCCCTACACGACGCTCTTCCGATCTGGATTCGTGCCTCCCGTGCCGGTTCCTGCACTTGGATCAGCACTTCCCATATCGGCTCCTGCGTTTTGATCAACAGTTTCTGTTTCGGCTCCTGTGCCCGGATCGATTGTTTCCGCGCCAGCTCCCGGTTCTATTTCTGCGATTCCCGCGCCAGTAACTGTCCCCGGATCAGGTTCTGTCTGGATTTCTTCTATGATATAAGGCACTACTTTATAAAAATACTGCCTTCCTTCCGAATCTATGACTGTATCGTCTGTATATTCCGTAATCGTACTATCATCGATAATATCCAGCTCTTTATAACTGCCTCCGTATGCTTTACTCCGTAAAATCCTGTATCCGTCTGCCTCCTCAACCGGATCCCACTCAATCGTAATCGATGATGACGAATGATCCGTCATCTGAAGGCCTGACACCGGGCCCAGATCTGTTACCACATCTGTCGGCTGTGGTTCCGGCTCTTCCATTCCATAAGCGTCATAGTAAAAATTACAATCTACATTACCTGCAATGCCGTCTACCTGTCCGCTGCTGGAATACTGCCAGTAAATATAATCTCCCGTATACGATGTCTGTGTCGTATAATTTGCCAGCCAGCAGTCGTAATCCTTCAGTTTGGACACGTCATAGGAGCTATTGAGAAAATTAGGGCTTCCATAATACATCGGGGTATAACCGGCTCCTTCAATCGTCTCCATATAAGCAAACGCATTTTTTGTCACCTGTTCCTTCGGTGTTCCATACGCGCGGTAAGCATTTGAAAATGCTTCAAAATCATAAACTACCGGAAGTGTAATCATATGCTTATAATCTTTAATCAGCTCTAAGGTCTTCTTCGCTTCTTTCTGGGCTTCATTCACATTTTTTGAATTTGTAAAGAAATAAATCCCGACTTTAATTCCTGCGTTATATGCCCCTTGGATATTCTGCCTGAAATACGGATCCTCATACATGGCGAATTTGTCCGACAGTGAAGTATAGCCGCACCGGATAAATACAAATTTTACACCCGCTGCCTTTACCTTCTTCCAATTAATATCTGCCTGCCATTTGGATACATCTATGCCGTGTACAATGCCGTAGCCGCTGAGCCGCGCTGCATGTGTATAAGTAAGCCCGGTAAATGGACTTTTTGTCACTTCCGAACGCGCCCTTAGAGAAAACATCGAAGCTCCCTGATCCGGTTCTTCCACATTTTCCTGCATATAAAGCTGTTTCACATAATCCGGATCATTAAAATCCGGCTCCAGATCTTCCGGCCGGATGATCTGCTGTGAAGCTTGCTCTGCCTGTTCCATTAACTGCTGCCCGGCTTCTGCCTGTGCGGCCGATTCTGATGAATCCTCTGCTATCTGTATTTGAGGGATTTGCGCTGCTGCCATATAACCCGCCGGGTGACTGCAGATCAGCAGACATCCCAGTGCTCCTGCCAAAATTCTTTTCTGGTGCATCATTCGTAACTCCTTCTATTCTGATTTGTTGAAAGCTGCCTATACTTGCATTTCTGCTTCATAATCATATATCATAATCATGTATGATTAACACTACCTTAAAAAGTACGCAGGAACTGGCTTATTTTTCCGTGTCATAATCTGGAAACTTATTCCACACATTTACAAATCACTATTCACAGCTTCAGATATCAGTAAAAAGGATAAAACTTTGCAGCATCAAAATGGCATAAGAGGATAGAAAATGTCACAGTTTCGCCCAGAACTTTGCATTTATTGCAAAATACAACAAAGGCCTGCTGCTTAGATCTTGCCCTCAGACAAAAATTCATGTAATTCCTCCGGCGTTCCCATCACATGTACTTTCTCACGCCTGATATTAGAAATATAGACATCACCGCCCTGCTCTATCAGGTAATTATAAAGCGGCGCTACATACTTTTCCCCATGGACCAGATGACCCGTTCCGCCATAATACGCATAATACAACGATTTATATAGTCTGCATGTTCTGAAATAATAAGCCCCCAGCGTACAATCACCAGAAATTCTCTGCTTCTCCTTCACCTCAACTGCCCGTCCCTTGACATCTGTCCTTACAAAGCTCCAATGATCTCCCCTTGCCTGAAAACACGGAATAAAGCCATCCCCTTTTAACTGGCTGCTGTTCATCTCTCCCGGCTCCACATATGTGTCAATATTATAAATAAGCAGCGGCTTATCCTCATCCCAGTATGCAGCGGCAAGCATGGCTGTTGCTGCCTGCCCCTCAGTAACGCAGTCAATCACAATGATATGATATCTCTCAAATCCCAGTTTTACACACTGCTGCCTGATAAATGTTTCTGCATCTTCTTTTTCATCCTTTTTTACAATAAAAATATACTGGTTTACATCTGCGGCATAACCGGCGAGACTGAGCATTGACCATTCAAACAATGTCTTTCCTTTTGCCTCAATCATATACTTGGGAACATCATAACCGGCGTTACGAAACCGCAGCCCTGCTCCGCCCATTGTAATAACCACCTCTATCTTTTGCAAGCCCGGCCCCTCCTTAACTGTTTCACGTTTTTTAACTGCTGCCCTGCTTTTTTTGCAGATTTCTTCCATTTCCCTTAGCGTAAGGCTTAAAAACTCATCCGGCCTTACAGAACGGTCATCCACGTAAAATCCCTTATGTCCCGGCCATGGTTTCCCATACAAGATCTCATCATAAGGAATTTCCCATTTATCCAGCCATTCCATCAAGATCTTTGCCGTATTTTTATTAATCAGCCCCAGATTCCCTTGATAAGAATTCATGTTTCTTGATGTAAACAGTACGATTTTTGCTCCATTCGCTTTATAATACTTTAATTTCTCTACCATATCCGAATACGGTACTAAATCTTCATAATTCTCTCCGCTCTTTTTCACTGGGCAGAGCGTCCCATCTATATCAAACACAAAAGAATAATCATTGAACATATCTCTCTATCTCCTCCAGTATCCTGCAGGTGTTCAGAATAAAGCCAAATACCTTATGCGGGTAATCAATATGGAGCGGCAGCATAGACAAAAATAAAGACGCCTCATATAATCGGACTGTCAGATAGTCATATCCCTGCTCTTTTAACCTGCACCTGAATATCTGTATATACTTTGAATTATCGAATGGAATATCCAACGTACATGCAAAGCTTTCATCAATACGAATTTCAAATAATGCATTGTTAAAAAAATCATAACATCCGCATACTGAATGACTGAGCTTCGCAACATCATAATAAGGATTTGTCCACAGCTCCCTTTCTGTAAGCGCTCCTTTTGGATCAATAAATTTCAGGGTTTTTGTCGACTTGCTGTACAGGGCATTTGCAAAGCAGGGGTCTCCATGACCAATTACAGCAACACAAGGATATTTATTTTTTCCCTCAATTTGTTCCTTCAGCCTGAAATATTTTTCAACCAATGCATCAATACTGCGTACATGACATGCAGCCGCCATAAGATCTGCAATCTTATCGTACTTCGGCGTTTTTTTTAATGCAGTGACTCGTTCCTTTACTTTATCCACATACAAAGCATTTGAAATCTGCACAAAAGCTTCTTCTGTAATTTCCATACAGTGCCTGTTTTGAAAAAAATAAAAGTATTTATCCATTAACTGTCCAAATTCTTCCTCATCTATAGAGCCATGTATCCATCGGACTGCCAGATCTGTCATATGCAGCCGCTCCATACGATAGCTTGCTTTCTGTTCATTTTCCTCATAATGAAAAGGCATGACATAACAGAACCTCATATCTTCCGGCAGAAGATAATAATACATATACTCACTTTTTATTTTTTTCTTATCAGTTGAACTTTTTACCAATGTGTACGCATCACCCTGAAGAGAATTAAAATATCGAGAATCAAAATTACCGGCAATGCAATGAATAAAATTTTCCACTATACTGATATCCACCAGTCCCTCTGCTGCAAAAGATTCTGTGATCTGCCTTGCCGCATCGGCGGATGTCAGCCCGCTGCATATAGAAGCTATATACGCCTCATAATCAGCAATATCCCGAAACATTAAGGCTGCTGCTTTTCCACTGTTCAGCACCCGATAAGATTCGTGAATATAGCACAGCTTTTCAAAAGACAAGCGCATCTTTTCTTCCTCAGAAATCATATAATTAGAAAAGCAGTGCAGCACCCTTGTATCCTGCTCCCAGTATGTTTCCAGTTTTGGAAGCATTTCATGAAACTCATATACAGACCGCACCAGTCTCCATTCCGCCTGCGGATACAGGCTTTTTATTTTTTCACAATAATAGTCTTCCAGTCGCTTTCTCTTTACAACCACATCTGAAAATCCCCTGTCTCCGATTACGTCCACAATTATTTCGCTCTTTTCTACTGTGTCATCAAAAACAACTAATACCTTCACTATATCCCTTCTTTCTGTTTTATACCCTAGAACAAAAAATCTTCCAATAATAAGAACAGATCTGTCAAATATACCATATGAAGAAATAAATATATAACAGCCAGCAGCAGAATGCTGACCAACACAAATTGTTCCATGTAAACCGATGGAATGCCGGTCAGCGCTGACATCAGATAATCTGAAACCATCTGCTCTGCCTGATTACCGGCTGATATTCCGTTCGAAAGAAACAGCCCGTATATTTCCACTGCCCACGCTGCAAGCGACAGGATATACAGCAGAATCCCCCTGCCTTTTATCGTTATCACAAGCTCCTTATATGCATAATTGAAATATTCCAACATCCTTAATATACTGTTTCTATTCTTTGAAGCACTCAGTTTCAAAAAATATTTATTCCAATACTGATACATTCCCGGAAATACCAGATAACAGCTGCATAAAAACATCAGAATAATAAGCAAAATGTACAGCAGGGGCATAATTTTTAATGCCCAGACCATCTGAACAGCCAGAATCATTGTCACAAGCGCCAACGTATCCGTAAAACGGTCAAATACAATCAATGCAGCCCCGCCAAAATAATTCTGCATTTTATACCCATAACAATACGCACGAAAAATATCACCCATTTTTAATGGAATAATCATATTGACTGTTATAGTCTTACAATACTGTCTCAAATGCTGTCCAGATGACACGCCTTTTCCATATAGGGCAAAATACAGTCGAAAGATCTTTATACTGTGAACAGCTGCCGCTGCCAATACTAAAACGGCGATTTTTTCACCCCCAGGCATTTTTCCGATCCATAATAATTAATTCCAAACAATACTGCCGCAAGCAGCAGCACAAGAATATTTGCAATTCTATATCTCCTCCTGCGCTTCATGATTCCCTCTACTCCCCTCATGAATGGATAATTTTTGCCGTGCAGGGTATCTGCCCGTGCTACCCCTGCTTATATAAATCACTTCTGCCGTGTAGGCATCCACCTTTTTATCCCGGTGATCACTGAAAATAAATTTCTGTTTATAAAATATGTAGCACATCAGCAATCTCAATACAGTGACTGCCTGCCCTGCCATCTTTACATTCGAGATCTGATCATCCTCTCTCCATACAATCGGAAAAAATCTGATACTGAATCTAAAATATACCAATCCAAGGATCATACAGTAGTTAAACATCAGATTATCCTTGTATTTTTTATAAAATGGTTTTTTCAGTATTGCAGTCCGATACATATTAAGCCCTGAACCGAGATCATAGATTTTCTCTCCCGTTCCAGCTGTAAACAGCAGGTTATAAACCAGATTTCCGATTGTACGGAATTTTGAATATCCCTTAAGCTTTGAACCTTTCATAAATCGTGCCCCTAAGAAGCAGTCATATCCAACATATTCCCGGCTTTTTAAATAAGGTACAAGATTCCTAATATCCCCCTGATCGTCCCCGTGCAGGACAATGACATAATCAAATCCTTTTTTTTCTGCATACCGGAAAGCAACCTTGTGTGACCCTCCCAGCCCATAGTTGTCATCGTTGCGCAATAGACGCACCGGCACGTGCAGCGGATGTGCCTGCAAAAATGCTGTCACTGCTTTTTCCCCATTATCCGTACTTCTATTATTAATAATTATTACTTCTGATAGCAGTCCGCATATTTCATCGTCGAGCTGTTTTAATACCCGGACAATCTGTTTCTCACAATTATACATAGGAATAAACAGTAATATTTTCTCCATCACTTTACCCTTCCCCTAATTAAAAGCTGTCTGTACTTATCACTTACTGTACTTCTCTCAGCTTTAATAACTGTATATCCGTAATCCCCGGAACATCCATCTTTTCACCATTCCACTCAGCCTTAACTGTTATTCTGTCATGTTCATGCAGCAGCCATTTCTGCCCGGCGCCTAGCGGAATGAGCAGTTTTCCTTTGCCAATATCACATTTTATCCCACAGTCTTCGCCGTATTCATCCTGCCATGTGACAGTGATTTTTTTCCCTGTATTATAATTTTTCTTCATCAGGCGCCGCCCTATCATTGCCAGCCATGACATCTGCTGCTCTGCTTCGGATAGTACATATTGAACATCATGCTCTATATCTCCAAATTCCAAATATAGGAAATCAGCATCACTTCCATCCACACTTTCCGAAAACAATACATTCGCACTGCTTCCAAAATGTTCGATCTTTATTTCCGTCCCCACTGAGCCGAATATATCCGCCATAGAGTCAAAAGAGGACCCCCACGAAGCCACCGCCTTTCCTGTTTCAATCAGCTTTCCTGACAGATCAATCTCTTTGTTCCGGGCTGCTGTTTCCTCATATTCCAAGCCGACACTCGGATAAAACACCTTATCCTGGCTGTCCCATGTATATTCGCCTGATGTAACAAGCCAGTGATATAAATAATAATGCCCGAAAGGGCTGATTCCTCCTACAACAGCATTCCTCTGCTCTTTCAATAAATCAGCAGTTTCCTGCACAGCTCCATATCCTTTTATCGTTTCCGTTTCTATCGTAGAAATTCCTTTCAGACCATATAGATAGTAATATCCAAAATAGCCGCAGCTGCCCAGATACGAAGCATCTTTATCAAAATTCTTTGCATTTTCCCAACCAGACAGAATCGCCTGATACTGATTTTCTTCCATAAAACCTGTGCCAATATTTGTTTTTCCATCGTCGGAGACATATACATATCCTTCAGGAACGGTATAATATGGGGATAATTTCCAACTGCTCCCCGCGACTCCGTTTGTCTGCGAAATAGCAAGGATGAAAAAAGAACAGATAAACAATATCATCCTCAGCTTCTCTTCTTGTATATAACGAAAAGTTATGATAAGCAGCATAACAGCTGCCGCAATCAATCCGGCCTGACTGCGCGACAGCAGATTATCAAGCCTCACAAATGTATAAGAATAAGATATTGCCGGCATAATTACCAGTGAAAATCCCAGACACGCAGCCAATGCGCCGTCTCTTGTCCCTATAAATTTCAATGCCATTGCGTAAGCAATCCACGAAGCTGCCGCCGGTATCATAAATGTCAGCACTAGATATACCATAACCCTTATGAATACATATTCTGAAAAAAACGGAAAGAAATCATCAGGGGGCATTTTCGAAAAACAAGTTATGCCCGCATCAATAACACTCTGGTCAGACATTGCTCTTATATGCCTATAAGTCCCTGTCAGCAGCGGAATGCCTGCCAGCACCGGCAGAATACAGATTCCCCAGCCTGTCCAGAAAGAGATTTTTTTCACATCTTTTTTCAGCTCCCCGGAACGGATATAGTTCACAATCTGCCAGATACTCAGAGGCAGAAATGCCGCACATACTGCTGCTCCAAACAGCGGATAATACAGCCCATGCAAAAAACTGGTGATAAACCATACTTTCAGCCATAGATTTTTTCTTTCCACCAGCTTCGGCATGGAAAGCAGCAACATCAAAGGCAGTATAAATATATTCCTGTTATAATCTCCCATTCCCATATACAGTGCTATTAAAAAAACCAGCTTTCGGTCAGCCTGCTTATTTAACAAATATACTACGGCAAGGACAACCAGCGTATAAAATACATTCTGTGTTACATAATAATCAGCAAACAGCCCTTTGCCAAAAAGCTCAAATACAGCGCCTTGGACAACAGAATACAAACCAGATATTGGAATATATTCTTCAAATGCCTTCTGTCCCATCTTAAAAATCTGTGAATACCCTATGATATTTTCAAACGGATGATGCATATCTGTTGACATTACCGCACCTGTACCGCTAAAACGGTTAAATGCCATGATTGCAGCACAGCTTCCCAGACTGATCATCCGGCTGAAATCTCCCGGGCTTCTCCAATTTTTTTTCAAAACAACAACTGCTTCTGCTAGAAAAACAGCCACCAGAATCAAAACAAACAGCTTTACGAATATCGGTGTCTGAATTGTAATAAATTCTTCCTGATATAAGTACTCTGATTTTGTAAAAATCAAGAGAAGCATAGGCACAAACAGCTGAAAAATCAGTATTCCCCTTCGAAATGCCGCCTGCCTATCTCTAAATAAAAGCAAAATAACTGCAATGAATAATGCCGCAAGTGTTACAAAGGACTCATTTTGTTCCTGCATTCCTCCAAGCCATGCATAGATTCTATATACTGCGGCTGTCCCGAAAGCTGCCATATGCAAAAAAATCATTCCCGGCACTACCAGATCTTTGCCTGTCAGAAAAAGAATGATAGCATACATCATAGATGCAATCATCATCTGATTTGGACCAGAATATGCAGCAGAATAAATCCCTGCCATCACACATACTGCCGCCAGAAAATATCTGCCATAATCCGGCGGCTGCAGGCATGACTTTTCTTGTGTTCTGCCGCAGATACCTCTTTTTATTTGGAAATAATAAAACAGGGTATAACAGATGAGCCCGGCAAAAATCAGAATATACAGCAGATGCATCTCAATGGATTTATTACCAGACGTACCAGCAATCCGGCTGCCGGCTATAATATCCTTATAGATCTGGTCATTATTGCCCGCTGCTGCCAGATACAGCAGCACAAACATACTTCCGAAAATAATCATGCATAATAAAAACAGCAGACATTTATGTAAATGATCTCTCCTCACCATCTTCTTGTCATCTCCCCTCATACATATTCCAGACGGTTTTCACGCAGGATGACAGCCTCAATCCCTTTGAGCTTGATGTACCGTCAGATAATTATTTCCTTTTATTCCCACGAAGCTAAAAAAGATCACTGGATAAGTCCCCTGCAGATACCTATACCTTTCCTCCTTCCAGATGGAAAGTCCCGTAATCATGTTCTCACGGAACGCGCAGCTAGTGTGCATTCCTGACCCGTGAAAAGTAACCATCAACAGTTATTGTTCTGGAATCTGTGCACGCACACACAGCCAGCCAAAATATACTGCCAACACCATCAGAAGCAGTGTCTGAAAGACAGCCGCCCCCATTACTCCATACGTTTTTACAACCCGATTCATAAAAAGAAAAGCCAAAAATGCTGCCGCCCCGTATCCATACATCATTGATTCCTGTTTTCTCATGATCGTAAGCAGTACATTAAAATATCCTGCAAATGCCAGCATTCCCCCGCCAGTCAAAAGCACTAATAATTCCAGCTTATAATCTTTTAAATCCGTATCATACATAGCGGATAAGACAGGTATTCCGCACACATACGCCCCCAGCAGGCATACCAGCGTCAATACGGCTGCAGCCATGCACTGCCCGACAGCCCTCCTGCGAAAGCTGCGCATTCTGCCGCCGTTCCATTCCATCGACATCTGCACCAGCGAAGGCTGGTATAAAAATCCGTTCAGCAGCTGAATGACAAATACCGGCATGGCAATAAACCCAAAACATGCCTGCACCTCCTTTGGCAGATGCCTGTCAATCGCGTACCTAGAGGCATTGATTACATAAAATGATAAAAATGAAGAAATACATAAAGGAAAACACTGCCTCACAATCCGCCGCACAGCATCTGCCCGAATAAATGTGATCTTTTCCTGGAAGGAGCGAAACACCCTGGCATTCCAGACTGCAAATACAGTCATTCCCGCCAGAGCGCTGCAGACCGCAGACAGCTGCAGGTTCTTTCTTATAAGCAGCAGCAGAATAAATACGCTTAATATCCCCATCCATCGCAGAATAAATACTTTAGCTCCCAGATCTAACACCATCTTCTGCTGGTAAAATCCCCAGAAAACATCCTCTAAAGACTCTACCGCATAAATGAAGCATACTGACAAAATAACAGTCACTTTTTTACTGTCGTATCCTTTTTCCAGCACGCAGAAATACATATATGCCAGACTGCAAACGATCATCAGCCCGACCGTAACACATCTTGTCCAAAAATAATCCGAAAAAGAAAAATATTCTTTTACGTCCGTAGACTGGTAACTGCGAACTCCGAATTTTCCAATGGTCATCATCAGATTGCCCACTGCAAAGGCAATCGTAAGCATTCCTGCATCCGGCAGGCCCGTTATTCGAGTAACCACCATCAGCAGAATCACTGATTCCCCCGCATTTACCAGGCCCGCAAATGCATTCCAAAAATATCCGTTTCCATTCGTTTCTCTATTCCGCATATAGGCTTTCACACCCCGCATTTTTCTGTAAGAAAATATTCTGCCTGAAACGACTGCCGCTCACTTACATAATAAAAACAGCAGACATTTATGTAAATAATCTCCCTCATACATATTCAAGACGGTTTTCACGCAGAATTACAGCCTCAATCCCTTTGAATTTGTTCTTTATGATGCCCGCAACCTCATCGGAAAAGCTGGCAGCCATTACAATAACCGCTCCTATATTATGATTTCTCAGTTCTTCTGGAGACACTATTTTCAAATGTGATGCCGGCGTATATTTTCCCTGCTTGAAATCAGCAGAATCAACGACAAAACTGATTTTATCCGCAATCCGGCACAGCGAAATAACAGCCAGCGCCTGATGACCGGCACCCCATACCGCCACATTCTGATTCCTGCTGTGAATCTGATCTATATACTGGTTGATTTCAGCCGTCATCCTTTCCATTGCCAGATAAAACGCATTTAAATCCTGAGCCGACTTTTTCTTCACCGTTGCTGCAAGACAATAATCATGCCAGACAGACTGACAGTCAGCCACTTCAAACCCATTCTTTTCCAGCAGAATCCGCAGCGTGCTTTCCGTAAAATACATCAGATGATCCCTAATAAATTCAGAAAACATATTTTTCTTTAGAATCATATCTACGTTCGGAACCTCAATCAGCCCGACTGCATGTTCCGCCAGATTATTGCCTATGGCTTTCAAAAAAATATTCGGCCGGGGAATATGCTCAAGAAAATTCATAATAAAAAAACCGTCAAAAGGCGCTTCCTGCAGACCTGTCTGTGCATGATCTAAAAATCCCTCGAATACATGCAGTCCTTTCCTTGCACAATTCTCCACAGACTCCCGCTTATGTTCTATCCCATATCCCAAAGCGCCTGCCTGGTTCATCAGCTCCAGGAACTCTCCGCAGCCGCATCCTGCCTCCAGTATTTTTTTACCTTCCAGTTCATATTTCCTGACAAACTCCCTGAAGTACTCCAGCCTGAATCCTTTCATCTCCTCTGATACAGCGGATGCCCGAATGACATCGCGGTAATAAGGCACCGGCTTACCAGCAATCTGAATCAGCCCGCAGTAAGGACACTGATAAACTGCAAGTTCCTGTCCGCAGTCAGCATCCATTTCTCCTTCCTCCAAAAAGCCCTGCGCACTTGCCGGCATATTTTCAAAATGCAGGACTGCACTGGAATCAAATTCGCTCTCACAGCATCGGCATTTCATATATTATCTCCTCTCTGCCTATAGGCATATTCTTACTGAGCGTGGTTGAACAATGCCTTCCGCAACTAGTACTCGCCTTCCAATTTAAACCCCGTACTGCGGTAAAACGCTGCCAGTTCACAGACAGCATCTTCAAGCGGCGTAAACGTAAAATCACCGACTTCAAGCAGCAACCTGCTGTTATCCCCAGAATATTCTCTTCCCAGCCCTTCCTGCTCAACAAGTATCTGCGAGCTGCTTCCAGTTACATTGACAGCCATTCTGGCGATCGTTAAAATATCTGTACTCTGAGACGTACATACATTATACCAGCGCCAGCGCGGCTCATGTTCCAAGAACCATTCCATAATGCGGCATAAATCCGCGATATACAGATAATCAAAATATACATTGCGGTGAATCCTAATCTGCTGAGCGCTCAGTGCTTTACAAACCACGTTTGAATTAAATCGATAGTTATAATTTTCATACGGCCCAAACACTCCAAACAGCCTCAGATCATATATATTTCCATCTTCTCGGATACCATCCGCCATAATATACTTTGACAGCCCGTAATCATCCTGCGGCAGCATCCGGCCAAAATATTCTTCTTTCATAAACGGTATGTACGCATCTTTTGCATACTCTGCACCGGAGCCAAAATAATACATTTTACCAAAAGCATCCGAACACCTCTTTAAGTTATAAAACATCTGCAGATTGTTCCTCAGCTGGCTGATACGGGCAGCTTCTTCTGGCATTCCCAGTGTTCCATATACTGCGCTGTGTACAACAATGTCAAAAGAATTCTGACTAAGATACCGTTCTACCAGGCAGCTGTCCATCAGGTCAAGCTGCGGATGCATCGGGACATGCACATCATACCTGTCACTCTGCCCAGACAGATAGTTTTTTAGATTTCTGCCGATAAATCCATTTCCCCCTGTAATCAAAATCTTCTTCACTTTAATTTCTACACAGCCTTTCTATTTGAAATCCATCTATAAATTCTTCTTCACTTTAATTTTCACGCAGCCTTTCTACCTGGAATCCGTCTATATTGTCCCGTGTATAATAGCTGTTATCCGGCAGGTCACAGCCTCTGCAGCTTGGGTTCTCCCTCCGCCTGTTCTCCAGCTGCATTTTCCGAAATTCATACATGCTGTCTCCGTCCCAGATCTCACGTATATCCTGTTCCTGGATACTGCCGATGTTGGTTCCTCCGGCCCAGTCCACACAACAGGGACTTACCGAACCATCACAGCGCACAGCCATTGTAGTAAACGCCATTGGACATGCTGTGCGCCTGCTGTGCACCTTTTTAAGATCCTGCCTGAGCAGTTTTTCCTGTCCTTCCTCATATAGGCTTCCCAAAAAGCTTTTTTCTTCAGAAGCCACCCAGTTATGCGGCTTGTCAATATATACCTCATCTGCTGCTTCTGAAAAATACTCTAGAAATTCTTCATTTTCCGATGTATAGGTATCCAACATTTTTGCACTGATAAACGGCCGTTCTTTTCCATATTTTTTCTTATAATTCTGCAGCATCTTTAAACTTTCCCGTATCTGCTTCATATCCGCATCCGGGCAGCCTGTCACTTCTTCATAGCGCTTCTGGTTTCCTCCGTAAACAGACACCCTGATATAATCCAGTCCGTACCGCACCATCTGCTCTGCCGTCTCTTCCGTAAGCAGGGATGCATTCGTAGTCGTCTCTATGCGCTCTGCTATGCCGGATTCACTCGCAGTCCGCAGCATTTCTCCAAAGTGCGGATTCGTGAGCGGCTCTCCATACAGACTCAGTTTTAATACCTTCAGCCTGTCCCCTTCCCACTGCTGAAACTGCCTGATGATCTTTTGATACAGCTCCATATCTATAAGCCCGCGGTGCCTTGTCAGATAATTTTCACTCTTTAAGCTCTGAAAACAGGAAACACATCTGAAATTGCAGTAATTCGAAGGTTCTATTAATAATGTAAAAGGTTTTTTCAGCGGAAGAATCTCTATTAAATTCTGCCGCTTATATTCTTTTAGTTTTGTATATTCAAGCATAATACCACCTAAAAATTATATATTTTTTCCGGAAGGGCGTCCTGCACCTGCGTATCATTATGCAGCTTAAACGCTGCCGCCGCGACTGCATGAATCATTTTTCTCTCGCTTTCATCATCGAAATGTCTTTCCAGCATCCCCATCAGGCCGGCCGGCGTATCAAAACCGTATTCCGCAAGATACTCTTCCTCACTCTTGTCTTTCTGCAGATAATATGTCTGCAGCCGGCTCACTTCTTGTCCTGCCCTTAAAAAATCTTTTTCTGCATTTTGTTCAAAATCATCGATAGCTATTTGATATAGAATTCCTTTTTCTTTCTCAATCAAGCTCATACTTTTCCCTCCAACTGCCTGACTCTATGAATTCGGGCTGTTCCTCCTTATATAAAATGAGGCTGTCCAAAACCAGGACATCCATCTGTGTCCTCATAAAACATTCATATGCATCTTTTGGCGTACATACAATCGGTTCGCCCCGCACATTAAATGACGTATTTACAATTACGCTGCACCCTGTCAGCTCTTTAAATGCCCTGATGATCCCATAATACTGCGGATTTGTATTTTTATTGACAGTCTGTACCCTTGCACTGTAATCCACATGCGTCACAGCAGGAATATCTGATCTTAATTCGTTTACAATCGGCAGCATATTTATCCGCCCGTGATCTGTATCATAATTTTTCATATCAAAAGGAATCTGCCTCTGCTTCTTCACCTGTGCAACCATCAGCATATACGGGCTGTCTTCTTCTAACTCAAAATAATCTGATACATCTTCTTCCAGAACCGACGGTGCAAAAGGACGGAAAGATTCTCTGTATTTTATCTTCAGATTCATAATAGACTGCATATCTGCCGACCTGGCATCCCCGATAATGCTTCTATTGCCCAGAGCTCTTGGCCCAAATTCCATTCTTCCGCTGCAGATTCCAATCACCTTTCCTTCATTCAGCAGTTCTGCTATCGTCTGATCCTTCTGCTCCTGACTGCAAAGCTGTATATACCGATAACCATTTTTATCCAGATACTGCTTTGCTTCTTCTATTGAAAAACCTGGCCCCAGATAACTTCCCTGCATGGAGTCGCCGCCCCGGACAATTCTCTTGGCGCCTGATTTTTTATAATAAGCAAATAACGCTGCACCTAAAGCTCCTCCCGCATCTCCGGCTGCCGGCTGCACCCAGATTTTGTCAAAGATCTTTTTTTCCAGCAGTTTTCCATTTGCAACACAGTTGAGTGCGACTCCTCCTGCAAGAACCAGATTTTTCATACCCGTAAGCTGCTTTGCATATGCAGCAGTTTTCAGCATGACTTCTTCGACCACCTTCTGCACGGAAGCTGCCATATCCATTTCTCTTTTTGTAATCTCTGACTCAGGCTCCCTGCGCGCTCCTCCAAACAGTTTTTCAAATTTCTCATTCGTCATCACATCGTTTCTGTAAAAATCAAAGTATTCCAGATTCAGCTTATAGGAGCCGTCTTCTTTTATCTCAATTAATTCATCTTTGATAAGGCTGTAAAAAGAAGGTTCTCCGTAAGGTGCAAGCCCCATCAGCTTATAATCGCCGGAATTCACTTTAAAGCCGCAGAAATAAGTAAAGGCACTGTACAGCAGACCTATAGAATGCGGATAGTTAATTTCTTTTAAGATCTTAATATGGCTGCCGCTTCCAGATCCGATCGATGCAGATGCCCACTCTCCGACACCATCCATCGTAATAACTGCCGCTTCCTCAAAGGGAGACGGATAAAAAGCTGACGCGGCATGGGAGACATGATGCTCCGTCACGAGCAGACTTCCATTCTTTCCGAACCCCCCTGACATTTTTTCTATACCTTCATGAATCCATAGTTTTCTTCCAAAGATCGATTCAGCGGAACGCTCCAGCAGCAGCCCGGAATCTCCTCCCAGCGCAAGCACATTTTTACAGAACCGGTCAAGTGTCAGCAACGGATTGTCATAATAGACGACATAATCAATATCTTTTAAGTCAGCTCCTGCTTCATCCAGACAGTACCGGACTGCATGAACCGGCAGACTTAAATCATGCTTAATTCTCGTAAATCGTTCTTCCTGTGCCGCTGCTATAATCTCTCCATCCTGAACAATGGCTGCTGCAGAATCATGATATAATGCGGAAATTCCCAGTATTAGCATTTTCTGTATTCCTCCATGACTGGTTTGATTTTTTTCAAAATATGTTTCATTATCATACGGTGTCCCTTATCTGTACTATGGCAGATGTCATAATATACATCTGCCTCGCCATCAAATATATCTGTCAAATCTGTGATATATCCGTCATTCTTTATATATTTCCTGCAGCCATCCGCAAACTCCGCTGCGCCTTTCAATATATCCCGCACACGCATATCTTCGCATAGATACAGCTCTTTCAGCTCCGTAATGCTTTCATCTATTACTGCCCGTCCGGTATCCTGCATAGGCTGCAGAAACGCAAAATACTGTATCCCATGTTCCTTGGCAACAGCATGTATCGTTCTGATGCCCTGATACCAGTTCCAAGAATCTTCAGTCTCTAAATAGCCAACCCCATGCTCGATCTTTCGTACTCCACGCATATCCAGCGTATCCGGCGCCATCGGATTATGATTTTCCACAAAATCATAAAATTTTTTCTGATAGCGGTGCATATAAGGATGCTCCTTCACAGACACCTGATATCCGACATCATTATATCCATCAAAAGTAATTAAAATATCAGGATGCAGAGCCAGTCCATCCCTTAAAAATTTTAGTAATTCCTGATGTACGCAGTAGCCGCCCATTCCTCCAGAATAAACGATAACGTCGTATTTTTCTTTCAGCTCATGATATAAATATTCCGGCCAAGTCATATAATTTCCCATAGAAGGGTCACTCGTAGAGCCTCCCAGCGTCATAATCTTTACCGTATTTTTCTTCTTAGAATCCCCATATACTTTAAAGCCTGTCAGCCCGTCATAAAGCCTTGTGAATCCAAGCATGGAATCTACCGCATCGAATTTTTGAATATACCCTCCTACTCCATAAATCCCAAACTCTTTTTCAAAGAGCAGCCCATAACCAGTCAGTTTTGAATAAACAGCGCCATGATCTTTCATCATAAAACAAAGCACATAAATCTCATCCTTATTTTCATAAATAAGATCCAGCGGATCTCTGACTTCTTTACCAAAAAGTGATCCCTCATGATAATTTTCATCCACAAAATATAAGACTTCTCTGTTCATATGTACGAAATGCTGGTAAATAACCTGTGAAAGCCGCTCTGTACCATACAGTACTATTTTCCGGTTTTCTGCATGTTCCAGAATTTTTTCTAATGACTTTATATAGTAATATTTCATCAGCAGCACCTCTTTAATATAGATAATCCCTCTGCGTAAACACCTCCTGATAGCTGACCGGCAGAGCTTTTCCATAAAATTTAGACATATAGTCGCGGATAAAGACTTTATTCTCGCCTGAAAGGCACGTCGGACAATGCTGGCCAAACCATTTGATGCTTAATCCCCTGTTTATGATTTTTTCTAATGGCTCTTCGAAAATATTTCCTATAGAAATATGCATAAATACACATGGCAGGATATCTCCATATTTTGTCAGATGCAGAATATTTTTTACTGCGCCGCACCCCCTGTCCTGCCCGTAAGTAGGAAATGTATCCCTGTGTACCACCGGATATTTATTCCTTAGATTCAGCAGAAACTCATTATCTTCCGGCGTAATCAGTACCTCTTCCTTTCCTTCCCACCGTCCGATTGCCCTTGCTATCATAATATCCAGATTAAATCCATTGTCATTGGCAAACTTCGCAAGCTCCTCTGTCGCTTTGGTCTGGCAGTTCTGATGAGAGATCACGGTCTGGATTGCAGTCTGAATTCCTGCGTCTTTTGCAATAAATAAGGATTCCTTTGCTTTCTCATACGTCCCCGCGGCCTGTCTTGTCTGCATATAGACTTCTTCATCGATACTGTCCAGACTGATCTTCATTTTATCAAGGCCGATCTCCTTTAAGTGCCTCGCCCTTTCAGGTGTCAGCAGCAGACCGTTTGTACTCATAGATATATGGAACCTTTCTGGATTAAGCGCCAGAATAATATCATCCAGATTATCGAAACAGAGCGGCTCCCCTCCTGATATATTAAACTGGGCCAGCCCCAGTTTGTCTGCCTGCCGGGCAAAATCCTTCAGATCATCAATCGTAAGTGCACGTTCTTTTTTTGCAAAATTCGCATTACTGCAGTGCGTGCAGTGCATGTTGCATTTATAATCAAAGCAGAAATCAACAATCGCTGTGCTCTCTCCCCGCATTAATTTTTCATCATACCTCATGATTTTTTCATATACGAACGGCTTTTCTCTTTTCAATTTTTCTCTTCTGCTGTTTTCGATTTCTTTTCTCTGCTCTTCATTAACTTTGACCATTTTTACTCCTTCATGATTTGGTATCTATTATCATTCAATCTTCTATAACTGCATAGCAGACTGTTTCCAGCATTTCATCTGTATAATGGCGTATATAGATCTTATATTCCGGCACAAGCTTCTTTATAAAAAGAGGAATTTC
This sequence comes from uncultured Eubacterium sp., assembly GCA_947385875.1. GTDB lineage: Bacteria > Bacillota > Clostridia > Lachnospirales > Lachnospiraceae > Eubacterium_J. The sequence goes on along the minus strand of CANDMV010000008.1, from coordinate 34,133 downwards.
CAGCATATCGTCTGGACTGTGGTATATACACACTGCCAGCGTCGGCTTCTGTGCCTGAATCGTTTTTACCCCCCCCCTTAAAGCTGAGAGCTCAGCGCCTTCAATATCCATCTTGATAAATGTCACCTTTTCACCGCCCAGCAGCTCATCCAGCGTCCTTATTTCACCGGCATCAGCATCAGCATTGTCACTGCTGTCCAGAATAGATGAATTGCTGTCTCCTGATACAAATGATATTGTCCCATGCTGATCTGATATGCCATATGGATAACACTGTATCAATCCTGTTCCTTCTTCCTGCATGGACGCTGCGTTTTTCATCAGCTGTCTATAAATAAACGGATCCAGTTCAAACAGATGCATTTTTTCATATTTTCCACGGCTCTCTTCCAGAAAAGACCGTGCCGTGTCTCCCGTATATGCACCAAGATCAACAAACACTTCATCTTCCTTTAAATGGATAACGCCTTCTGCAAAGTACTGATTTTTATCACATACTTTTTTAAAATAATCGTCAGCAATCGAATCTTCCTGCCAGGATGATAATAAATATTCATACACATCGATAGATCTTTGATCTGCGCAGATATTTTTTACGTCTTCAGCCTTATCTAAAAATGCTTCCATATTTTCACTCGTATATTTTTCTGCCGAAATCTTCTCAAAAAATATTCTCATCACATTTTTAATTCCGGCGTCCAACAGCTGACGCTTTATTTCGTCATAGTATTTTGCGGATTCTATCACAACAGCTAATTCATCCTGCGGCATTTGGGCAAGTATTTCCGGCCTCAGACATTCTTTGCCTTTATAACACTTTCCCCATGACTGCGGACTGTTGTCGCAAAAAAAGCTTACTTCAATTCCTATTGTACGCAGTTTATCGCTCATAGAAGTCCCGGCGATTCCCATTGGAAAAATACAAACCCTTTTCCCATTTAATTTCTTTTGGATATCATTTAGATAATTTGATTTTAGCATTTATTTCTCTCTTTCATCGTAAATGGCATAACATACTGTATCAAACACAGATACAGATTTTTTACGCAGAAAATCTTCTTTTGCAGCAATTTCATGGATGTATCTCCTATATATGCCCCGCAGTCAACAAATGTAATTTCCCGTTCGGGGTCTTTTGGAATCAGTCTGCTATCAAAATAAATCTCCTCGATCGGCTCTGCTAATCTATACGCGGCCACATATCCTCCAGCTTTGACGATTCCATCTTCCCGTCATCTCTTCGGAAGGTCTTTGTACGCGGGGATACCGTATCATCCTCCGCAATTTTTAATTCGCAAAACATCATCTCATCGTCTGCTAGTATCTTTGGCAGTTTCATCTCTAGCTCACGATTGCTGCTGATTCTCATGGAACGTATGCCATAAGCCTGTGCGATCTTGCATAAATCCGGCATACTCAGCCCGCTGTCCGGTCCGCTTGCCACCTGATGACCGTCAAAAGTCTGATTCTGCATACTGCGTATACACACGGGACGCATAGGGAATGCGGCCTCCTTTTTTCCATCTGTCCTGCTGCCCATGATAGGCATCGCAATATTCAGATACTATTTCTAAAATCTTTCTTTTTGCCTGTTCCTGTGTCATTTGTTCCAGCATCTGTTACTCCTGTCCATGCTCCCATACCATCCATGGTGCATTCTTTTCTGCTATCATCGTCTCTAATTCTTCTTTTTCCCTCTGCGTATCCATGCACTTCCAAAATCCGTCATGCCTATAGGCCGCAAGCTGTCCCAGAGATGACAGCCGCGCTAACGGATGCTTTTCAAATACCGTCTGATCTCCCTCAATGTACTGAAAGATCTCCGGCTCAAGCACCATATATCCTCCATTGATCCGAAATCCGTCTGCCAGTGCTTTTTCGCGGAATGCAGACACTGTATCGTCCTTATCGTCAATATCAAGCATACCGAATCGCTGCCTAACCTGCACTGCCGTCAGAGTTGCGGTCTTTTCGTGAATTTTATGAAATACTTCCAATTCACGAATATTCACATCCGACAGACCGTCACCATATGTCAGCATAAACGTTTCATTGCCGACATACGGCTGAATCCTCTTGACTCGCCCGCCAGTCATTGTATACAGCCCTGTGTCAATAATTGTCACCTTCCACGGCTCAGATATATTATTATGCACTGTCATTTCACCGCCGCCTGCAAAATCAAAGGTAATGTCACTATTGTGAAGATAATAATCTGCAAACCATTCCTTAATTACATTCTGTTTATAACCGGCACAAATAATGAATTCATTGTATCCATAATAGGAATATTCCTTCATAATGTGCCACAGAATCGGCTTTCCGCCGATTTCAATCATAGGCTTGGGCCGCAGGTGGCTTTCCTCACTAATACGGGTGCCAAACCCTCCCGCTAAAATTACTACTTTCATCCTCCGTCTCATGTGCCGGACACTCTCACCTGGCACTTCTCCGTTTCATACTTATTTTATAGCCTGCCATAGCCGCAGTAACGAAAAGCGATAAGATGGTGATACATGCCCCCACCTTCATACCCGGTATCTCATAGCGGATACAATAATCATGCTCTCCCTTCGTCAAATAGAATGCCATAAAACCGGAATCCGCGCGCAGCAGCTCTGCCGGCTTTCCATCTACTTCCAAGGTCCATCCATCCTGATAGACAATCGGGAGAAATAAATAACCATCCTCTGCCGCCGTCGTGTTTCCATTCATCCGGCTGCCTGATTTTACCAGCATCCCTTCTGCTATTGTCTCATCTGAAATACTGTCTTTAAATACTTTAAAATCAGATATATCATAGCTGTAAGGCCCTTTACAGCTGAATACGATTCTGTCGATATTTTCCGGAAGCAGAAAATAATATTCCTTCTGCTTTAAGGTCTGTATCATATATTCATAGACATTGCCAGTGGCTGTATATACTTCCATAGAAAGATCAGCGGCATCATTATCAGAAGATACGCAAAAGGAAGCCGCTAGATATTCCCCGTCATCCAGACATATTTTTTGAAAGACCTTTTCTTTTCCACTCTCTCCCGCAATTACATCATCTGTGACCTCTTCCGCTTTTTCTATCCTGCCCGCATGTGATCGTTCTTTCATAACGATATGATTTTTCAGTACCTCTGTCTTATCCTTATAAGGCAGCCGGATAAAATCTTTAAAATCATAAACATTACTGAAAAACTGCTGAAAAGACTGATACAAATTATTCTGATAAATATAGCATCCATCCTGCACATCTATAAGCATCAGATATTGATGATAATCCGGCATTTCATAATCTGAAAGTATGTACTTCACACCCAAAAGCCCCATCTTGTCAAACTGATATTTTATCGGCTGATACTTCGGTCTATAAGGTCTTTCATAGGAATACATGCCGGGCATATAGTAATCCCTGAATTCCGCAAACTCTTCATTCATCGTATTATTGTAGCCCGTAATCCCGTCATATCCTTCCATATATGCGTCGCCTATTGAAAAATCTGTGAATGTCTTTTCTATCCTGAAATAACTTCCGTCTTCCGCCCTGATACTATTTACGATCTTCCTTACCGTATCTATTTTCTCCTGAGACTGCGCATAGCTGCCTCGTCCCATAATCCCTCTCTCATATACCGTAATATAAGAATCAAAAGATACGTCCACTGCAATCAATGCCAGCAAGGCAATAAAATAGATATTTTTCTGCAAATCCGTGCTCTTCTTTGTGATCACAAAGAAACCGAAGAACAAGGCCGCAGCGATCTGTATGCCAATGATTACCTGTATACAGAATCGATTTTCATCCGGCATTTGAATATATGCTCTGTGCAGCAGGTATATATTTACCACTGTAGAAACAGCCAGACCTATATAACTGCGAAGACCACGCAGCAGAATATCATCGATTGTGATTGCAGATACGATTGCAAAAATCGGCATAATCAAAAATGTATATCTTCCAAACGCATAAACAAATCCATTGAAAATCAACGATCCCGCTTTGTTATAGATCAAAATTAAAACCATTCCATACGCGATATAAGATAAAACCTTATGCTTTTTATCCATCTGCTTTCTGAATAACAGAAAGAAATACTGCACAAAAAGGCTGATGGAAAAGCAGGAAAAAAACAGCTGGGGTACCTCATAGTAATTCGTATATGATTTTATTCTATTGGAAACTCCCAGCAGATTATTTGACAACAGCCTGGTGCTGATATCTTTGACCTGATCAGCAGAATAAGGGTCTGTCAGGTTAGACACTATTTTCTCCATAATTCCCATATTGCTGCTTAACCGCGTGGAATTACCTAATAAATCTACCGCATCCGGCACGAAAAGAACCGATGAAATTCCAAGCCCCAGAATAACTGCCACGAAAAGCTCTGCTAGCGCAGCCATTTTTTTCTTTTCATTTTTTAATATCCTATGCAGGGCATAAAATCCCGCCATAAACAGAACCATATACGACATATACACAGATATCATGCCGCTGAGGGCGGTCAGGAATATGATGCATAGATATTTACCAAATGTTTTCCGCTGTAGATAATTTTCAATGCAGTAAATCACTGCTATATTAATCAATCCGTAAATAGCAAATCCATAATGCTGTCCCCATAGAATCTGGAATCCATTAAATGCAAATATCAGCGATGCGGCTATTTTTGCCCTGTTAGATACGCCATAAAGTACAAGCAGCTTAAAACAAAACAGCGTCCCTAAAAGAATCTGAACGTACTGAGCCGCTAACAATCCATACACCATCGTCTGTTCTCCAAAAACAGCTCCCATGCATGTGACTGCAAACAAAAATGGATTTGCACAATTTAGAAAAAATGACAGATTCGAACTGCCGCAGATATTCGCATAATTCCATAAATCCGGCTGGCCGTTTCGAATATAACCGGCAAATGCATAAAATCCCGGTATATGCAGGTTCATTGTATCCGCACCGATATCACGATATAAATAAAGTGTATCTTCCAACAGAAACTTTCCATATGCCGCAAAAAATACAGCTGTTACAAGCACTGCCACAAACCAGAGGCTATTTTTCTCAGATAAGATAATTCCTTGATATAGTTCTTTCACAGTTGTCTTTTTTATCCGGCAGATCGACATGATGATAGCCAGAAAACCAAGCAGGACTGTATATAACACATAGAATCTGACTGCTTCTTTTTGTTCAAAGCATAACAGCCTGACATCCGCAATTTTAATCTTGACTCCTGTCCGATCAGTAAGGTCGAGCCTCAGCCGTAAAATATCCTCTTTAGGAAGACGGACGATATTTGTTCCTTTATTTAATACAAATGAAATTTTACGTTCACTTGTAAAGCTGCCTTCATCCGCATAAAAAATCTGCGATAATCCTACATCTTCTACCAGATCTTCTACTTCAATTTCGAGGATTCTATATCCTGTATCTGGCACCTGAAGGACAATCCATGAGTCTTCTGAATCAGAAACAAGATACTCTTCCCCATCAAAGCGGCATTCCTTCATGCTATTCGCCAGCTGCACATGTGAGAATTCTCTGACCCTGTTCACAGGAATTACCAAATCACTGAACACAAAAAACGATGTAAACGCCCACAAAATCACTGCTGATGCAGTAAAACCCACCACATTTTTGACGGAAAAAAACCGCATTTTCTTTTTCCCAAAAATCATTACATCCAACCTCATTAAATGATTTACACACGTATACTAAGCTACAAGCTCCAGTAACGATAGCCTCTGTCCAGTACTTCTTTTTTATTGACAATTCCTTTTATATCTATAATGACTTTCTCTCCATGACCAGTCATTTTTTCTATTTCATCTGTTGTAAGATTTTTATACTGTTCATGGGATACTGCAAAAACCAGACAGTCAGCATCATTTATGCTTTCAGGCTTTCGAATATTCAATCCATATACTTTTTTTGTTTCTTCATAATCTGCAAGCGGATCGACGACATCCGGTTCAATCCCATACTGCTTCAGGCAGTTTATCATATCAGCCACTTTGGAATTGCGGATATCCGGGCAGTTTTCTTTAAACGTAATTCCCAAAATTACTACTCTCGCATTTTTTACGCTTTTTCCTGTCAAAACCAGCTGCTTAATGATGGCATCTGCAACAAATCGTGCCATACCATCATTCACTTTGCGCCCTGCAGCAATAATCTGGCTGGAATACCCTAAGCATTCTGCCTCATATACCAAATAATATGGGTCTACGCCGATGCAGTGTCCTCCGACCAGTCCCGGACGAAAACCCAAGGCATTCCATTTGGTATTCATTGCATCTACAACTTCATTTGTATCTATTCCCATCTTGTCAAATACCATAGCTAATTCATTCATAAATGCGATGTTAACATCTCTTTGACTGTTTTCTACGACTTTTGCCGCCTCTGCAACTTTAATACTGGAGACTTTAAATACACCCGCTTCGATCACAATCCCATATACTCTGGCAATTTCCTCCAACACAGTCTTGTCCATGCCTGAAACTATCTTTTTTATATTTTTCAGCTTATGTATTTTGTCACCCGGATTTATCCTTTCCGGTGAATAACCAATATAAAAATCTTTTCCGCATTTCAGCCCAGATTCTTCCTCTAATACTTTCATGCAAATACTCTCTGTAACTCCCGGATATACTGTGGATTCATATACGACAATGGAACCTTTTGAAAGATTTTTTCCAAGAATCCTACTTGCTTCTATAACTGGTGAAAGATCCGGTGTCTTGTCCTGATTAATAGGTGTAGGGACTGCAACAATATAAAATTTCGCTTTTGCAAGCATTTTTTCCCTGCTTGTAAAAGAAACATCAGAATTCCTCAATATATCATTTCCAATTTCACCTGTAGGATCTATTCCTGCTTTGTATTGCTCAATTTTAGACTGGTTAATATCAAATCCAATGACATCTACTCCGTGGTTGGCAAATTCTATGGCAATCGGCATACCTACGTAACCCATACCTATCACCGCCAGCTTTTCTTCACGTCCTGCGATCTTTTCATACAGCATCTTTCATTCCTCCCTGTTATTACCGCTGTCTCTCTTTTCTCATTCGATATGTTTTAAAATACTGCACATCTCATGTATCCGTATAGAAAATGTATGACTCGTCAACACAATTTCCTGCCCCTGCTGCGCCAGATGCTCCCTTTCCTTTTTATTCTTCAGATAGTATCTGATTTTAGACTTCAAATCCTCTCTATCACAATAACAGACCACATTTCCATGAAAGATCTGCTCGATCTCTGATACATAATCGCTGATTACAAATGCTCCGGCAGCCAACGCATCAAAGATCCTGTTAGAAATAATCCCATACTTCCTCATATCATCCCAATGATCGTTTAATACAATTTCTGCATTATGATATGCCTGTCCCAACTTATCATTTTCTAAATAATCACTGACTACATAATTCTTAACCGGCATATTTCCCCATCCCTGCCCATATACAGACAGCTTATATTTTGTAGGCAGCAGATCTCTTAGTATCGGTCGGTAAATCCCCCTCGAATTTCCTACAAACAAAAGCTCGTACCTTTTCCCTCCTGACTGATTCGTATAAGACATTGTTTCTGGATCTGCACACTGCAGCAGCAGGCTCGAATCTGCCTGAATCTGCGGCCCGATTTCATCCAGCATCTTTTGGGAAGCAAAAAAAACAAAGTCAAACAAATTGTATTCTGTGGTTGCAACATCCTGAGGATGGGAAATATTCCACATAATATATTTTCTGCGATCATTCATAGATGGATAATAAGGCTTTGTCCCACGCAGCGCTATAATATATTTTGCTCTGCTTTTATCATACCAGTGGTTTATCGGCACCACATTCGCATGAAATCCTATTTTGCAGAATTCTTTCTTCATCGCCTGCGCAAAATGATAGTCACCCCAGTTTAGTAATGACTCACCTTCCGGCATTGCTCCGCAGATGTCAATCGTATCTGAGTCCACATGGTCTAGATTAAAATCTTTCAGTATCTGCACTAGCTTTTTGGCACGAATATCATAGGTATGGTTTTCCAATACGATTTTTTGAAGCTTCTGTACAAGATCTCCTCGCTCTTTTTCATTTTCAAGATAATAACGCAGACGCTGCATCAATTCTTCTTTATCCTTAAACGAAGGCAGTATACCGCCAAATGTTTCTTCTGCTCCCTTTGTACCGCTGGTAATAACCAGAGTCCCGGCTGCCAGAGCATCATAAACCCTGCAGTTTACGGAGCCAAATGTTTTCGTAGCCCCTTGCACTGCATCATCTATTATGATCTTTGTATTCATGTATATTTTTTTCATATCTGTATATGGCACATGTCCGCAGGTATAATCTTTAAACTGCTCTACCTGGTCCCAGCAATTCCCATAGATCTTAAAGGTATATGGCAGTTCCTTTGGATTCAGGCATTCCATCAGGTCTCTCTTTACACCCCAGTAATTCCCAGTAAACGCATAATCAGAACGATACTTTCCGCTCTCTTCCTTTGACAAAAATTCTCTGTCGCTGTCAAAAAATCTTTCACTAGCTGCTATAGGGAATAAAATAGCTGTATGGCAGCTGTGCTCATTCACATATCTACATGCAGACATGCTAGAGGCAAGCACAATATCAAATAAATCAAAATATTCTCTTTCGCACCATCGTTCAAACCAATTCCTTGCCCATGCAATCTTAACCAGGTCATTCTTGTAATGATATATTTTTCCCACGTCATAAGCGTCAAGCAGTGAAATTAATACATCCGTCTCCACGCCGACATCGTACCAGTCCATTTTTCCCCTGCGGCTTAAATATTTTATCTCATATCCCGCTTTTTCCAGTGAACCTGCAAATTCCATAGCAGTAAAGTAATCACCGGCCGCTGTAGACGGGTCTGCTTCTGTTACAACTAGTGCAATGATTAATTTTTTTTCAGTAAAAATAGAATGCTTATGATCTAATTTTTCATCCAGAATTCTTCTTGACAGCCAGCTCTGCCATTTTCCTTTCAACACATCTCTATTATTCAGCCTTCTGTTCCTTATTTTTTTCACATCATCTTCTCTCTGGGTGCCAAATTCATAGTGAAATACCAGGCAGCTCTTACAGCAGTAATTTCTAAAACCCGATTTCACTAATTTTAAGCAAAAATCCACATCCTCATATCCATAATCATAATTCTCATCAAATCCCCCGACTTTATCAAACGCATCCTTTGACACAAAAAGCACTGCCGCTGTCACCGCTGCACATTCCTCTATTCCCGCCTCCCACACAAGGTCCTCCTGTCCATTTCCCTTATTGTAAGGCTGAATAAAATGCCCATTTTCCAGCATAATATCCCGAAACGCAATTCCCATATGCTGAATGCAGTACGATTTTCCGGAATTCACAGAATCTTCCGGTATCCGCGGATAGATTAATTTTGCCCCGATCGCTCCCGGCTCACAGGCACGATGCGCAGCAATCAGCAGCTCATCCAGCCAGCCGTCTGTTACCTCTGTGTCATTATTTAAAAACACAAGAAACTCTCCTGCAGCGCTTTTTGCCCCCAGGTTGTTTGCTGCGGAAAAAGACATGTTTTCCGAATTGCGGATGATATGTATTTTGTATTCACTGCTCCATGATTCCAGATACGAGACAGAATCATCGGTCGAAGCATTATCTACAGCTATGATCTCAAAGTTGTCATAAAATCTATGCCTATGAAAAGATGTCATCAGCACCTCCAGATGCTTTCTCCCATTGCGGTTCAGTATAATGATTGATACAAACGGCCGGGTCTTCGACAGATACTGTACATCTATGGCCAAAGATAATTCCTGTTTTGTCATGCCTGATTTATTCGCGAGCATCCTATCATATGCCATATTTCTTTCAAACTGCATCATACGGACATTCTGCAGGTCGCAGCACAGCTCTCCCTGATGAATCAGCTCTGGCATACTGTTTATTTTCTTTTCCTGCAATAGACTCTGCATCTGAAGCGCCTCTATATCCTGTCGCGCCTTCACCCACTTCATCATAAATCCCCGCATAAGCGGCAGCTTTACAATCCATTCCTTTATCCTAGTCTTTATCATCGCAAAATTCTTCCTTAATTCATAATCCTTATGCTGAGTGCTTTGTAATCTTTAACAGACTGATTTCCTCTTATGCTGAATGCTCCGCAGGCTTCTGCAGTCTGATTTCTATTTATGCTGATTGTTTCGACAGCCTGATTTTACCCTATGCTGAATGTCCATAAAGCTTCGGCAGCCTGACCGCAGCTTATATTGAATTCTTATCTGAAAACACTGCATGATATAACGAAAGCCCAGCTGTGTACTCTGCAGCTTTTTTAGCACAAGCTCCTCCGGTGTCTGACTGTTTCGACGTTCCAAATATTCAAAATATGTGCAGCAGACAAATTCTTCCGCTGAAAGCAGAAATACGCTGCGGACTGCATCCTGGTATCTCGCTCTGCCCTCATAATTATGTACCAACTCCCGGAACCTTAAAAACTCACTCTGTTTATCTTCTTCTGTGTCAATCTGCCAGAACCTGTCCCACAGCCATGCCAGCGGCCCTGTGATAAAATCCTCTTCATTTTCATAAAGCCCCTTCTTATCAAAAAATAAAGAAATCTTCTTCATCACCATCAGCCCGCTGTCAATGACCTTCGCAGAAGTCGTCTTCGACAAAGAATTATCCGTCGTATCGGCTGTGATATATTGGTACACCGGTTCTCTTAACAGATAGATTCTGTCAGCAGCAGCGAATAACTGTATCGTAAATTCCAAATCTTCCGCCAGCTTTGCAGGTGAAAAACGAAGTCCCTTTTCTTTTATCAACGACAAATATATCATTTTGTTACATACAGACGGACTCAGCAGAGGAATCGCAAACTGTCTGGCACAATTTTTCTTTTGATAGCGCATAAACAGGGCATCCTGCCCATCTGGAATTACAAAATCTGTCCCATTCTCACTCAGCAGCAGATTCCCGACAACGGCATCTGCTTTCCTTTTTTCTATAAGATCATACATCTTTTCATATGCATCATAAGGCACCATGTCATCCGCATCCAAAAAAATGATATATTTCCCATGTGCCCGGCTGATTCCTGTGTTTCTTGCTGCCCCGACTCCTTTATGCTGTTGGCGTATGAATAGAATATGATGAAATTTTTTCATATATCTTTCTACAATCCGGCATCCGTGATCTGTAGAGCCGTCATCAACCACCAGAATTTCCAGGCCATGCAGTGTCTGTTCGAGAACGGAGTCCAGACATCCCGCAATCTTTTTCTCCTTCTGATACATGGGAATCACAACGCTCACCAGAAGATCTTCAGGCGAATTTTTCTGATTCTTTTCCAGATACTGTTCATATTCTTTCTCATTATAAAAATACTTTCTGCCACGTCCCCGGATGCCCAGACGGCTGGCTGCATTCAAAAAAATCTCTCGTTCTTTCTCCTCCGGCAGGTTATACAGACATGTCGAAAGCGCCATATTGATATAGCTTCTTTCAAACTGTTTGAAAATCCCACGCTTTATCAGTTCTTCCTTCAGCCGTAGAAGCGCATGGATGCAGTCCTGCGGTGTCTCATGTCTGGATGCCTGCAGATTTGTAGACATGCCGACCCGATAATAAACAGGTTTCTTGCGGTATATTGTTATAGTCTTTGCTACAGACATAGCAGCATATGTAAAATACAAATCATTCGAGCGCTTCGTATTTTGAAACTTAAGTCCCTCACGTATGAGAAATTTTCTATCAAACATCTTATTCCACGGTGCCGGTGTCACAAAGTTATAAAGGTATTCTGCCGCGTCATGCGGCGTAAATACTTCCCTGTTTTTCACCATCCCTGCATTAAGTATCCACGGCGCTTTAGTAACCTCTTTTGTCTGCTCATGATAAAATCTCGCCCCACAGATACACAAATCCGCCATATGTTCCTTTGCTTTCCTATACATGCCTTCCATCATATCCCGCTCAAAAAAATCATCCGCATCCAGAAATACAACATATTCTCCTCTTGCATATTTCAATCCATGATTTCTGGCCGCGCCTGCATAGGAATGATTCTGATGCATCAAAATAATTCTTTCATCTTTCTTTTTATATTTATCCAGTATCCGGGAAGATCCATCTGTTGAACCATCATCCACGCATATAATTTCCAACCTTTTCATTGACTGGGCAAGCAGGCTGTCCAGACAGCAGCTGATGTATTTTTCTGCGTTATATACTGGAATAATCACACTAACCCTTACTTTTTCCATAACTTCTTCCGCTATCCTCGAATCCTTTTCCACAATTTCATCCGCCATCCCCGAACTCTTTTCTATAACTTCTTCCGCTATCCTCGAACCCTTTCAGCAATTCTGGCTGCAGTGATACCTATGGTGCCGCCCAGTCCCTTATTTTTTAATAGTCTGCGTATCCTGTGCATTGCGCCTGGCGGCAGAACCCATATACAAAAAATATACTTTTCTATCGGTGTACAGTGCTTTATCATTTGCATTTTCTGCTGCTTTTGCAGTTTTCCATAAGTCCTTCCGGCGGATGCCAACAGATATGACACAGCAAGATAGATCATGCATCTTCTAAAAATCCTAGTTTTATCACTTCTTTTTAATGTCGTCATTGTACTTTTCAGCCCCTCCTCCACCTCTCCGTCAAACACAATCCGTCCGTCCTTTAAGTAAATCACTCTGCTGCAGAACTGGCGGATGAGCTCATCCGAATGCGAGGAAAATATTACCGATTTCCCTTCCCGAAACATATCCACTACTTTCTGTCTGGATTTGCGCTGAAAGCTTTTATCCCCGACAGCAAGCACCTCATCGATAATCAAAATCTCTGGATTGGAATAAACCGCAAGCGCAAATCCAAGCCTTGCCGCCATTCCTGAAGAGTACATCCGCAGCGGACGATCAAAATAATCACCCAAGTCTACAAATTCAATCATCTGATCTATGATTCCATCAATATCGGTTTTTGACATCCCCATAACCGTCCCCTTATAATAAATATTTTTTCTGCCCGTATAATCCGGGTAAAATCCAGCAGACAGATTAATCAGGGATCCGATTCTTCCATGAACGCTTATATCTCCGCTCGTTGGATAAGTAATCCCGGCGATCAGCTTCATCAGTGTGGATTTTCCTGCACCATTGATACCAATCAAACCGACAATCTCACTTTTTTTTACTTCAAATGATATATTTTTCAGCACCTGCCGTTCCTGCTCGTATCCTTTTTTCGTAAACAGCCACTGCAGAATACGAAAATCCTGCTGGAATAAATAAAAATTTTTTGACAGATTCTTTACTACAATCGCTTTCTCCATTAAATGCACCCATTCTTACACAAAATCTGCATAATACTTCCTTAACCTATCCTGCGTATAACTGCCTGCCATAAAAATCAAAAATACGCAGACCCAGAAATATGCCGTATATCCCGCGTTCTGCGTAGGGCCAAGCACAAACGCATCCCGAAAGCCTCTGACCACATATACCATCGGATTTACGCGCAGCAGTATATGGATGCCCCTTGACTGCACTTTCGAAAAATCCCATAAGATTGGCATCGTATAAATCAGCACCCTCAGCAGGGCATCGTACAACTGCCTAAAATCATCCGATACCGCCACAAAGGCGGAGATAACCAGATTTAACGCTACTGACAGAGCTACCGCGCACACAATATAATAAAGAAATAAAAACATATTAAAATACCGGATATATCCGAATAAAAGCACTACTCCAAACAGCATTGCAAATGAAAATATTCGCCTCAAAAAAATTCCCAGCACCTCTACCGTCGGCAGCACCGGCACTGGAAACCGAATGCTCTGCACAATCCCCCTATTACTACGGATTGCCATGCTTCCCTGCGAGAGTACGTCATTCATAAAAAACCACGGAATCATTCCTGTCATCATATAGACCGTACTGTTCATTCCCATAACATTCCCACCTCCTGCAAGCAGCAGCCGAAAGGCTATAAATACAAAAATATAAACAATATCATGGAAATAAGTCCAAAACATACCCAGACTGGAACGGACATTCTGCCTGCTCATATTCATAAATGCCATTTTAATAATCAGACGGATATTCTGCCTGTGTTCCTGCAAAATATACGTCACACTTTCTACCATCCGGCTTCTCATCACAATTACTTTTCCTATTCTTTTCGTAAAATTTAAGATTTGCCAACAAACGCCACTGTATCTTGAATATTTTTTGGTTCGCAGGTATAACAGCTCTTAAGCGCTGATATACTCTTCCAGTCTGAACTACGCGGCAGAATACAGCATGATACAGCCTTCCGGCTATGCATCTTAAGTTTCGAAAGCTGAAAGCCGCTGCATCCTTAGTGCCATTCTTGATAAAAAATACATATAAAGGCATCTTCTGTATATACACGTCATCTCTTGTAATCCTCCGTGCCGGCTGCTTATGGTCCTTTACGCGCTTTGCCATCTCTTGTGCCAGCATACTGCGGTGTATGATACGGTCGGCTCGAATCAGCAGGAGAATCAATTCGATATTTTCCTTCGTCATGCAGCCTTTAATCGTATCAAAATACTCTGCTGTCATTCTTTTATAATTCAGATACAAGAGCTTGGACAATCTGTTTTCACACGCTGCCTGCATATTTACAGAAATGCCCCGTACTAAGTCATTCACTCTTTTCGCATTCCACTTTCGTTTCTGATATTCAAAGCGATAGCAATAGGTAATCTTCCTGATCGCATAAAATTGTCCTGCTTTTAACATTGCCTGACCCAAAAACGGCGGATCCTCATACCAGGCAAGGTCTGGAAAATAAATCTGATTTAACTTTACAAGTTCTGCATCGAATATATACCGATGGAACCCATAGTCAAACTGATATTCTTCAAAATCCATAAACCGGTCAGACTTAAAAGTATAATCCGAAAGCATCCCGCCCCACTGTGTCCGAACACTTCCATCTGCATGGCATTCGCTGAAGGAACCTCCGCAGATCTTTGCATGTTTCCTTTTGGCTGTCGTATAAAGCGCTTCTACAATGTCTGATGACGGATAATAATCATCAGCATCCATAAACATCAAAAATTCTCCAACCGACCGATCAATCCCTCGGTTACGTGCCATTCCTGCACCTAGATTCTTTTGGCTGATAATCTGGATTCTGCAGTCTATAGATGCAAAATATTTCAAAACAGCCGGCGAATGATCTGTAGAGCCATCATTAATACAGATAATTTCCAGCTCCTTTAACGACTGGTTCATAATACTGTGCAGGCATTCCAGGAGATATTTTTCTTTATTGTACACAGGCACTATAATCGATACTTTTATCATTTTTTACTTTCCCTTATCTGTATGATAGAGCTTACTTCGATGTTTTTTTAATCTGCATGGCAGATATCCTTCGATACTTTGCGAGGTTTTGTGAGAATTTTACGTTATTATATTCTTTATGATTCTTGCCAGCGTGCGTTTTATGCCATAATACTCTTTGTAATACTCTACTTTATACCATGTAACATACCAGTCGATGCTTTTCAGATATTTTTCTGGTGTATCTATAATCGTTCTAAGCATCTTCCATTCTCCCACCGTAAAGTATCGCCTTGACAGCTCGTTTCTTTCTTCTGCCTTTCTAAAATCCCTATGAAACCGCCAAAGGAATTCCTTCCTGCGCTCCCTGCCTATTCGTCCCAGTGTAAACTGATAATCATGAAATCTTTTCCATGAATAAATATGCAGATATTTACTTTTCAGTTCCGGGTTCTGCTCTAAAAATTGATGCATGAATTCATATTCCCCGCATACAGCATATACTTTGCTGCGATCGTGTATCGAAGAATTGGGATTATCCATCCGGTACATATAAAATGGTTCATTCAAAAAATAAATTCGTTCAGCTTTACAAAAAGACTGAAACCAAAAACTAAGATCCTGAAAAGAAGCTCCCGGCGTTTCATGATGCCTGATGCTGCTATTTTTCAAAAATTCTCGCTTGTAGATTCCTGTCCATGTATTCATTACAAGCTTAAAAATACGAATATCCCGTCTTGGATTACATATTCTCCCATAGTCAGCAGCATTCCCTGACAGCCTGACCCGTTCTATTTTCCTAGAACCATTTTTATCATATACACGGCAGAAATCTGCCTTAATTATATCCAGATTCATATTTTCCGCCAGTTCATACAAACGCTGATACATCCTCGGATGTACATAATCATCCGGCTCAACAATTCCAATATATTTTCCTGATGCCTCATCCATCCCTGCATTCACCGCATGTCCATAACCTGAATTCACATGATCCAGAACCCGAATCCGGGTATCCCGCGCTGCATATTTCTCAAGAATCTGCAGGGAGTGGTCACTTGAACCATCATTTACACAGACAATCTCTATCTCTTTTAAGGTCTGCCTCCTAAGGCTGTCCATACACTCTCTCAAAAACGGTTCCGCGTTAAAAACTGGCACAACAATAGATACTTTTATCATATCCGGCTTTCCTTCCCAAACCTGCATACACATTGCTATTCATTCAAGCCGGCTTACTGCAATCCTGATGCATATCTATGCCTTCTTATTTGCCTCATAACACATGCGGGTATCAGTCCAACAGCCAAAGGCTTTGCCACATACCGGAGATTTCCTTTTAAGATTCCCATTCTGCGAAAGCCGTTGTACCGCACCCTGCACTCATTTATCCGATAACGGTATTTTCGTTTCAGATAAGATTGTTCATCCTCCCGATAACTCAGCAGAACTTCCTTAAGGTTGTACCCGCAGAACCCCGCAGCATAAAGGCGCATAAAAAGTTCATAATTCTCCGTCCGCAGGACCTTCGGCGATTCACAATATCCATGCAGCTCTTCCAAGACTTTCCGTCGGATCATAACTGCCGGATGAACAAACGGCAGTGTATTCAAAAACGACTTCTTACCCGGCATTTCCTCCATCCTGCGCACTCCCCATATGCCGCTGCTTCCGAGCATTCTGACACTGCACCCTGCCACAGCATACTCTGGATGGGCATTCAAAAACATCGTCTGCTTTTCAAACCGATCCGGATCTGAAATATCATCTGCATCCATACGCGCTATATAAACCCCTGATGCATACTTCAGACATTTGTTCAAAGTATATGCCAACCCATGATTTTTTTTATTGCGCAGCAGACGTATTCTGTCATCCTTTCTGCAAAACTGCACAAGCCATTGATAAAACTCCTGCCCAGACCCATCATCGCAGATGATAAATTCAAAATCTGTATATGTCTGCATTAATATAGAATCTATTGCCAGCGTAGTATCCGCCTTGTCTTTTTCATTATATGTCCCCATCAGCACAGAAACTGCAGGAGCTGCCGCACCCGGCGTATTTTTAGTTGTCCCTGATTCTGCAGGACCAGCCAGTTCTGTATAAATCTTCCGCATTCTTTTCTGTACAACTGTCTGATCTGCCCCGGTCATGCCTCATTCATAATCTCCGCCACAGATTTCATAATCCTTACATACATAGAATATCCGTCTGTATTTGATTTACCATCTGCTTTACTGCCTGACGGATTCCACATATCGAGCACGGCATTCGACGGATGTGCCACTCCCCATAAAATCTCATCTGCCCCGGCATCTAAAACACTGCAGATGCTGACAAAAGTCTCCAAGCTCATAATCCTTGTCCCGCGTTCAATATGGCCTAAGAACGACATGCTGATGCCGCACCGCTTTGCCAACTCATCCTGCGACCACCTCTTTGCCTTCCTGACCTGTCGAATACGCATACCCATCCTGCTGTAATCCAATTCCCTCATAAGCGCCTCCGTATACAATTACCTAAAAAATATATGATCCTATATTGTGAACTACCGCATTTTTTAATTATGCATAACATTCTATATACAAATGTTATGCACACCAAAATGCCAAGAGAATGAGATTCACCATTCATTTGTTTTATATTCAACATTTATTAATATAATTAAATAAAAGTTTAATAATATATTTTTTCAGATTGTGTTGTTTCTTTGAATTTTACCAAATTACGTTAAGAATTTATCTGCACAAAAGTTTTGTTCATATAAGACAAATCAGAATAAAATCTAACTCTTAATTATTAGTAATTCTTACTAATTTTTATATAAGAGTTGCAAAATATAAAGAAATGATATAGAATTCTTATAGATAACATTTGTATACAAAGTGTTATCTATAAGAATTTATTTTTCAGTTAAGGACTTTCAACATTTCATCAGCTATGTTACGGCAAAAGCAGACAGAAAAAGCATTCCGGCTGGCAGCAAAAAACCGTAACACATATAGAAAAGCCAATAAATCATAAATGCAAATCATACTATAGCGGAACAATCCGAAAGCCTGACAGGATCTGAAAAACCATATTCCCAAACACCGCATCTGCATCCATAAGCAATGCTCCGAGTACAGTCAAAAGCGGAACTGCACAAATAAATCCGATGAAAACTGCCATCAGCGTATGATGATCGATTTTCTTTCTATTCTGAAAAGACGCAATTCCATCCAAAAATGGATCCATCATACAGCTAAGAGCACCTAACACAGATGCCGCAATCTCCAGCAGGTGTCTTCCAAATTCCCATCGGCTGTTATCATATACATTATTCTGTGTAATATTTGTATTATTTTCTGTATTCATGTGATCATACCTCCTGCCACACTATTTGTTTACACGATCCTGCTAAGCTGCCATCGGCCCCATCCCCAGACATCCTGCCGCAAAAAGAAACACGAAAAATAAAATGCCAAATCCAATACTCATACATCCCGCTATCAATATCACTCTATATCTTTTTCGCATACCAACAACGCCAGAATATATATAATAATGAGTACAATACCTGCAGCAAATAATAAAAATGACATATTCTCCATCTCCTAATTTTCTGTAATAGTTCCATCCGCCCGGTACTCTAAAAGGTCTCCCGGCTGGCAGTCCAACGCACGGCAGATTTTATTGAGTGTATCAAGCTTTATCGCCTTTGCCTTTCCATTCTTTAAAATAGAGATATTTGCCATCGTAATCCCCACCTCTCCAGCCAGCTGCGTCACACTCATTTTTCGTTTTGCCAGCATCACATCAATATTAATAATAATTGACATTTCTCCTCCTTTAAAAACATCTATTAAATCGTCAGTTCATTTTCCTGCTTTAATTCATATGCTTTCCATACCAGATGCGACAATGCAGCCGCATTTTCTTTTGAAAAAGAATTATCCCTGCCAATTTCCCGGCACACTGTCCAAAACTGATATAAAATGGCATAACATCCTGCCGCAATCACATAGCTGTATGCCATGCCCGGCAGATATAAAAATGCGGCCTGCGGATATTCCCTTTTCATCTCCCCCGCCAGTATCGGTACGAGCAGAAAGAAAAAAACGACTCCCACAATACCGATTGCTATCGTAATGCCTTTTAACCATCCTGATATTTCTGATTGTTTCATACTTTTATACCCCTTTCCTATTTCTTTCATTTCGTTAATCATATCACAGTACAAATCGTATTTCAATACTTTTTTATTGTTTTGCGATAAATATATATTGAGTTATCCTATAAAAAGTGCCGGACAGTTTTTCATGCTGTCCGGCGCTAAGTACCTTTTCTTCATTTTACAATTCTCTTATTATACTCGCGAACGATATGATTTGCCAAAGCTATTGCCCGTATATGCCCGCGAACGCTAAGGAATTTGGAAAACTTCTTCGTTCGCGGGTATAAAATATCAACCCTGTCAGTTCTATCTCTCTATAGACCTCTGGTAAGCAGCTCTAGATCTCTACTTGTTTTCCTGCTGACCATTCATTGCCGTCACGACCTCATAGATCTCTCCTACTGCCTGTTCAATGTTTTTATTTACTACTGAGCTTCGCTCTGACAATTTACCCACTTCATTTGCCACCACCGCAAAGCCTGCACCGACCTCTCCTGCTCTGGCAGCTTCAATACTTGCATTAAGTGCCAGAGTCCTCTGGCGGTTCTGAATTGATTTCAGCGTGCCTGTCTCTTTTTTTATCTTCTCGACTAATTCATTTGCCTTCTTTACCCCATCTATAAGATTTGCATTTACACGCTCCATTTCATTCTTCGCATATTCAGCATTTACAAAATGATTCATGACCATGCCAAGAAGGTCTGCCGATGCACGGATTGACTTCTCAGAACGCACATTTACTTTTTTCAATGCTGCTATGTATTTATCCTCATTCACGCCGATCTCACGAGCCACCTCACGGAACTTTTCCTCATCCGGATTTTCCGGCAGCACCTGACCTCCTATGACTGAACCGACCTTTTTCCCATTTACTACCAGATCAATAGCAAAATCGATCAATCCCGCATGACACCTATAGACCCCCTGCCCTGTCTGATCACATTTTTCACAGCGCGCGCACCCCTCACGGCTGCCTCTTGTATATTTAATACAGAAATCTGTAAAGTTGTAACAGTCAGAAATATACTTTCCGTCCTCTCCCACAGCTACAGTCGCAAGCCCTGTCGCCTCTGCCCAGCTGGATAAGATATGCTTAAACTCCTGCATATCCACCATATCCTGTATTTTCATCAAACATCCTCCTCCTTTTTTCTATTCCATTCTTACAAGAATTCACACCAAATTTACAGAATTTCTTTTAATATCGACATGGACATAAGCGCATCATATATACCCGCGTCTGATTACGTCGTCATTCGGACAGATTCAGCATGACTCCTTCACCGCTCTTTGCCTTAAACAGCATAGCATGTTTTTCTACAATACGCAAGTTTCAAAATCCTGATGCCCGATTCCTACTGTTCTCGCCGTTACTTTTTACACCACAGCCGCTTTCTGGCTGAGGTGTGAAAAGTAACTTCTCGCCATAATTGAACGAAAAGCACAGCAATGAAAACAGGCCCTTCATGTTCTCTGCCATGCATAAAAGCAGGCTGACAAACCTCCTTGGAACTCCTTAAGTCCGTCAGCCTGCTCACAGCATTTAACCTATACGCTTTTTCTGCCCTAATCAAAAAATTTCAATATCTTCCCAATCCAGTAAATCAGCCCTGACGCCCAGTTCGTAAATATTCCATACAGTATCACCGGTCCTGTGATCGTAAAGATTTTTGCCCCAATACCGAATACCTGCCCTTAAAATATCTTATCCGATCAGAACTTCCTTTCCCCGAAAAGCAAATCCATATTTCCGAATCTTCTCTTTCGGAATTCCCTTTGCAATGAGTGCGGTTTCATAATTCTTTTCCTCTATCTGTTTCAGTGCTGCCTTTACCGTATCTGAAAGCTCTTTTTCCTCATCCATCTCCTGTACTTTGAACTCCAAAACGATGGCGTCGTCTTTCAAGTTCCTTGGCTCCAGCATAACGTCATAGCGTCCAAAACCACTCTCCCTGTTGGAAGTAAGCACATATTTTTTCCGAAGAGTCACCAGAAGCCCTAATACAAAGCCATGATAAAAACGCTCTGGTTCTTCTCTGGAAGGATCAGTTCCTGTATCAAAGTAACTGAATGTCTCCATAGTAATCCGATTCATATAGAGATTCATATTTTTTATATTACCATCCCACAAAGCCTGGATAAATTCATCATAATCATATAAATCCTTCTGGAACCACTCGGCCACCATCCGATGGAACATGATCTCTACTTCCAGATTTGTAATTCCCAACTCATACCGGGGAGTCAGCCACCCCCATTCTTCATCTGTAAACTCCCGATAACCGAACACTCTCAGATATCCACTAGCAAGCAAAAGACTCCAGATCGCAGTTTCATTTTCGCACATCTGGCTGTATACATACTGCTCATCAATAGACACATTCAAATGTTCCCCAGAAAGAAGCTTTTCAAAATTTTGTTTTATATATCGATTTCCTTCTTTAAGCAGCTTCCCTATCAAATTGTTAGAACTGGTATTGGCCCAATAACACTGCAGCTCCGCTTTATCCAAATAATTAATGACAGACCATGGGTTGTAAATATCCGACCGCCTTCCAAATGTAAACCCGTCATACCATTTTTTTACTTCTCGCTTTTTATCGGACAACCCATATTCATCCAAAGCTGCAAAAACCTCTTCCTCCGTAAAACCAAAACTGCTCTCATATTTTTCTGCAGTTGTCGTCACTACTTCAAGGTTATTCAAATCTGAAAAAATTGATTCCTTGCTGACTCTCGTAATCCCTGTCATAAGCGCTCGCTCCAAATAGGGATTGGTCTTAAATGCAGAACTGAATACGTTTCGAATAAAGGCGGTAAGTTCCTCCCAACAGCCGTTCACATAAGCCTCCTGCATGGGAGTGTCATACTCGTCCAACAGGATAATTACTTTCTTCCCATAATAACGGGATAAATACAAAGACATCTGGTGCAGAGCCATGAAGGCATGAACATCGTCCATTCCTAAAGAAACTTCTTTAAAAAACTCAGTCTCTCTTTCATCCAAAATACCCGCGTCCAACAGAAAACGATTTTCCGAATACAGCATAGTCAAAATCTGGCAGATCTGTCCCCGCATGGCGGAATAATTCATTGCCTTTACATTAGAAAAAGACAGGCTGATCACCGGCCAGCTTCCCTGGAGCTTCCGAAACTTCTCATTTTCCCAGATCTTAAGCCCCTTAAACAAATCGTCCCGGCTGGCGTACTTCACAGAAAAAAAACATTCTGTCATGCTCATATTCAGCGTCTTGCCAAAACGCCTGGGACGGGTGATCAGAGTAACATCATCATCCGATTCCCACCACTCTTGGATAAAACCTGACTTGTCCACATAAAAATTATTTTTCATCCGCAGTTTTTCAAAATCCTGATGTCCGATTCCTACTGTTCTCGCCATATTCGTCCTCTCCTTACACGTCTATTTTGGAATTCTCCTTTCTTTATGGCTGCCCGGCTGATTCCCTCCGCTTTGATTCGCGATGTTATCGCCTGAATTTTATTATAAGCCTCTTTTTGCAATCTATCAAACAGAATTTCATTTTCCAGCTTTTAAAAAACCCCAAACATTTTAAGCGCACAGTAAATCAGCCCTAACGCCCAGCTCGTAAATCTTCCATACAGTATCGCCGGTCCTGCGATCGTAAAGATTTTGCCCCAATACCGAATACCTCCCCCTTCTGCTTGTGTCAGGTCAGGATCCATTAATATTAAAAAATTCCTTTCGCAAGCGGTATATCCTTGTCTTATTTCTCCCAATCGCTTCAACATCATCCATCATAGAGAGTATTTCTCTCGTCCTCGCCATGCTCAAACCCAGTAACTCACATCAGCAGAAATTCTGCTCCAGCCCTCTCACAATCTGGTGCATCTCCGATCTGGCGGTAAAGGCATTCCATAAATACTTCGCATTTGCCTTTCACCTCTAAAATATTCCAATTAGTTTTCCAATCCAATATCCCAGTCCAAGCACCCAGCTCGTAAATATTCCATACAGTATCACCGGTCCTGCGATCGTAAAGATTTTTGCCCCAATACCGAATACCTGCCCCTCCTTTTGAAACTCAATCGCTGGTGCCGCAACGCTGTTCGCAAATCCGGTAATCGGTACCAGTGCGCCTGCACCTCCCCATTTCGCAAAGGTCGGATAAATATTAAGCCCTGTCAGCAGTATGCTCAAAAAGATCAGACACAGGCTGCACCAGCTGCCCGCTGTTTCCTGATCCATCCCCATATTTTTTGCTATATTTAATATCATCTGCCCTATAATACAGATTGCTCCTCCGACAATAAATGCCTTAGACATCGCCAGCGCCAGATTTCTAGTCGGTGTTACCTGCTTGACATAGTCATTGTATTCCTGCTGCTGTTTCAGCTTTTCTTCCTGTTTCATAATGCTGTCCTCCTGTCTTTCAGTTTCTTATCATTAGGATAAGCATCATGATACAGAATATACTGGGAGATTTTTCTTAATAAATTCAAATATCCCTGTTATCAGGCAAATGCCCGGATATTAAGTCTTTCACCACTTCCCCTGCTATAATCAGTCCGGCCACAGACGGCACAAAAGCATTGCTTCCAATTACTTTTTTTTCAGAATCCGCATCATCTATACCCAATGGCTTTAGCGGCTTTTCCTTTGAATAAACAACCTTAAGCTTTTCAATTCCCCTCTTCTTTAATTCCCTGCGCATGACCTTTGCCAGCGGACAGCCGGAAGTCTCATAAATGTCTGCTGTCAGAAACGCAGACGGATCCATCTTGTTTCCCGCGCCCATAGAACTAATGATCGGTGTCCCGGCAGCCTGTGCCTGTAAGATCAGGGCAATCTTGCCGGTGACCGTATCTATCGCATCCACGACATAATCATATTTCGATAACTCAAACTGTGTTTTGGTATCCGGCATGTAAAACATCTTATATGTATTTACTGCTGCCTTAGGATTAATATCTAAAATACGCTCCTTTGCCGCGTCCACTTTATATTTTCCAACGGTACTATGCAATGCAATGATCTGCCGATTGATATTTGACAGGTTTACTTTATCATGATCGATTAAATCAAGCGTGCCAATTCCGCTGCGCGCCAGCGCTTCTGTCACATAGCCTCCGACTCCGCCTATGCCAAAGACTGCCACATGCGCCTGCTGTAAACATTCCATGCCTGTCCTTCCGATTAATATCTCTGTTCTTTTAAACTGTTCCAGCATATTCCTCATAATACCTTCTTTCAAATACTCTCTAATACTTAATCAGGAGTCTAGCATATTACTATATTCCTCATAATACCTTCTTTCAAATACTCTCTAATACTTAATCAAAAGTCTAGCATATTACTATTCAAGTACGCTCTAAAACTTAATCAAGAGATAAGTTCAAATAACCGCCCTCAGGTATGCTCCCATATACCACCCCCATCAGCCGGCTCGGCTCGGCTAATCCTTTCGCAGGATTCTGTCCATGGCACTGCCTCCACATATAGACCATCCGGCCCGCGCATGGGATGCGTTCACGAAGCACTTCGCCCGCTTTCTCAGCCCCCAGAGTCGTCTCTGTCACAATGACCCGCTCATCTTCTACAAAATACAGCAAAATATCATCACGCGTCCCCTGTGTGCAGATCAATGCTTCGCCGCCATTCTTACAATGTTCTTGTATCGCAAATGCTATATGCCGCACTGGCCAGCGAATATATCCATTCTTTAAAAAAAACGAATCTCGGATTCTTGTATAATCCTCGGCCCCCGCATCACAAACCCGAATCTGTTCTTCCTGATGCCTTTCACACTGCTGCCCCTTGTCTACATGCCGATCACACCCTGATGCATCATCCATCTGCTCCAAGCTTTGGCCCCGCTGCTGATATATTCTGCTATTGCGATCAGTTCCTGCTGCACCATCCGTCTGCTCCAAGCACCCCGCTGCCCGCGACTCTGCCGCAGATATTTCTGCTGCCTGCACTCCATAATCAGGCATTTCAATCTGTACCCGCTTCAGATAAAACGCCTTTGCAAACCCCAGCGGCTCATAAAATCCCCCTACAAGTCCCTCATTGGCCGGCTCAGCGATCAGCGGTGTCTGATAGAGCTCATATGCACGATGCAGAAGCTCTCCTGCAATTCCCCGCCTGCGGAACTTCGGATCTACTGCCAGCGCATAGACATAGCGGATTTCCTGCCAGTATCCCTCTCCTTCCTCTACAAATATTTTTCCCGGAAGAAAAAAAGATGCTCCCATAAGCACCCCGTTTTCTTCTGCCAGCAATACATTCTGATCTTCGTATAACGCTGCAAAAAAATCATTGATATATATATCTTCATCATCAAAGCATATATTCCATAGCCTTTTCAGCTCTGGAATGCTCTTCGTATCGCCATATCGTATCATTTATGAAACCTCACCTGATATTTTCATCTATACCCGCGAACGAAAAAGTTTTCCTAATTCATTGGCGTTCACGGGCATATACGGGCAGCAACTCTGGCAAATCATCTCGTTCGCGAGTATAAATCTCTCATTTATGAAATCTCGCCTGATATTTTTCAACCAAAAACTCTGGATGATAAGACAGCTTTGCCTTACGCAGCCCTTCGTCACCCGTATCCTCTTCTCTGTTAACATACTGGTAATTCTGGCAGTAATGCAGCACAAACTGCTGATTGATCATCGGATAGGCCCCCTGCACTTCGGCAAGTGCTTTTTCGATATGCACGACATACGTATCAGATGTCAGCGGCTCGCCGATCGAAAATGCCACCAGATTTCCCCCTTTATACAGCATACCGCCGTCTAATACAAGATCTGCCAAATGACGGAGCGCCTTGCGATTCATATGGAGCTCATTTTCCATCTCCTCATTCCATTTTTCCGACTCATTTTCCTTCCACATATCCAGAAGACGCATACATTCCCCGGCATCCTCCGGCATCATCTCCCGGAAGCGCCAGTTTCCGCCATCCTTGAATCGGGCTATATGGTTTCTCTTGCCATGCAGCTTTCGCCCTGCCAGTGTAGACAGCTTTTCCGTACTGTATACATAATCATAGTCATCGCGATTTGTCTCTACTGTATACATGCCCGAATAATTCTCTGACAGCCATTCCAGATCACTTTGTACCAACGTGCTCAGCACCAGGTCTTTTCCCTGAGAATGCTCCATCTCCAACAGTACATCCAATGCACCTTTTCGATTTCCCGCACCAACCGGTATCGTATAACAGCATGTTTCCTTACTCTGAAACTGAAAAATCAGGCATCCTTGCTCCTTTGCCATCTTGACCCCATAAATATCACTCCACAAATAATTATTCGCGAAGGAATACTCACAAGCCTGCCTGCCATCCTCCAGCATCCGGTGTGTAATCCACTCACGTTCGCTCAATGACAGGTTATAAAAATCTATCATAAAAAATAAACTCTCCCTTGTTCTATTCTTAATCTGCCCAGAGCGTGTTTGAAAAATCATCCCCGTGATCTGCACTCCCCACATATCATCCCCTGTGGTACATCTCACGAAAAGCATTTTGCAGACACGCTCCAACGCACTTGAAATATGCTCTCTACCTGCACGACGTACTGATTGCTTCAATCGCCACCGCCCCGCCGCGCACGATCTCTATATTGCGGAACTTAGATTTCAGCAGCTCAATCAGCTCATTATTCCGGCGTTCCGTCAGCTTGCATTCCAGCATGACACTGTCTTTTCCTATATCCGCCACCTGAACACTGAACACCTCTGCAATACGAAACACTTCATCGATCTGGCCCGAACGAAGATCCTTTACCTTTGCAAAAAGTATCTCCTTCATATGAATCGGCACATTTGTAAGGTCAATAACTTTAATAACCTCCACCATGCGGTTTAACTGTTTTTTAATCTGTTCAAATGTAATATCGTCGCTAATAACACAGATTGTCATTCGAGAAACCGTCGCATCTTCTGTCGTACCGACCGTAAGGCTCTGCAGATTATAGGACTTCCCAGAAAAAAGCCCTGATACCTTGGCCAGTACACCTACCTGATTCTCCACATACAGGGCAATCCATCTGTTCTTCATCTTTTCTTCCTCCTGCTATTTATATAGTTACGAATGATAGTAACCGTTCAGACAAGCTGACCTGTTACATGCAAAAATCCATTTAAAATCACTTTCTTGTAATATCAAAAGATCATTTCTTTCATAGGATTTCCGCCCTTTACCATCGGCAGTACGATCTCGTCCGCAGCAATCATAAATTCAATCAAAGTCGGCGTATCCTCGTTGCGTCTGGCAGTATCCAGCGCCTCCTGAATCTGTGATTCTTCTGTGACCCGGATTCCAAGCGCACCATAACACTCTGCAAATTTTACAAAATCCGGCCGATACGGCGGACAGGCTTCACCCGGCCCCTTGCACAGATTGTCACATCCCTTCTGTCTGCGAAGGCAGGTACCGCTATAGCGTTTCCCGTAAAATAACTGCTGCATCTGGCGTACCATTCCCAGATAAAAATTGTTAAATATACAGATAGTAATCGGCGTCTTCTGCGCAATCGCTGTCGCCATCTCCTGCATATTCATCTGAAATCCGCCGTCACCGGTAATACAGATGACATGATGATACGGCTTGCCGATCTTTGCCCCGATCGCCGCCGGAAGCCCGAAGCCCATAGAGCCTAATCCCCCGGATGTAATCAGCTGCTTTCGACTGTCGATCTCCAGATACTGGGCTGCCCACATCTGATGCTGGCCTACGTCTGTCACAATAATCGCTTCTTTATAAGATTTATTAATATGCTCTATAATCATCTGCGGAGTCATGCCCCTGTCTCTGCGCATTTCCAGCGGATGCTCTGCATCCCAGCCCTTGATTCTATCCTGCCACTTCTGCGTATCCTGCTTTTCCGCCCACTCGCATAATTTTTCAAGGGCAAGCTTTGCATCTGCCACAATCGGCACATCTACGACTACATTTCTGGAAATCGCCGCGGTATCAATATCAATATGGATAATCTTGGCATTCGGCGCAAACTCATTCAAATCCCCGGTAATCCTGTCATTAAAACGTGTACCGATCGAAAACAATACGTCACATTCACTGACTGCGATATTGCAGGCATATTTTCCATGCATACCAGAATTACCCAGATACAGAGGATGATTGGTTGGGATTGCCCCTTTGCCCATCACCGTCGTTACAAGAGGAATCTGCGTACGTTCTACGAATTTTAATAACTCATCATTCGCATGTCCGATATTAATCCCCCCGCCAGCCAGAATCAACGGACGTTTTGCAGACTTCAGCAGACGATATGCCTTTTTCAGCTGTCCGATGTGAACACTTTCATTTGGTTTGTATCCGCGGATGCTGACCTCTTTTGGATATTCACTGTCACCGGACTGTACCTGTATATCTTTTGGAATATCAATCAATACCGGACCCGGCTTTCCGGTCCTCGCGATATGAAACGCCATCTTTAAAATCCTGCCCAAGTCCTTGCGGTCACGCACCGTTACGCCGAACTTCGTCACAGAGCGGGTCATCCCTACAATATCGACCTCCTGAAAAGCATCATTTCCAATCAGACCGAGCGGCACCTGTCCGGTAAAGCATACAAGAGGGATACTGTCATAATGCGCATCAGCAAGGCCGGTAATCAGATTGGTCGCGCCAGGCCCGCTGGTCACCAGACAGACACCGACTTTTCCAGTTGCCTTAGCATACCCTTCCGCCTCAAATATAAGCCCCTGCTCATGTCTCGGCAGGACGACCTGGATATCCTCCTGTTTGTATAATTCATCGAAAATATCCGTAACCATTCCGCCCGGATACCCGAAAATCGTATCCACGCCTTCTTCACGCAGCGCTTTGACAAATAATTTTCTACCTGTTATATCCATGGTTTCCTCCCTTTTTCTTATATTTTTGGAAATGATAGATCAGATCAAAATACGTCTGCTCCTCACTCCTTGCGACCAGCTCCCACTCTGGGTGTGCATCCAGATTCGGGAAATACGCATCTGCCGTATAAGCGAAATCTATTTTTGTAATATATGCGGTATCACAGCAGTCCAGCAGCTGACGATAAATACTTTCCCCGCCCATAACAAATATATCATCGGACACATACTGTCTGCATTCCTGATTCAGCTCGTCCATAGAATGCACGACAGCCGCACCCTGAATCTGGTAATTTCGATCCTTTGAGAGCACGATATTGACACGGTCAGATAAAATGCCTCCCGGAAGGCTTTCCCTCGTCTTTCTTCCCATGACAACGACTTTCCCCGTCGTAAGTTCTCGAAAATATCTTAAATCATCCGGTATTCGTACCAACAGCTGCTGATTACAGCCGATTCCCCAGTTTTCATCCGCAGATGCAATCAATTTCATATACAGCTTCCTCTCAATATCTATCCTGACCACTATGGCAATCTTGCGGACTATACATATAGTCTCGATTGAATTTCGGCATATTTCTTTCTTATACCCGCGAACGAAAAAGTTTTCCAAATTCATTAGCGTTCGCGGGCATATACGGGCAATAGCTTTGGCAAATCATATCGCTCGCGAGTATAAGACACTGTATCTCCTGCTTCACTGTGGCAGTCTTCCTGTTTTAAGACTGCCAATCTTCTTATTTCTGTCTGGATGGAACACCAGACTCAGCCCTCTTTTTTGTAAGAAATAACTTCTTTTCCTTGCTTAATCCGTTCCATCCAACTGCCTGTCTGCTTTAAGGCTCCACGTCTTCTATTGCCTTTCCTATATCATGACGCATATATTTATTATCAAATTTTACCCATTCTACAGCTTCATATGCCTTTTTCCGTGCTTCTTTTAAATCGCTGCCTTTAGCCGTGACACCCAGCACCCTGCCTCCGTTCGTGACGATCTGCCCATCCTTACAAGCCGTCCCCGCATGAAAGCAGTAATAATCGTCTCTGCTGTCAAAAGCGTCTAACCCTGTGATCGGGAATCCTTTTTCATAAGACACCGGATAACCTTCTGATGCAAGCACGACACATACAGCAGCATTCTCCTCAAACTGCAGATCAATCTCATCCAACCTGCCGTCTACACATGCCTCCATCACATCGATCATATCATTCTTCATACGCGGCAGCACGACCTGCGCTTCCGGGTCGCCAAAGCGGGCATTATATTCCAACACCTTCGGCCCATCCTCTGTCAGCATCAATCCAAAAAAGATCACTCCGACATACGGCCTGCCCTCAGCTGCCATAGCATCTACCGTAGGCTGATAAATATATTTTTTACAGAATGCATCGATCTCATCCGTATAAAACGGGCTTGGCGAAAATGTACCCATGCCGCCCGTATTCAGCCCCTGGTCTCCATCCTGTGCCCGCTTATGATCCTGTGCAGAGCTCATGATCTTGATCGTCTTTCCATCCACAAACGACAATACGGACACTTCTCGCCCAGTCATAAATTCTTCCACAACCATCCGGCTGCCGGCCTCACCGAATTTTTTATCTTCCATGATCTCCTTTACGCCCGCTTTCGCTTCCTCAAGCGTATTACAGATCAGAACTCCCTTGCCCAGCGCCAGCCCGTCTGCTTTTAATACGATCGGCATTTTAGCTGTTTCCAGATAAGTAAGCGCTTTATTCGGATCGTCAAATGTCTCATACGCAGCTGTCGGAATCTTGTATTTTTTCATCAGGTCTTTGGAAAACGCCTTAGAGCCTTCCAGCACAGCCGCATTCTTCCTCGGCCCGAATACCTTTAATCCTTCCGCCTCAAAGACATCTACAATGCCGCCTGCCAGCGGATCATCCATCCCGATAATCGTAAAATCAACCTCGTGCTCTTTTGCAAACGCTGCCAGCGCATCAAACTCCATAGCCGTAATCGGGACACACTCTGCCACCTGTCCGATTCCTGCATTTCCCGGCGCACAGTAAATCTTATCTACTCTAGGGCTTCCTGCTGCACTCACTGCAATTGCATGTTCACGCCCGCCGCTGCCTACGATTAATATTTTCATAATCCTTTCTCCTTCATCTATATTCTCTTATATTTCCGCATTCAAGATCTGTATGCTTTCGATACACGTCCTTGGCTGCTCATAGATTCGGGGCGATACGAAAAGTTTTCTTTGCAAAATCGCCCCTCACTCCTAAATCATCTTATTATGAAACGCGCAGACAGGGTAACCATTGCGCATATATTCTCATGCCTGTCTTTTTATCACTCTTCCATCTACAACAGACACCTCGCCCCCTGCAATCCAGTCAATCGCCTGCGGCAGAATCTTCCATTCGGCCTCTTCCATAACGCGCCGCTGCAAACTAAGCGGCGTATCATCCTGTCTGACTTCTACTGCTTTTTGAATAATAATCGGACCGGTATCTGTTCCTTCATCCACAAAATGCACCGTTGCGCCGGTTACCTTCACCCCCCTTGCAAGCGCCGCCTCATGCACCTTCAGCCCATAATAGCCTGCCCCGCAAAAAGACGGTATCAGCGACGGATGAATATTAATCATTTTATTTTTGTATCTTTTAATTATAATCTCTGGCAGAATTACCAAATAACCAGCCAGAACTACCAGGTCTATCTTCTCATGCTCTAATACATCGATCAGAGCATGGCCAAAAGCATCCCTCGTCTCATAATCCTTTGGAGCTATACAGCAGCTTTTTATGCCATGTCCTTCTGCTCGCTGCAGAGCATATGCATCTTTCTTATTACTGATGACAACTGCAATTTCTGCATTTTTGACAGTGCCTTGTTCTATCGCATCTATCACTGCCTGAAGATTGGTTCCTCCTCCAGATACCATAACTGCAAGTCTTATCATACCTTTTCCTTTCTATTTTAGTACAGTTCAGCCTTTTGCTTCACTATACCAAAATCCGCCCATTGATACCCGTTTTCCAAATTCAATAGCGTTCTCAGACATATACAGACAATAGTTTTGGCAAATCATATCGTTCGCGAATATAAAAGCTCGTCTTCGACTCTCCTACCATTTTTGAAGCTGGTGATAATTTTTAAGACAGCACCACTTCTTTTTCTCCCTCATCTGTCTCCCCGATGAAAAAAGCTTTCTCTCCTGCCGACTTCACCGCTTCCATCGTTCTGTCTGCCCAAGCCGCATCGACCGCCAGCACCATGCCGATGCCCATATTATATGTATTATACATGACCTTTTCTTCTACATTTCCTGACTGTGCGATCATGCCAAAGATCGCCGGCACTTCATAACTGTCCTTTCGGATTTTTGCGCAGATCCCCTCCGGCAGCATACGCGGTACATTTTCATAAAACCCGCCGCCGGTGATGTGGCTGCATGCTTTTATCGTAATCCCTGCTTCTTTGATGCTTCTTAACGCCTTTACATATATTTTCGTCGGCATCAGCAGTGCCTCACCCAGTGTTTTTCCTAACTCATCATGATAAGCATTTAGAGTATTCTGGTTCATATCAAATATTTTACGTACTAATGAAAAACCATTCGAATGCACTCCTGAGGATGCCAGACCGATCAGGACATCACCCTTTTTCAGATTTTTTCCGGTAATAATGTCTTTCTCATCAACAATTCCTACTGCAAATCCAGCCAGATCATATTCATCCTGCGGATAAAATCCTGGCATTTCAGCTGTCTCACCGCCGATTAAAGCTGCACCTGACTGCCTGCACCCTTCTGCCACACCGCTTACGATCTGTGCGATTTTTTCAGGATAATTTTTGCCACACGCGATATAGTCCAAGAAAAACAGCGGCTCTCCTCCGGCACATGCAATGTCGTTGACACACATCGCTACACAGTCTATGCCGACTGTATCGTGCTGATTCAGTACAAATGCCAGCTTCAGTTTCGTACCGACTCCATCAGTCCCTGAGACAAGCGTAGGCTTTTCCATACTTTTAAATGCTTCCATTGAAAAAGCACCGGAAAATCCGCCCAGATTTGTCAGCACCTCCGGGCGCATAGTACCCTGCACATGCTTTTTCATCAATTCTACCGATTTGTAACCAGCCTCGATGTCAACCCCAGCATTTTTGTAATCCATCATTCACCCTCCTGATTTTGTAAGTCTTTGTCATGCATCCTGTGATATACTCATTTAACAGCTGCTAAATTATGTCAATTCTATCGCGTTTCTTGCTGACGCAAAAAACCTCTTTGTCATAATGCCACATATTATAGAAAATTTCAAGCAGTTGGTATCAGAAAAATAACTCCATTCCCTTAAAGCAATCAAAAAACTGCTGTAAAATCTGTCAGATTGTGCAGCAGTTTTTCTTTTTCAGTTAAAATATGATCATTTCCCGCAAATGCTCCGCTTTTTACTCATATCACCGCCTGAAAAGCAGCAGCCCAATTCAGCATTTGCCGTCTGTTGGAAAAAGCAATTTGCTGTCCACTTCTGAAAAAAACTTTTTCTTCAAAAGCCTCATACAGCAGCGCTTCCGGCTTCCCGTCAAAAAATATAGCACATCCTGATCCATTCGCTGCACCATTCCAATACTTTCCGACTCTTACGGATGATTCCCCGTCTTATAGCACCATCTGGCAACATCGAAGACCAGTTCCGCCGGAACCGGCCTGCTGTATGGAAGCTGTATCGCCCCCTTGCTGGTCTTGTAATCTTTCAGACGTTCGGAAAATTCCCGGACAGCCTCCGGCCCCGGATA
>CANDMV010000007.1 GCA_947385875.1 uncultured Eubacterium sp. | reverse complement strand
CTACACATATTCACACACTCTTTCCCTACACGACGCTCTTCCGATCTTTTACCAACATTCCTGCCACAGTTATAATCGCAGTTTTTCCACTTGGCATTTTTTATCTGGCATCTGCTTTTGACATCAATCTGGCTGCAGCCTGCGGTTTTTTCTTCACGATTGGCTGTTCGGGAATTATGTACATTGCTTCATTTGTTCTTTTTCGAATATTTAAAAAATATGAAAATGGCAAACTCTAATTCTTGTATGGATGGAGCGTCGAGTCTGCTGATCTGGATTTATCTCTAAAAATAATCGGAGCTGTCACATTAAGTATAGTATATACAAAGTAGTATTTATACAAAAACATACTACATATTGTATAGAAACTCCTTAACAAGACAGCCCCAATATCACCAGAATTTAAAAACTAAATCATTTAATCATATTTCTAATATATTTTTACTTACTTAATCTTTCAATCATTGCAAGAATCCGTCCTGCACATTCCCGGACTACTGTTTCTGAAAGCTGCCCTTGCGCATATGCACGGCGGATACTCTCGTCGTCATTCAAATTTCCCGGCATAATAATGTCATTCCCAGCAGCTGCGCACTGCCACGGCACGCTTCCGTCCTCAGGAACTGTTGTATTCCAGTCAGACATAATCACCCCTTCAAATCCCCACTCCTGACGCGCAACCGTCTGGCACAGCTGACGGCTGTTTGCTGCATGGGTTCCGTTTATGCAGTTATAAGAAGACATGATCGCTGCCGGCGCACTCTCCTTTACCACGATCTCAAATCCGCGGAAATATATTTCTCGAAGAGCCCGCTCAGAAATACATACATTTACTCCCATCCGGTTATCCTCCTGATTATTGCAGGCAAAATGCTTGATAGTCACGCCGCATGTCTTATGGCTCTGCACACCGACAGTTACAGCTGCTGCAATCATGCCTGACAAAAGCGGATCTTCCGAATAATATTCAAAATTACGTCCGCACAGCGGATTCCTTTGGATATTCATGCCAGGCGCCAGCCACAGGTCCACATGGAACTCCTCCATCTCAACAGCAATCGCACTGCCAAACTCACGCACCAGTTCCAGATCCCACGTCTGCGCCAATGCTGTCCCGACAGGAAACGCAGTACAGTACTGATAATAAGTGTCTGCATCTTCGTGCAGCTGAACATCTTCTAAGAACCCGTTTTCCAGTGAACCAAGAACGCCAACGCCGTATACGATATCTGTCCTCATATCCACCTCGTAGCTCTGACGCAGACGGAGGCCGGCCGGGCCGTCTGCCATAATCAGGGAACGTATCCCATACATTTCTTCTAATGCTTCCGTCGTCTCTCCGGCAGAACCGGGAACGCGGATGCCGGCAGAGCCAAGCGTACTCGCACCCTGCGTAATATTGCCGTACAAGAGTGGTATCAGCTCCTCTACAGGCTGCTTTCCAGCAGCCGGAGCATGGTACGTTTTCCGCTTCTCTTCCTGCGGTGCAAAACGAATAACTGTTATCCCCTGCTTTTCTGCCTGATCAAGCCATTTTTCAGCCTTGCTGACCGCAGTCTGTGACACGCCGAATTCTTTAAATGACGCCTCCGGGCATATCTTTTCTGTCCGTTCCAATACCGCAAGCTGCGGAACCTCCAGCACTGCCGCAAGCTGCAGGCAGGCAGAATGCTTTCCAATCCATACGCCATATTTTCCTGCTTCAACGACCCATGCACTCATCTGCTCTGAAAAGCTGGCAAGCTGCTTTTGCCTGACAAAAACTGTAATCTGCTGCATGCCGCCCGGCGGTATTACATCCGTTTTCGCAAAACCTGCCAGCCTGTGGTATTCCATTGCAGTACCCGTCTGCGGCGGTGTCACGTATACCTGCACCACTTCCCTGCCAGAATAATGCTCTCCGGTATTTTTTACCGATACCGTTACTTTTATACCAGCTTCTACGATCTGAACGCCTTCAAACTTCATAGAAAAGTCTGTATAAGAAAGTCCGAACCCAAACGGAAACAGCGGCCTGATGCCAAAGCTGTCAAAATACCGGTATCCGACATATATGCCTTCCCGGTATTCCTCCGTCGTAAGGTCTCCGTTTAAATAACTGTAGTCTTCGGCAGACGGATAATCCTCATAAGCTCTCGCCCATGTAGTAGTCAGCCTGCCTTCCGGCACCGCCCTGCCAAACAGAACATCTGCCACTGCATGTCCGCCCTCCTGCCCAGGCAGGGAAATATTTAAAACTGCCCTGATATATTCTGCTTCCTTTAAGATGTCGGTTAATTCTACTGGAGCGCCGACATTTAAGATCAGCACAATCGGCATACGCTCCCGGTTCAGGTATAATAGATCCTCCCGTTCGCTGCTGCTTAAATAATAATCTCCTTCTTCCCTGCGCCTGTCTCTGCCCTCACCGGAAATACGACTGATGACATAAACGGCAGCTGACGCCCCTTCCAGATCTGCGGCTTCAATCCTTCTTCCCTGCGGAAGCACAAACGGATTATCGGCATAGGCATCAAACGGATTGTCTACCAGCTTCGCAGCCTGAAGCACCTTTTCCTTCCATGCGTTCCTTGCCGCTTCATAGCGTTTTTGATAATCTTCCAGCCAGTCTATGTCAGCTACCGACCTTCCGGCCTCTGTAAATCCCCGATAAATGGAGATATTTTCACGATTGTTGACATCACCGGAGCCAATGCCGCCCTTGACCGTATGGCCCGCACCGCTTCCAAACAGCGCAACAGTAGTGGATTCCTCAAATGGAAGCAGCCCCTCATTCTTTAGTAAAA
This sequence comes from uncultured Eubacterium sp., assembly GCA_947385875.1. Taxonomy (GTDB): domain Bacteria; phylum Bacillota; class Clostridia; order Lachnospirales; family Lachnospiraceae; genus Eubacterium_J. Next base: position 51,059 of record CANDMV010000007.1, on the reverse strand, counting down.
CAATTCCTTCCGCCGCCGCGCGCCGCGCTAAAAATCCATGTGCAAGCTCCCGTTTTGACGGTTTCTGCATCAATGTACCGCTATGATTCCAGTTTAAATTCCCCATAACTATTCCTTTCCTGATTTCCTGTTATTTGATAGCAAAAAGACTTCCACAGCCGTCACATACGTTTATTCGCAATATAACAGCTATGTAAGTCTTTTTGTCTAAAATCTCACTCTGCGATGATTATTCCAAAACACTGCCATGCATCGCTCCTGCAAAGTTTACTCCTTAACACCGCCAAGCGTTACACCTGCGATAATATACTTAGATAAGAGCAGATATACAAAGATGATCGGCACAATCGCGATCGTAATCATCATATAAATCTTGCCCATATCAAAATTCATATAATCCGCGCCTCGAAGCGTTGCAATCAGAATCGGCACCGTCATCTTATTCTTCGACTGTATTACCAGTGCCGGAACGAAGTAATTATTCCAGGAACCTACAAAGGAAAAGATCGCCTGTACTGCAATCGCCGGCTTCATAATCGGAAGCACGATTTTGTTAAATGTCCAAAATTCCCCAGAGCCATCGATTCTAGCCGCTTCAACAAGAGACAGCGGAAGGGAAGACTGCAGATAGCTGTACATAAAGTAAAATACAGACGGTGAAGCAATCGACGGAATAATCAGCGGAAGCAGCGAATCATACATTCCCATATTCGTAATCAAGCGCAGAAATCCCATAGCAGTAACCTGTGTCGGCATGACAAGAATCGCCATAATAAATGTAAATGCCACTTTTTTAAGCTTAAAATCATATACGTACAATCCATAAGCTGTCAGTGCCGAAAAATAAGTACAGATTGCCGCGGAACAGCCGGAAACAATCAGGCTGTTTATAATTCCCCGAAACATTGGGAAAGAACCGTCATTTGCCACACTGTTCAAATTTTTTAACAGGTATGAGCCCGGCAGGGCCGAAAACCCTTTCTGTAAATCTGCATGTGAACGTGTCGCATTAATAAACAGGATATAAAAGAAAAACAGACACATAAATGACAGAATAATAAGTACCGTATGTGCCAGAATACTCCGGCCTCGGCCTGATGTATTTGATTTCATAAGTTATCTCCTTCCTGCCTTTTTTGCTTTTTTTGCAGCTGCCTTCGAACCATCCGGGTCGTCGTCATTTGTGATCTTATAGGTAATAAAGCACAGTATGCCCGCTACGATAAACAGATAGACTGACAATGCGCCTGCCATGCCATAGTTCTTGCTCTTCAAATGGCTGTTTAAGAACATGATAAGCGTCATAGATGTACGGTCCGGCGTACCCTGCCCGTTTGTCAGAATCTGTGGAACATCGAACATCTGGAGTCCGCCGATAATGGATGTAATTAAAGTATAAGCCAGAATCGGACGAATCAGAGGGAGCGTAATATAAAAGAACCTTTTCATGCTGTTGCAGCCGTCCAGCTCTGCAGCTTCAAAAATATCCGGGCTGATACCCATAATCGCAGCCATCAGCATAATCGTCGTATTTCCGAACCACATCAAAAAGTTCATCAGCCCTACAAGAGCCCTTGTTCCAAATACGGAGCCTAAAAAATCAATCGGTTCTTTGATTAATCCGACCGACGTCAGAATCGAATTGATAGGCACGCCGGTTGAAAACATCGTAAAAAACAGCATTGCGAATGCAGATGCCATAATCAAGTTCGGCAGATAAATGACCACCTTAAAAAACTGGGTACAGCGGATTTTCAGACGTGCATCTACAAACCATGACGCAAGCAGAAGCGCTACGACGATCTGAGGGATAAATCCGATCATCCACAAAATAAACGTATTGCCGGCGTATTTGAGCATATCTGATTTCAGCAGCTCTATATAATTTGCCATACCAATGAAATTCGGCCCGATTTCTTTTAATCCCGAACGATAATATTCAAAAAAGCTGTACCGGATCGTATCTGCCAGAGGTATTAAGGAAAAAATGAAAAAACTAACGAAAAAAGGAAGAATAAATATGTATCCCCATTTCGAATAATCAATACTTCCGCCTTTCTTTTTCATAAGGGTCATTCCTTTCTTTTTCTATTCTGCTTCTATTCTTTTGTGTGCCGCCGCGCTGAGCAAAAAGCCATCGCGCGGCAGCCTCTTAGTATTATTCCGGCCACTGAATCTCCGTAAGGTCTGCGTAACGCTCCCTGATTGCTGTTTCAAAATTCTGCTTTGCTTTTTCAAAATCAACTTTGCCCTGGAAATAATCACTAAACGCACTCTGGATTAATTCAACACTTCCCTGGTCATAAGCAGAAAGCGGCGCGATCTTAACACCCTCAGCCGCAGGGGCGAAATATTCAAATGTATTCTGTCCGCCAAGGAATTCGGAAGCATAGGTCTTGCTGTCCTTGGCAGCTTCCTGCATACCGCTTTTTGTATTTGTATAATCTAAGAATTCCTGGGAAATCTCTAACAAATTATCTTTATCAGCGGTTAAAGAAAGCATAATATCTTTCACATATTTTGGATTATCCGTACCCTGACATGCAATGATATAGGAACCGCCCCAGTTGTAATCCTGCGGAGCTTTTGTAACAGCCCATACGCCGTTATCACCGTCCCAGTTCTTTTTCAGCGTAAAGTCAATTCCCCATGCCGGGAACAGGAAAGAGAACACTTTCGATGTAGAGCCCATTGTCTTGTTCCAGTCATCGTTAAACTGTCCCTTTACACTCTTATCCAGATATCCCGCATCCAGCCATTCCTTGGAATCCCTGACCCAGTCCATAATCTTCTGGTCAACCTTTAATACCGTAGATCCTGCGCTGACCCATGGCTCAGAAATGCTGTTTCCATACAGACGGAACGTATCCGCATAGGAAGAAAATGTATAGTATCCGGCTTTCTTAAGCTCCGCCGCGGTTTCCTTCATCGTATCCCAGTCTTTGACTTTTTCACCGACCTCTGTCGGGTCGTCCGTGCCGAACACTTCCTTGGCAATATCACGCCGATATACCAAAAGTCCCGGGCAGCACTGCCATGTAGAAGCTCTCTGCACGCCGTTTACATCCGAAGCGATCACTTTTGTAAAATCATACTGGTCTGACAAATCGGTTTCCGGGTTAATGCCTAAATCTTCCAGCGGCATTGCCACATCCACATCTGCGTCTGTATACTTGAATACATAATCTGTCTCCGCCAGGAAAATATCGATCTTGTCATCATCCGCCGCGTCTGCCTGATTCATCAGCGCTTCATCCAGCTTCTGCTGATACACTCCGTCCTGATTCGGATTTACAATCCAGTGGATTTCTGTCCCATCATTTAATGTAGTAACCGTCTTGTCAGCAGATGTTTCCTTTACTTCCGGATAAACAGCCTCTATACGCTCACGGAACTCATCATTCCAGCTATAGATGTTAATCACCTTGCCGTCGCCTTCAAAGCCTCCGGAAGCATCGACACCCTGGCTGTCTCCTGCATCCTGGCCGCTGTCAGAACCCTGCTGGTCTCCTCTGCTTGACTCCCCGCTCTGACTGCCACATCCGGCCAGAGAACCAGCTGTTACGGCTGCCGCCAGCATCATGCATACCAATTTCCTTTTCATAAAACTTATCCTCCTTTGATTTTATAAATATTTTATATAGCTTTATTGCTTTTGTTAGATACATTATAAAAAATTTATATCCTCCGATATACCATTAACATGTAAAAAACATCAAAATCATGACATAATATGAATTTATGAAATATCTACAATAATCTCAGTCTGATCCTTTAATAATTGTGCAGAAATATAATTTCCTTCGATTTCCTGCCCGTCAATAGTGACTTTTTTGCACCCGCCTGGTACATGCCCATGGTTGTTTACCACAATGTGCAGATGCTTTCCCCGAAACTCTTTATCAATTTCAAAACCATCCCAGTCTTTTGGAATCGCCGGCTCTATTTTAAGGCCGTAAAAATCAGGACGCATACCCAGAATGCCTTCCACACATCCTACCATGACCGTAGAAGCCGTGCCTGTCAGCCAGTGTACATGAGAACGCCCAAAATGCGGACTGGCTTTGCCTTCGGTAAACTGTCCATAGCAGTACGGCTCCAGCTTTCGGATTTCTGCCCGGTCGTTTTGTGCCGCAGGCGCATTTTCCATAAAATACTGGAATGCCCGGTCTCCATTTCCGCGCAAGGCTTCCGCAAGAATCAGCCATCCCTGAGACTGTGAAAAAATCCCAGCGTTTTCTTTGACGCCTGCGTTGTAGATCACAGCGAGTGCCCCGTCAAAGGCATGTGCATGATAAGGAGGGTCCATCAAAACTGCCCCGTACTCCGTATTCAGCCTCTCATATACCGCATTCATAGCCGCCTCCGCCTGGCTGTCCGATGCAAATCCGCTGATCACAGCCCAGCTCTGCGGATTCAGCCATATATTTGCTTCCGGATCTGTACGCTTCCCGATCACTTCTCCTTTTTCTGTAAATCCCCGGATAAACCTGTCCTCATCCCAGCACAAATCCTGTATTGCCATCCGAAGCTTTTTTTTCTCTTCATCTAAATACCTGATATAATCCTCATCCTTTTTATATTCCGCAAACTCCTTTAAAATCGACATAGCCAGATAGAACTGGAACGCCACAAACGAAGATTCTCCCTCGCTTCCAAGCCGCAGGCAGTCGTTCCAGTCTGCGTACAGCCCGGCCGGCATCCCGTGCCTTCCCAAATGCTCCATAGAAAAATTAACCGCCCGTTTTAAATGTTCGTATACCGTGCCTTCATCCTTATTGGCAAAAGGAATGACTTCATCCATAAAAGAGAGGTCGCCTGACTCTGAAATATATTTATAGATCGTCGGGAACAGCCACAGTGCATCGTCGGCACGGTATGCCGGATGTCCTGTTTCCTTTACATAAGAAGCGTCGTCCGGCGTATCTTCATGTCCCGGATTATGGGTAAATTTGACAAGCGGAAGCCCGCCGCCGTGATCTACCTGTGCCGAAAGCATAAACCGGATTTTTTCTACTGCCATTTCCGGTGCCAGATGAATAATGCCCTGTATATCCTGCACTGTATCACGGTACCCGTAGCCATTCCGCAGCCCGCAGTATATAAAAGAAGCTGCACGTGACCAGATAAATGTCATAAAGCAGTTGTAAGCATTCCATGTATTGACCATCGTGTTGAATTCCTTGCTCGGCGTCTTAACCTGAAACCGCGACAGTTTTCCATGCCAGTAATCAGCCAGTTTTTCCATATCCTCCGCGCAGGTTTTCTGTGGGTCCTGATAACATGCCAGGATGCTTTCCGCCTCTGCATCATCTTTCATCCCAAGGATAAAAGCGATCGTTTTCGTCTCTCCCGGTGCCAGCGTAAGCACCGCAGTAAGCGCGCCGCATCCGTTCTCATTATAATTAAGCGTCCCGGCCAGCTCTCCATTTATCACTCCCTGAGGGTTCCCGTATCCATGATACCTGCCGAGAAATTTTTCCCTGTCCCCGCAGTATGATTTAATTTCGGCCCCGGCCATTCCAAAGAAACGCTGTATCACAATCTTGTCATCTACATCCTCTCCTTTTGCAAGGCCGTCCAGATTGCCGTGAATCAGCTGGCAGATTCTGTTTCCGCTAAACTTTGTTCTGGTAATAAACTGTGAATATTGTAGATTTACCTGATCCTGCTCATAATTACTGACATTTGTGAATTCTGCATATCCTGTGATACTTAGATTTCTTACTGTCTCGGACTGATTGGACACGCTTAGGTTCCAGACTTCATAAGACTTATCCAGCGGGACATAATATAATGCTTCGGTATGAATCCCACTGTAATCTGCCGCTATTTTGGTATACGCCATTCCATGCCGGCATTCACTCTTGTAATCGGCAAGGTCTTTGCCGACCGGCTGCCAGGATGCCGACCAGTAATCCGTGCTGTCATTGTCGCGAATATATATGTAGCGTCCGGGCTGATCGAACTGGTTGAAGATATAGCGTAAGATTCTGCCATTTGCACCGGATTTGGCAAAGCTGTATCCGCCGGCATTATTAGATATGACTGCGCCATACTCAGGCGAGCCAAGGTAATTTGCCCACGGCGCGGGGGTGTCCGGCCTGGTTATTACATATTCCCGTTTTTCATCATCAAAATATCCAAAATTCATACTTGCTCTCCTTTATATCTTTCTTCCTCTTTATTAATAACATTTATAAAAGGGTGTGTTATGGGGAGCCGGATGCAGGAAGAGGAAAACTGCCCGGCGTATGGGTACTCATTCATCTTAATTTTCCGGACACCCATAAATAAAACACCCTATCTAAACTGTTCCTTTTATTATAAGTTTTCATGCCATTCCCTTATATCATTCTATTTACAAAAATGTCAAAATCATGTTATAATTATGATTCACAGTCTAAAGCTTCAAACACATTCCAGACAAAAACAGGCTGAACAAAACGTCAAAACAAACAATAGAAAGCACGCTGTGCGAACTTTCTATTGTCATGAATAAGGAAAGGAACCAGATTATGAGTTTACGGAACGAATGGTATCGGCAGGAACTGAAAATAGGCGAAGAATCCATTGTACACCGCCCATTAGAAGAAGAATATTCATTTTACCGTTCTGTCAGCTCCGGCGATATGGAGGCTGTGCAGAAAAACTGCACGAAAAAGGCTTTTATTAATCCAGACGGGGCAGGCATACTTTCTACAAATCCTTTAACAAATATCAGGTATCATTTTGTTGTCACGGTTGCAATGATAACCAGATTCTGCGTAGAGGCAGGCATGGAACTGGAACAGGCATACCAGCTCAGCGACTTTTACATATTAAAAATGGATAACTGCAATTCCATCGATGCAATCAGCAAGCTTCATAAATCTATGGCGATCGATTATACGGAAAAAATGCTGTTTTTGAAAAAAAGCTCTGTCATATCTAAATCCATCACCCTCTGCATAGACTATATTTACAGCCATATCAACAGCCGGATTACGATTGAAGAGCTTGCAGAACATGTATGTCTTTCTCCCAGCTATTTATCCAGGCTTTTTAAAAAAGAGCTCGGAGTCCCCGTCAGTGAATATATCATTAAAAAGAAAATCGAAAAGGCACAGAATCTGCTGCGGTATTCTGACAGCAGCATTATTGACATCGCCAATTACCTGTCCTTTTCATCCCAGAGCCATTTTATTCAGGTATTCAAAAATACCGTCGGCTTAACGCCTAAAAAATACAGAGACCATTTTTACCGGACTTCATGGTGACTGATTGCAGCTGTCGCACTATTCAAAATACATACAAGATATAGTAGATATAAACATATTAAACTGCTATATTTTGATATATTTTTCTTAGCACGACAGCCCCATTCCCACTTTTGCTACCCTCTAAGGGCAAAAGCTTTATTTTGCTTCAGTCTTTTCCAGACTAATATTGTCAATGCATACCCTATGCTTTTCTGTCATCTGCGTTCCACCGACAGCCCCCATAGAAATGCTCAGGACTGACTCCAGGTCTGTCTCCTCTGTCATCTGGAATACGATCTCATACGTCTTGTACTCACTGCCAAGCTCTACGATTTTTTCCTCGGTATAAGGCGTCCAGTCATCGTTATGTTTGTTTCCATCCCTCTGAATTGCAAACATAATTTTTCTGGCTGTATCTGACTTAGCATCCATAGAAAGCCGGTACCACTGTCCCTTTTCCAGCTCAATCTGATTCTGCTTTAACTGAATCTTCCATGCCGCGTCGCCCGTATTGCTGATGGAAAAGTCTGCGGCATGATCTTCTGTCAGAGTGTCCACGACATATTCCGCATTTGCAGAGCCGTCAACAAAAGGCTCATAACCTGCAAATCCCGCTTGGAAGCTTCCATTTTTTATCAGCGTATCTTCCACGATGCGTACATCGTCCAGATAAAAGGTACCTGGCTGCTCTATCCTGCATACAAAATCTTTATCAGTCAGGCCTGCTTCGGTTTCAAATTTGAAGCTGTAACTCTTTTCTGTTCCATCTAACGATGCTTCAAAGACCTTTCCGGCTGCTGCCGCTTTGATGCTCTTTCCAGGTTCGCCTTCCGCGGAAAAGCTCAGCGCATACTTTCCGCCGCCTGATAATGCCAGGTCTTTTTGAGAAACGACGACCGGATTCTGTGCCGATGTCCCTTCTGGAGCTACAATTTTAAGCCTTCTGATATTATCCGTATTAGTTACAGATACCTCTGCGCCATCCGTCTTTTGAACATCCCAGAATCCCAGGCGGCCTGTTCCTTCCTGAAAGCTTCCGTTGCAGACATAGTTTCCATCCGCAAGAACAGTCTTTGCACCATTGTCCAGATCTTTTTCTCCTGTCTTTACCAGAGACACGCTGCTGATGTGGATGCCTGCCGTCGAGCCGGCATTACCCAGATTAAATTCCAGACGTCCATTCGCATCATCCTTATCCGTCATCGTAAATTCATACGTAAACGTCTGTTTTTCCGTTGTCAGATTTACGCTTGTATCTTCCAGATAACGCTTGTATGAGCGATCTGGTGCCGATAAGCCCACTTTCATCGTTCTTTCGGCATCTGCGTAAGCGTCAAAGCTGACTTTGTAAATACCTCCCTTTTTCATCGGAAGATCCGGCTGCACGAGCTGTACACTGTAGTCTGCCGTTCCCTCAGCTCTTGTTGTAATAACAATCTCGTTATTCTTAATCTGTGCGTCTGCCTCTCCGCCAAGAGTCGTCAGGAATGTCCAGTCCTTATCATCTGTCAGCTCCCCGGCATCTTTAAAACTTCCGTTATTGATATAATTGCCGTCCGCGTCAGGGTCCCGCAGAACCACATTTTTCACAGGTTTTTCTACATTCTCGTCATAGCTGTCTTTCTGGTACACCTTTACATAATCAATCTTGTAGGAAGCGTTTTCGATGTCTGTCGTCTCATCAGGATTTCCTACCCAGCTGCCGCCGACAGCCAAATTCAAAATAATATAAAACGGCTGGTCAAATGGTGCAGGGTAAGTAATCTCGCCCTGTCCTTCGGCTGCAGAATACCAGTCATTTTCTGTATGAATCAGCCTGCCGTCTACATACCAGCTGATTCTTCCCGGCTCCCATTCTGCGCTGAAAATATGATATTCCTCGGAAAAGCTTCCCTGCTTTAATGTGCAGGTTCCCTGGCTTTCGCTGTGCGGATTCCCGTAATGAATGGTGCCATAGGAGGTATCTGTCTTTTGTCCCATTACTTCCATAATGTCAAGCTCTCCGCATCTCGGCCACTGCCCATACAGATTTTCATCCGCAGGCATCATCCAGAACGCAGGCAGGAAGCCCTGTCCCTGCGGCACTTTTACCTTTGCTTCAAACAGCCCGTACTTGAAATTATGCTTGTTCTGTGTATTTACCCTGCCGGATGTATAGGATACCTTTCCGTCCGCATCTACAGTTTTCACAGGCTTCAGCACAAGACAGCCGTCTTCAATATAAATGTTTTTGCTGGAATCCACATACTCCTGCAGTTCGCTGTTTACCCATCCCGGCTCATGCAGCTCTACGTTCCAGTCATCTCTGTTTAAGGAATCTCCATTGAACTGTTCTTCCCATTTTAATGTATAGCCCGTATAATCTAATGATGCCGCAGGAGCATTCTTTTCTGTAACTGCCACCATGCATTCCGCCTTCTTTCCGCTGCCATCCTGCGCCTGCGCCGTAATCACCGCTGTTCCGGCATTCAGAAAACTTACCCGGCCTTTTGATGAAACTTTCGCTACAGAAGCATCACTGCTTGTAAAAGCTACCTTTGGTTCGGTTGCGTTCTTTGGCAGCACAGACGCTTTTAATTTTACAGATGTACCCTTTTCACCATCTAACAGTGTGCTGTCAAGCTTTACCTCTTCAACCGGCGTCCCTACCTTTACAGTCAGGACTGCGGTTTTAGAAGGCTCTGCCTCGCTCGCAGCTGTGATCTTCGCTGTGCCTTCTTTTTTTGCCGTAATCTTTCCCCCAGAGCTTACCTTGACCACTTTCGGGTCTGAACTCTTATAGACTACCTTCTTACTGATGCTTCCTGTGCCTTTCACTTTTGTTTTGACCTGATAGGATGCATCCTTCTTTAAAACAAGGATAGCTGTACCCGGTTTTTGGATTTTGACACTTTTTACCTGTGCCATATCCTTTTTTGGAGCCGCAGCTGCAGGCGTTCCTGATGCCGTCACAGCTACCAGCAGCGCTAACGCCGCTGCAATACTTTTTTTGTAACTCTTCATTACTCCATCTCCTTTCATTTTATTTTCATACCAGACCATTTTCTGGCTGATATCATCCCAGTTCGACAACAATCTCGTGTGATGATTCCGGCATAGACATAAGCTCCTCCCTGCTAAATACCGCCAAATTTCCGCGAATGTCCAGCTCTTTTTGTCCGTCACAGGATGCCTTTTTCACTACATATTCCCCGTAATCCAGCTTCTGCGGATTCTGGAACTTGATCTGGAAATTCTTCCCTGCGAACTGAAGCTGGAGCTTTGCATTACCTTCAGAATCAAACTGGTCTGTTACCATCTTCGGTTGAATCACCATGTCTCCAATGTCCCCATGTACGCCAAACATCTCTGTGACAGCCGTAAGCATATACCAACTCGCAGCCCCGGTGAGATAATTGTACATGCCTCTTCCGTCTGCATTAAAATATTCTGGTATACCCGGATAGATTCTGCTGACCTCAAAATTCATGGCTGCATCCGCAAGCGCCTGCAGCGCTTTATGCCCTTCTTTGACAAATCCCCTCTGGTATAATGCGTTAGCATACATCACCGTCATATGAGAGAATACTGCCCCGTTTTCTTTTTCTCCATATGCGAAACCAAACATCCTGCCCATATTAAATTTCTGTTCATGGAAGTCTGTGTTCAGCCGGTAGCCGCCGGCCTCTTTTTTATACAGATAATGGTCCGCGCTTTTACAGATCTTTGCAATCTGCTCGTCCCCGGCTGTCCGGCCCATGATGGCAAATACCTGTCCGATCAGCATCATCCGTACGCCCTGTGGAAAATACCCTTCCACAGGCTGTCCATCGTTATCATAGTAGCTGTTATACCATCCCTCTCCGTCGTTTCCTTCCAGCCACTCTGTCTGGTTAATATGCTGCCTGAGCCACTCCGCCTTATTTTTCAGATTGTCTGCCAGCTCGCGTACCGAAACCCGTATCTTTTTCCCGCTGACATTGTGCCGGATCAGCTGGAGATAATCTTCTAACAGCTTCTGCTTTGCAGAAATATCATCGTAAATGCTGCTGTCCGCCTGCAGAAGCCCGCTGATTTCTTCCAAAAGCTCAATCTCCTTCCAGCCAAACTCGCTTTCCAGAGTATCAAGCAGTTCCGCCATCTGCCAAAGATTTCCCGCGTAAGCACAGGTAAATGCTACACTCTCCCCGCGCTCGGACGCCATATCCATCGCATCATTCCAGTCCGCGCCCCGGAGCCTATAATGGTTATGCTCTCCGACTTCATAAAACGCGCACAGATTCTGAAGCAGCAGATGCTCTAAAATGCTTCCTTCATATACGCTGCCATCCCCGCATTTCTGCTGCAGGCCGTACGCCGGCTCCCACTCTGTATCCAGGCCTGTACCGCGCTTAGACTGTTCATCTTTAAAATAAGCAACCTGTTCTTTTAAGATCTCAATATCTCCTGTCTGATCTATGTAGAGCTTTGTAGTTAAAAACGGCCAGACTCCATGATCCATCCACACACGCGCAATACCATTCCTGTCTGCGACAAATTCTCCCTGATGCTCCCCAATGATCGTGGCATTCGTTCCATCCATCCTGACGCCGCCATAATTATCCAGAATCATCTGGCGGACACCGCCTGGATCCATAATCAGAAGGGAAAGGCAGTCCTGCCATAAATCACGCCAGCCTCTGCCGCCTCTGCCATAGTCATGGTGCGGCAGGAAAGAGCATCCGTAAATCCTTCTTAAAACAGGCTGAAAGCTTACCCAGCGCATAAAATTGTCAAAGCTTACGTTTCCAGTATCATATCTTACATTGATCTTGTCCTGCCAGTAGCTTTCCATTCGCAGCCGTGCTTCTTCCACTTTTTCCGCAGTATTATATGCGGAAATCATGCCTTCTACATCTTCTTCCTGCTCCGTAATTCCCATTACAATCGTGTAGGACACCTTCTCGTTCGGAGCAAGCACAGTCTCTGGAAAACGAATGCCGCCCATGGCTTCTTTTCCCTCTATACAGCTTCCTGCCGGCAGTCCATCTTCATTTTTTATCACTTTCCACGGACGCGTATAGCTGCCGCCTTCACCGATATAATCTTCTACGGACGGGTAAAAATCTTTTGGCTTTTCTCCATTTCCGGTAATGCCGCATACAAAATAGGTCAGGTTATTTTTTCGATGCCCGCGTTCGTCAAAAGACAATACCGGCTTTACATGCACCCCATATTCTGTTGTTTTGATCCTGTGCAGCAGAGAAGTCACATGCCTGTGGTCCCTGATATTGTCCGCACTCCTTCCAAAGATCGGAACTGCGGCAATCGGCGTAATTTTCTGCGGACAGTCATTTTGGTTGCAGATTTCCACATGCATAATCTCCACCTGATTTTCTATTGGCACAAAAGAAGTCACCTTAGCCTGCAGATGATATTTTTCTGACTGTCTTTCAACTGTCTGCCACATAAATCCCGCTGTCAGTGTGCTTGAATCCTGACTGGCTGTAAATTTCTTGTTTTCTTCCTCGGCGGATGCTCCGGTTACTGACCATTCACCTAAATCCTCGACCCTGCACCAGAAATTTCTTCCTGACCGGTTATTGTGCAGATTTTCTACACTGACCGGCTCCATTAAAAAGGCGTTCTGGTTGATTTTGATGTCGCCGCCCAGATTCGGTGTCAGGGAGCTTTTGATTCCATGCTCCCCCGCAGCCGGGAAATAAAGATAACTGTAATTTTCCGGCTTTTCAATCAAAAACGTCCCATCCCTGTCTAAAAAGTGTATGCTTTCCATCATACTTACCTCCTAAAAAATATTGCTTTTTATGTATAGGATCTACTTCCTGCATATCCCTGATGTCAATACTTACCTCACTGCAAAATATTACTTTTATGCATTTTGATTTGCTTCCTGCATATCCTTGATGTCAATTTTTACTTTACTGCAAAACATTACTTTTTATATTTGCACAGACAGTTCATGCTCCTAAGATCTCGTTCTTACTTCCTGGACTGTCGGCACCCCGTTCCCTTGAATTTTAAAGCTACCCATCTGTACGGCAAGCTCTTCTGCTGAAGCTGTCAGGTCTTCGGATTCCTTTGCCACAGTTTCACTGTTTGCGATCAGACTGTTTGCCTGCTTCACCAAAATATCAGAAGAATCCAGAATCTGCTGCGAGCTTGCCGCCTGCTCCTCAGATATAGCTGCGACATCCACTGCCACACTTTCTACATGAATCACCTTCTGTATCATGTCATGCACCAGCCCATTTACTGCCGCAATATTCTCAAAAATCATGTCAAATGTCTTCGCAGCATTTTGAATCAGCACGCTGCTGCTGTTAATATTTTTCACACTATCATCTGCCTGAATGACAACATCCCCGATCGACGACTTAATTTCCATAACCAGCTTGTCAATATTCTGCACAGAGCCAACGCTTGTCTGTGCCAGCTTGCCGATTTCTGATGCCACCACAGCGAATCCTCTTCCTGCATCTCCCGCACGGGCTGCTTCAATGGAGGCATTCAGTGACAGCAGGTTTGTTTCTTCCGCGATATTTCCAATGACCTTTGTGATATTTGTGATCTCTTCCGACGCTTTGTCAACTTCATCGATCGCAGACTGTAATTTTTCCACAGACTGATGGATATTCTGCATGGCTTCGCTTACTTCCTGCATCGCCTGCATACCTTTTTGGGATACGTCGACCGTTTCGAGCATTTTACTGTTTACGCCGTCGCCGTCTTCTTTTGTTTCCGCAACTACCCCTGCCAGCGTCGTTGCGCTTTCCGCAATTCCACCGACGGATATGGACAGGCACTCGATGGTTTTATTCAGTTCCTTCATCGACTCATTTTGTATTTTAGATGCCGAAAACATCTGCCCGGATACATCCCGGCTGCTGTCCGCCTGACCGCGCAGTGTGTCAGAAACACCGTTGATCGAAGAAATCATACTGCGCATTGCCTCAATAAACTTCTCCACACACTTCCCCATAGCCCCGATTTCATCATTGCTCTTCGTATAGCTGCGGACGGTAAAATCTCCATTCGTCATACGCTTTATGACTTCTGTCAATTTTTTTACCGGCCTAATAAAAATATGTACTATTCGTTCCATTAATACGGTCAGGATCAGCACCGATACCAGACTAAATAGAACCATGATATTGCGGACACGGTCTAAGTCCTGATAAACCATCTTGGACGGAATATAGGATACGAGCAGCCAATCTGTTCCTTCTACTTCTTCAAACACCGAAATATTTCCGCAGATTTCCGCCATATCCGTCTCATCGGATGTAATTCTTTTTGATATTTCCTGCATGAACTCATCATCCAGTTCATTAATCTTTTTAGAAATTATGCTTGTGTCCCGACATGCCAGAATCGTATCATCCTTGCGGTTTACTAAAAATGACTCAGCACCCTCCATCTCTACAAAGCTGTTTACGTAAATACTGACAACATCCAAAGACAGCTCCGCCGAAAGCACGAATACGTCGTTCGAGCTGCTGCGCAGCATACCACAGGCGCTGATGACCTGATCGCCATTTTTATTCGTGTAGGCATCGGTAAATCCCATGTTCACCCTTGTAAGGCCATCCCGGAACCATTCCTGCAGCGTGATGCCTGATTCCTGGGATTGATCTGCCGCACTCTCCGGCTCTGCAGCTTTCTCTGATTCCTCCTCTCCACCCGACGACTGATGCAGCCTGCCCTGTGTATCTGCCAGACAAATCCCATTCGGATAATTGCTGTCAAAATTATAATAGGCATCCAAATAAGCCTGCATCTGCTCCTTATCAAACTCCATCCGCTCAAGCGCCTGCTTTTCCACCTGAAAAGATGTCAGATTTCGATCCAGCCACGCTTCGATCTTAGCAGCCTGCCCTTTTACAGACGTTTCCAACAGCTCGTGCGCATTCTGCTCGATCACATCTTTGGATACACTGTAAGACAGCCCGGTGAGCACTACGATAATCACAATGACTACAGGAAGTATGATGCTCAAAAGCTTCGTCTTTATAGAAATAAATCTTTTTCCTTTTTTCATCAGTATTATCCCCTTCCAATACTTTTAAATATGGCACAGACTGTTATTGATACTGTGACACATTGGCGGCATCTACTACTTTTAATTATAACGCAGACTATTATTGATACTGTGACACATTGGCAGCATCTACTTTTTCAAAAGGCAGCAGAATGTATTTGCCGTCTTCAGACGCGCAATCGATTTCCGATACAGACTCCCCGCCTGAAAGTTTCACTGCTGCCTCAACCGCAGCGGCTATCTGGCTGGACATCGGCTGGTACACTGTAAAATCCATCCTGCCATCAACGATTCCCTGGCACCCGCCCTCGGAAGCATCCACGCCCAAAAACAATACCGAATCCATATCGTATCCCGCTTCTTCAAAAGCTTCCGCTGCGCCAAGCGCCATGTCATCGTTGTTAGCTGCTACGCAGTCAACGGGACTGCCTGTCTTCAAAAACATTTCCATGAATTCCTTCGCAGTGTCCGAGCTCCAGCCTGCGTAATCTTCAAAGACATAATTAATTTTTTTTCCGCTAGCCTTCAAGGTCTTTTTCAGCCCGTTTGTCCTGCCTACGGCCCCGGAAGCATCTCTCGGGCCTTTTAATATTGCCACATTGATTTCATCCCTGCCTGCATACTGCTGTAATATGTACTCTGCCTGATACTGCCCCGCCATATACTCATCAGATGCTACATAGATATACCTGTCTTTTTCCAACTGGCTGTCGTCCGGCGCGTTATTGATAAATACAATCGGCGTATCTTTGGCAGCTGCTTTCAGCTCGGAGACGATATCCGCAGAAACCGGCCCGCATAAAATTACACTGCTGTCCTCGGCGGCAGACTTGATCTGCGCAGCCTGTGTCTCTATAGATTTCTCCGCGTATCCTACTTCAAAATCAGCCCCCTGTTTTTGTGCCTGCTCCTTGAGCTGATCTGCCCATCCTTCGTAATAATCTCCGCTTTCTATTGCCGCATAATAAATGTTTACGCGGCCATTTGATACGCTTTTGCTCTGGCACCCGCTTAAAAACATAACAGCCATTACTGATGCCATAAACACTGCTTTTGTTTTTTTCATCATAGCAACCTCCATTCTCCTTGTGCTTTTGATATCACATGCAGCTTTCCAAATCATTTCACGCTTTCCAACAGATGCCAAAATTATATCTGAATTACGATTCCTTAATATATAAAAACTGTTTTAAAAATATAAAATTCATGTCATTATTTTATCAGCCTTAAAAACCATGGGCTTTGCCCCATGCATCCATGATTAAGCAAAAAAATACGAGATTGAGACAGCCTGTCAGCTTTCAGAATCCCGTATTTTTATTATTTTTCAATTCTTATTTTATTTTTTTGATTAAATATGTACTCATCCGGCTCATTGAAAGTTCGCCTTTGGCGAAGAGCCGGATTCCCTCTTGGCATAATTTATACGTCCTTACGTACTTTGCAGTAAATGCAAAGTACCGGGCTGAACTGCTATAGGCTATTCTTTGATTAGAAATAATATACTTGACATATACTGCCAGAACTTCTATACTTTTAATTAAAATTAAAAATTGAAAACAATTACTCTGAAGTCTACCGCTCCGTGGCTGTGGTCCGCCAGCTGATGAGCGCAGTCTGCGCGGCAGTAACAATCATCATCATTCTCGTGACGCTTGCCATTATAAGCAGAACCGGAAAAGAACTGATCGTCGTTGAGAATGCGATTTCCAGCCTGAGCGAATTTGACCTTTATGCCGACAAAGAATTAGAAAAATTTTATGGCAGAAAGGATGAAATCGGCCTGATTGCAGAAGCTGCGCACAATGTATGCAGCCATCTGAGGACAGTCCTCGAAGACATTGAGAGAATTTTAAATGAGATTGCAGACGGAAACCTTACCGTTGATGTAGAAATAAATGAAAGGTACTATATCGGCGACTTGAAAATGCTGACAGGCACCCTGAAAACGATACGCTCCAAGCTTACGAAGGTGCTGAAAGAAATCTCCGATGTATCAAGCCATGTAAATGAAGAAGCGAATCAGGTATCATCCAGAGCTGAATCCTTATCGCATGGAGCCAGAAACCAGGCTTTGTCTATCCATGCGCTCAGTGATGCTGTAGAAAATATCGAACAGCAGGCAGACACTACAGCGAAATATGCAGAGCTTGCAGAAAACGAAAATATCCAGTCTCATCGAAACGTGCAGCAGTGACATGTTAAATCTGATGAATGCCATGCAGACAATCAATGAGAAATCTAAGGAAATTATTAAAGTCATAAAAATGATCGAAGATATTGCTGACCAGACCAACATCTTATCCCTGAACGCCGCCATTGAAGCAGCTCGGGCAAGAGAATCCGGGCACGGCTTTGCAGTGGTGGCTGACGAAGTAAGAATGCTGGCAATCCAGTCGAGTGAAGCAGCTAAAAATTCGGCTGTTTTAATCGAGGAGGCTGTCGCATCTGTAGAGACAGGAAGCCATATTTCAAAAATTACAAACCCGGCGCTTCAGGAAGTCGTAACAAGCGCGGACAATGTATCAGATGCCATAGCATCCATTTTCAAAGCGGCAGGCCATCAGTCCGATGCTGTCACCCGAATTTCTCAGGAGCTGCGATGCATTTCGGATGTCGTGAGCAGCAACAATGAAGTCGTCAGGGATTCTGCCGCTGTCAGCGAGAAAATGTCCGAACAGGCAGCCATGCTCAAAAAACAAGTATCTACCTTCCGTCTTTGAGCATTCCGCAGAGCACTGTTCACGGCATATGGGCGGCAGCTCTGCTTGTGTCCGGCACTGCTGCCTTTCGTATATCTTAATCAGGCTTTCGCTCTGCCAGAAGCCGCATTCTATATATGAGAGCTTCCGCTCTGCCAGAAACCATGCACTTTTATATTAAGGAGGTCAATGAAAATGAAAAAACAACTCTTCAGATTATGCTCTGCACTACTTCTTGCCGCTCTGGTAATCAGCCAGGCAAACATGCCCATAGAAGGAAAATCAAAGGTTTTGTATTATATTTCCAATCTTAATAAAACAAAAGGAAATACCGAATACAGATCACCAGGAATCAACAAAATTGTATTTGAATCAGACAAAGTAACCCTCTATGCATCTTTATCAAAATCCACCAAGCCGTTAGCTCCATCATCTGAAGGCCAATGGTGCCGATATAAAAAGCGGACTTTCAAACTTGCAAAAAATATAAAATATTACGGAGTCGGCGGCGACAACCCTCGATGCACATACGACGCAGACACTTTTAAGGAAATCTGCCTGTCCTATAATGGACTCGGTCTCGAAATTAAGCTAAAAAACAATAAAGTGGTATCTATGACGCTGATGTCTTAAAGGGTATGCGCTTCCCATCCTGTTCTCATACCGCTCACACTCTCTCGCTTTCCTTTTCACGGTGAAAAGCTTTCCGTTCCTGCCCACAAAATGCTGCCGCATCTCTATGGGCAGGCGGGAGTGTCTCTGCCTATAAGCTTTAAAAACCATTGACGGGGAATCAAAATGCTCCATGGCTGCCAAAACGGCATAGTACCCGCTCTCCATCCCAGCTGATATTCCTTCTCCCATCGGATTCAAAAAACCGGCAGCCTCCCCGGCAAAAAGAACACGCCCTGCACCTAAATCGACACGGCACCCCGGACGGATTCTGGGCATCAGCCACTTTTCGCTTTTTACCTGCCTGCGGATATGCAGACAGTGCCTATGCATGAGCCGGCCGCTGCACCGTCCCGGACCTCTGCGCCGCTTTCCCCTGCCTTCTTCGCAAGCCATCTGTCAAAATGACTGCGCCATACATTGAGCCCCTCCTGAGCAAAGCAGTATTCTTTTCCCAGATCATTTGTGAAAATCATGCCCCTGTTTTCTGTCGGGGTACACATCACAGACTCCGGCACCTCCTCTCCCATATACGCTCTCACCAGCTCCATTGATTTTTTTATCAATATACCGGAGCATGACTTAGACCTGGGCATCTTATGCTTCTCCACTAAAAGAACCTTAAATCCCTTTTCCGCTAAGACCTTAGCTGCCGTACATCCTGCGGGTCCCGCGCCGATCACTATCACATCATACATCTGCATACCATCCTTATGTAATCCAATGCTCCATCCAGACAGAAATTAGAGTTTCAGACTGTGATAAACTCTAATTTCTGCCCGAATGGAGCACCAGATGCTTAATAATTAAATTCCGTTGAATCAATGACTTCCCATGTTTTATCAGAAATCTTAAATGCAAGCTCGTCAGGCTTTTCTACCGGCACACAAAGAATCCCTGTTATCAGATCTTCATAGAATTTTGCGACCAGCGGCAGCGCATCTCCATCTTCAAATTTAAGAAGCGCCTTGCCAAGTGCAGCAATTATAAATGGCGGGTAGCCTATCGCTCTGCAGATTTCCTTCAGATCTTTTGATTTCACTGCTTTCATTACTGCATCGAGTGCTGTAATTCTTGCATTTTCCCATCCACTGTTAATATTATCTTTCATAGCTTTCATAAATGTGCTATGTTTTAGTCCGGCTAAATAAGCCGACCGAAAGGTCATATCATCCGGGTAACAGATACATGGTATACGCTTACAGATTCCATTCCCTGATGCCTTGGCAAACTGCTTGCGCCAGTCGTCAAATAACTTATGCAGATCTGTATGCTGCCATGATTGAATCGGGCAG
Source organism: uncultured Eubacterium sp. (assembly GCA_947385875.1). Lineage (GTDB taxonomy): Bacteria > Bacillota > Clostridia > Lachnospirales > Lachnospiraceae > Eubacterium_J. The sequence continues at coordinate 31,129 of CANDMV010000007.1, read as the reverse complement.
CAGGTATAATCAGGAGCCTCGTCATATTCAGCTGCTTTCTCAGGCAGCATTGCCACCTGCTTAACTATGAAATTTTGTTTCTGATAAATAATTTTGCCATATGGTCTCCAATCATTCTGATCAACTCTCATCTTGTGTCCTCCGATAATAAAATTAAGAATGCCGGTCAGCAATTTTCTCTGCTTTGAAATTGCTGCCAAAGTATCCCCAAAACATGATACCTTTCTTTCCCTTAATTCTAACTTTTTTACTTTGGGTTGTAAAGGCAAAAGCTTTAATTTCAGAAAGCATTTAGCGAAAAGCAACGAGGTTGATCTATAGTAACGGCCGCGCTAATTTATTCTTTCATTTCTTCGCGGCTCCCCTCAATCTGCCATAAAACCATTCCATTCTCACCAAGTGTGCATACATAATACTCATCATCCCGAACCTTGCAGAAAGGCAGCAGGCCATTGAAAGCCCGTCCTCCATTTACAGTATCGGAAAGCTGTCTGATCTGTGTAATTTCCCCATCCGCATACTCGTAAATACCTGCTTTTGTTACACATACTATCGTATCATTCCATTCATACATTGGCGGCAGAACCTGACTATCATTCTTCTCGTACATCATCTGCACAAATTCCTTCAGTCCTTCCTCCGGCTCCTGATCTTCCAGGGTTTCAGCATTCAGACAACTATAAATCTCTTTTCCATACAGCAAAAGCTGATCCTGAATCTTCAAATACCCCCTGTCCAGGCTGTACGGCAGGCTCTTTATCACCTTCTGTGTATCAATATCATATAACAGGTATTCTTCTGTCCCTGCCAGAGCAATCACATGATCATTCACATATTTAACACTCCACAAATGATCCTGATCCCCCAGCTGCGCATATACCTCATCCATATCATACTCTGTATAAGAATCCTCTGTGACCTGATACACCCGGTTCACATAGCCGTCCTCCTCTCTGCTATTTCTTTCCTCTATTATCACGACTGCCTCAATCCCCGTTTCGCCCTCTCTAAGATCACCCGCAAACAAAAAACTCTCTCCATTCAGTTCATCCGGCTGGGACAGAATCTCTTCCCATGTGTCCCCCTGATCCGTGCTTTTCCATGCTACAGCATGATGATCTGTCAAGGAACCCTTATAATCATTGTCTGTTAGAACATATACTTCATTGGCACTGCCTGCCATCAGATCAAAATAATGCGATTCTCCTTTTAAATACCTTCCTCACAAAGAGCTTCCAGCAATCGCCCGATCAGCATACCTCCCAAATCACCGCGATCTCTGCTGCGGACAGAAACACTGCCTTCTCTTACCTCCTTCTCGCCAATGACAAGCATATAAGGTATTCTTTCCAGCTGTGCGGCCCTTATTTTATAGCCGATCTTTTCAGCCCTCCCATCCACTTCGCAGCGCAGACCTTCTTTTTTCAATGCCATTTCAATTTCCTGTGCGTAATCCATGTATTTATCAGAGATCGGCAGCACCTTGACCTGAACCGGTGAAAGCCATAATGGGAATTTTCCGGCATAATGCTCTATCAGGATACCTATGAATCTTTCAATGGAGCCGAATACGACCCTGTGTATCATAATGGGACGATGCTTATCGCCATCTTCTCCGATATATTCCGCTTCAAAACGCTGCGGCAGCTGAAAATCGAGCTGAATGGTTCCGCACTGCCATGTCCTTCCGATAGAATCCTCCAGATGAAAATCTATTTTGGGCCCGTAAAACGCCCCATCTCCTTCATTTACCACATATGGGAGATTCAGATCGTCTAATGCCGTTCTTAAGCCGTCTGTCGCCATTTCCCAGTCTTCATCGGTCCCGATCGCGTTTTCTGGTTTTGTTGATAGCTCCACATGATATTTAAACCCAAAATTTGTATACACCTCGTCTATCAGACGGACAACTCCTTTAATTTCTCCTGAAATCTGCTCCGGTGTCATAAAGATATGGGCATCGTCCTGTGTAAAACAGCGGACACGCATCAGTCCGTGAAGCGTGCCTGATTTTTCGTGTCTGTGTACCATCCCCAGCTCACCGACACGCATAGGCAGTTCACGGTATGAATGCGGTTCCATCTTATATACCAACATCCCGCCGGGACAGTTCATAGGCTTTATAGCAAAATCTGTTTCATCGATCACGGTTGTATACATGTTTTCCCTATAATGCGCCCAGTGTCCCGATGTTTCCCAGAGGTGGCGATTTAACATCATCGGTGTTGATATTTCCACATATCCTTCTCTTGTATGCAGCTTTCTCCAGTAATCAATCAATAGATTCTTTAACACCATTCCCTTTGGAAGAAAGATCGGAAATCCCGGCCCCTCGTTAGACAGTGCAAATATGCCCAGCTCTTTTCCTAATCTTCTATGATCCCGTCTTTTTGCTTCTTCCAGACGGTTTATATATTCCTCCAGAAGCTCCCTGCTTGGAAATGATGTGCCGTAGATTCTGGTAAGCATTTTATTCTTTTCATCGCCGCGCCAGTATGCACCCGCAACAGATAACAGCTTAAACGCCTTAATTGCGCTGGTGTATGCCACGTGAGGCCCGGCGCACATTTCCAAATATTCACCCTGCTGATAAAAGCTAATTTCTTCATCTTCCGGCAGCTCCTCTAACAGCTCCATTTTATATGTTTCATTTCGTGCTTCCATAATCTGCGCTGCCTTACTGCGGTCTTTTGTGAAATGCTCAAGCAGCAGATTTTCTTTCACGATTTTTTTCATCTCTGCTTCTATTTTTGCAAAGTTTTCCTCCGAAAAGGAAAAGTCGAATTCAAAATCATAGTAGAATCCATCTGCAATCGACGGCCCTATTGCACATTTCGCTGTCGGATACAGTCTTTTTACTGCCTGTGCCAAAATATGCGCTGTCGTATGCCGAAATGCGTTTCTCCCCAGTTCCTCATCAAATCCGGCCTCTCTAATGGAACCATCTTTCATTTTGATCTTCATATTATCATTTCCTTTCTTGAATAAAATAATATCAGCGTAAGAAAAGCACCCTTGAAGATACTTGTGCTGTATCTCTAAGGGTGCTTATTGCACGGTTCCACCTTAATTTTTCACTTCAGATTCTATCAAATCCTAACCTTTAACGCAGGTCTACGGTAATACATACTCTGCTTTCCGTATTACAGCTTGTGCTCCATCCAGACAGCAATCAGACTTTATTACAGCCTGAGTCTGATTGCTGTCAGTATGGAGCACGAAGGAATGGTTTTCACATACAATCCACAGAAACATCTTCCACCAAATGATGCTCTCTCTGTCTGCGATTTATATGCTACTTGTTTCCGTCATCGCTTTTCTTATGCTGATTTGCTTAACATATTAGCATTCATATTTTGGATTGTCAACAACTTTTCAATGTACGGATTGAGAACTCAAGGAAAAAGTAGTATAATAGCACCTGCAAGAGAGGTGATAAAATGATGCACATAGCAATCTGCGACGATGACAGCCGCGCAGTCGCAGAACATAAAAAAATTGCAGAATCCTGCCTGCTCCAATGCGGCAGTGCGGGTAAAATAACCACTTACACCGCCAGTGACAATCTGCTGTATGATATTACAGAAGACGGATTTTTCTATGATCTGATTCTGCTGGATATAGAAATGCCTGGAAATACCGGCATGGAGACTGCCGAGCGAATAAAACCATGTCTGCCGAATGTAAAAATTATTTTTATTACTTCACACATAGAATACGCGGTAGACGCTTTTGAGCTGTCCATTTTCCGATATGTACCAAAAAATGATATACAAAAACGACTATGTCAGGCGATCCATGACGCAGTGAAGCTGATTGAGCTGGAAGACGGAAAAGCCTACACGATTCAGACGAACAGCCGCCTTGAAAAAATCCCTTTCAAAGAGATTTATTACATTGAGAGAGACGGAAAAAATGCCAGCATTTCCACTGCCAAAGGAGTATCTAAGGTGCGCAAAAGCCTGCAGCAGGTTTATGGAGAATTGAACGCAGAAGAATTTATCTATATTGACCGGGGCTGTATTGTGAACATTATACACATTATGCAGATCAAAGACGGCATGGCTGTCTTGAAAAACGGCGTATCACTCCCTGTCAGCCGCACGCATTTACAAGAGGTTAAAGTACAGATTAACAGCTATTGGGGGACGCATATATGATGGACGATCTAATTTTCTTCTCAGGCGTTATCGCCTGCAGCATTCGGTCTATGATCTGTCTGTTCCTGATTGGCCGGCTGCTCTTAGCCAAAAAGCCTGATAAAAAATGCATGGCGGCTGTTCTGACTGGTGCGGCGGCGATTTCGATCATACTTTCCATAGCGGGGCTGTCAGATTTTTATCGTATGATCTTAGAAACTTTTTTGATTGCGGGCTGTGCCTGTTATATCCAAAAAGCAGATGTCAGGATGAGCCTGTTTGTCGGAATTTTCTATGAGATTGCTGTCTCATTCTGGCAGTTCCTTTTTGCGGCGTGGTTCGGCGCAGCCTTCCGTTCTCCGGCCTTTCTGGACTATAAAACGGGAAATGGGCAAATAGCGGTCTGGTGTCTCCACCTGATGTTAACCGCTTTGGTCTGGTATCTTTTGAAGCGCGAGGAACTAAGCGGTCAGGAAGCGTTCCGCTTTGCTTCGATCATAGCTCTTGCGGGCTTTCTTGCAGTCATAACCCTGTCTGAGCAGAAGGTTCTTTCGATTGCAGACGACACACTGGATATGTGGACGATTCTGGCAGTCGTCTTAATGATGTCTGTCCTTGTGTTCAATATGAACAGGCAGTATGAAGCCGAAAAAGAACTGGCCCAGTTAAAATCCGAGCAGGCAGAGCTGCTGGAGCGAGATTATACCACGTTGAACAACGCTTACGCGGTCAATGCAAAGCTATTCCATGATTTCCATAATCATATCGGCGTGCTGCGTCAGCTGCTGCGCCATAGCAGGCCAGATGAGGCTTTGCGTTACCTGGATGAATTACAGACACCTATCAAAGAAATGACTGATACCGTGTGGACGGGAGATGAAACCGCAGATTATCTTATTAACAGCAAAGCTGCAGCCGCGAAAGAAAATGGGATAAAGTATCAGGTACATGTAGAATTTCCCCGCCATACAAATGTCCGAAGCGCAGATTTGTGCGCAATATTGGGAAATCTGCTGGATAATGCCTTAGAAGCCGCAAAACAGCTGCCCTCTAACGAGCAGAGATTTATCCGGCTTACGATTCGCCGTATCAACCAAATGCTGATTATAAAGGTAGAAAACAGCTTCCTGACGCCGCCTATAAAGCAGGATGGTGAACTTAAAACTTCAAAAGATAAAAACGGACTGCACGGATGGGGATTAAAGAGCGCCCAGACTGCCGCTGAAAAATATGACGGCATGGTACAGACATCTTATGACGGCAGTACATTTCGGGCTGTTGCCACTTTATCCTTTTATCCTATCAGCTAATCAGAGCAGCTCCTGCAGGAGCTGCTTTTTTTCATGGTCAAAAACCTTCCGTTTGCGGACACTTCCGCACAGCCCGGCTTTTTAGGCTATGATATAGACACAACAAACAAAGAATCATTTAAGTATTATTTTAAAGCACTATTTTAATCACCAATTATAATATTTAAATAATTATTCAAAGCATTATTTAAGGAGGTAATGATTATGCGTCATATATTTATTCGTGGATTTTTAGGTTTGATCTGGCTGGGAGCTGCTATTGTAACCGGTATGTCTGGAAGCTTTGAAATGGCATCCCTTTATGTCATCTTAGGAGGGGCATTCCTATATTCGGCTTTTACCGCATGGAAAAAGGAAAAGGATCATAAGGAGGATAAGTAAAATGAGTACGGCTCTCTTGACAATAAACAATTTAAGCAGCTGGTACAGCAGTGAAAAAAAGGTACTCCAGTCACTTTCTTTAGAGCTGGCTGAGCATGAAGCTGTAGGATTGATCGGCCTTAACGGTGCAGGAAAAACGACATTTATGAAAGTATTATCTGGTCTGCTGGATACTTTCCGATCCGATGGGATCTGGTTTCGCGGACGCTCCATCAAATTGAGAGAACCGGATTTTAAGCTCTGCCGCTATACCGTATTTGCCGAAGACAATTCCTTTCAGTATTTTACCTTTCGTGAATACCTTTCCTATGTTTTTTCGGCATACAAGAAAAAGCTGCCGGATGTGTCAGAACTGATACAAGGATTTCACTTTGAAGCTTATACAGATGTTCTGTTAAAAGATCTCTCCACAGGCAGCCGAAAAAAAGCTTTTTTAATTACTGCCTTTGCATTAAAGCCGGAGCTGCTTTTGCTCGACGAGCCGGTAAACGGACTGGACTTTCAGAGTACGGAGTATCTGTATCAGCAGATTGCCGGCTATAAAGAATACGGTACCGTCCTGTTCTCTTCTCACATTCTGGAAAGTATTACACTGACCTCTGACCGTGTATTGGTATTAGAAAACGGACAGATCTGTCAGACATTTGAAAACGAACAGATTAACGCCGCATGTATCCGGGAAGCGCTGCACTATGATAATACAATTTAAAAACTCTGTAAAAAACGCATATAAATGGGAGGTGCTGCACTATGATAATGATATATAATGTCTTTGCCAAAAAATTATTTGGTGAAAAATACGGGAGACTGACACGGGCAGTTTTTATCTATCTGATCATGTTCCGGGGATTATATATTTCCGGTATCCGTATCCAGATCGCACCGTTTATTTTAGATCTGATGGTAAGCACATTTAGCGCAGGTGTGATGTGGCAGGCTCTTTCTTCTGATGACAACGCTGCAAATATGCAGAATCTGATCATGCTTCCATTTGATGGCCAGAAATTCGTTTTTTCATATACAGCTGCGCTGGGTGTCTATACCCTTTTGACAAAAACGGCGGCTCTGCTGGCTGTTTTGCTGGCTGTATCGGTATGGAGCCTGCCAGAACTATTAGGCGGCGCGCTTTGCGCAGTCAATGCAGTCCTTATGACTGCCGCCATTTTCTCTTTGAGAAGATACTGGTATGCGGGAATTTTCTGGACTGCCGCTGTACTTGCCGCTATCTTTTTTTGCTGGAATAAGCCGTGGTTTCTTTTCACGATATCTGCCAGCATCCTTTTGGCATTTCTGTTATTACAAAGAGCCGACGGATACTCTTTTTATCTTCAGGAAGAAAAAAACAGAGCTGCTGTAAAAGGACACAGGCATTGTCTGATATGGGTTTATTTCTTTCGGTATCTGAAAAGCCATAAGAACTATTTCATGAATACCGTAATTATGTGGTGTGCAGCCTGTGTCCTGCCTATATTTTTTAGACAGCTGGAAAGTCTGTCTGTCATCCCGATTGGATTTGCTGTACTTTCTTTAAATACGCCTATTTGTATTTTACTGTCATGCGATCATGCCCTGGAGCAGGCGGTGCGTTTTCTGCCCGGCCAGAAGAAAACCTTCTGTGTCCCTTATTGTTTATTCATTTTCTTATGCCACACAGCCGCAGACGCGATTTTTCTCTGCAGCTGGCAGATCCAGATCGGCGGTGTTGCCGTCTGGATGGTGGTCACCGCTATGTTCTTTGCCATGCAGAGCGCTGTTTTTTCCGTTCTTCTGGAGTGGTTTTACCCGATCCGCAGGTGGAAAATTGAGAGTGATCTGTGGCATCATCCAAGGAAATATATCGTACCGGCAGTTATGCTTTTACTGGCAGGAGCGGCTGGCACAATACTCAGTCTGCCAAAATAATAGGATTGGCATCCGTAAGCAGTGCTCCATCCGGCCAGAAATCAGAGTTTCGTGCAGTCTGATTCGCGTCAGTGCAAGGCAAAATTTCGACGGCGATGTGGACCATCAGCTGGAAATTTTAACGCAGCAATGGCGTGAATCAGGCTGTGATAAACTCTAATTTCTGGCCGGATGGAGCACTAGAGCGTGTTTGAAAAATCATTCCCGCGATCTGCACTCCCCGCTTTGCGGATCATTCATCCCAAATTTAATCAACATAGCCCGCTATGCCTCATAAATTTGGGATAAATTCTCCATATCATGCCCTGTGGGTACAAAGTGTGAAGCATATCATGCCCTGTGGGTACATCTTACGGAAAGCATTTATTAAACACGCTCTAGTGCTCCTTCTTCTCCCCGCTCCACTGCGTTTTCCTAATCAGCACAGCTGCTGCCAGAACCAGCAGTATGCCAATCACCGCGTCCGCTGCCACAAGCCACTTCTGCCAGAGCGGCATGATATTGACCACAGTCGCACTTGAAGAGATCCCATTCATTGCCATGCTGTTTGCAACCGCGTATAAAATATGCTTGGATGCACTGCGCAGCTGTGTCATAACCGTTGCGTTCTTCTGATATCCGTCAATCTGCCAGTTATCAGCACCAGAATTTAGATATAAATCCGTACCGCCCTCTAAGCCGCCGCGAATTGCCAGAGCCGGAAAAGCTTCCGGGTAAGAAGCCTGATCGGTGATAATAATGCCGTCATAGCCCCATTCATTCCTCACTACACTTTTCATCAGGCCGTCATGGTTTCCCGACCATTTTAATCCGATACGGTTCATACTTGCCATAATGCCCAGTGTGCCGTCGGATGCTGTAATACTCGGCTCAAATGCTTTCAGGTAAAGTTCCCGGATTGACTGTTCATTTGCAAACGTACTCATACCGGAACGATTTGTCTCCTGGTCATTTAATGCAAAATGCTTCACAAACGTAATGACGCCTTTTTCGCGCGCGCCCGATACTACAGCCGACCCGAATACGCCGGACAGATATCCGTCTTCTGAATAATACTCAAAATTGCGTCCCGAAAATGCAGTCCTGTGAATATTCATGGCAGGTGCATACCATCCCGCAAAATTCAAAGCTCCCTGTGCCAGACAATCCTCGCCGATCAGGCTGCCCATAGAATATGCCAGCTGCGGATTCCATGTAGAAGAAATAACAATCTCAGAACACCACGCATATGTCTGTTCCGGGCGGGTGACCCCAGTAGTACCGGCATTTCCCACAAAAGCAGGACCGTCTACGCATACGGTTGCCGGCGCGCCTACAGAGCTGACAGTCTGTGTCTGGTAGCCGCCTACGCGAACCAGATTATACATTTCCTCCGGCGTGAGCTGGTCAAGCAGCTCATCCCATGAAGGGTCGTCCGCATCCTTGCCACGCATCATCGCTAATGTCAGGCCGTTCTTTGCCCCGAATACCGGCATCTGGGCTGACTCATCATCTGTGCCTGCCGGTATTGCAAGCGCATCCAATATCTTCTGGTCAGCCGTCAGATGATAAGCTTCTGGAAATGTCCCTTCCCAGTCGTTCCGGCTTAAGTATACAAAGCTTTCATCATAAGATTTTATATCGGTATCCGTAAACTGATTGGATACTGCCTCTCCGGTATGTGCGGATACTGCATATGCATCGCTGCTTTCTACAGAAAAGCTCTTGACAAGCCCAGAATCTGCCTTGCCATCCATTCCTTCTGCCCCTTTTGCAGCCAGTATATTGTTGATGGCATGGTGTGCATCGTCCGCCGCAGTAAAATAATATTCCCCTTCTTCCAGAATATAAGTGCCATTTCCCTGGTCGGCAGAAGCATCGTAGGTCTTCAGCTCTTCTTCTGCCACCGCGACAGTCACTGTCTCGGATTCTCCCGGCCCAATCATCTCTGTTTTTGCAAAGCCGCACAGCTGTACAGCTGATTTTTCTATGCCGTTTGCCTTGTCATACTCTGTGTAAGGATTCTGCACATACACCTGCACGACCTCTTTTCCTTCCACAGAGCCGGTATTTGTAACCTTGACTTCAAAAACAAACTTACCATCCTCAATACTGCTGCTGACCAGTTCCTTTTCAAACTCTGTATAGCTTAATCCATACCCAAACGGGAACTGCACTTCGTCAGCATACACCCATTCATCTGCACCGTCGGCGGTCACTCCGGCTGCGGATGCCGCGTTTCCGGCTCCCAGAATACAGTCTTCATAACGCGTCTCATAATAACGGTAGCCGACATAAATGCCTTCCTGATAGACGACATATGCATTGTGAATGGCATCGTCTGCATTTTCCATTCGAAAATCCCCAAAATTCACAGCTGCCGGCGCGCCTGTCGGGTCATATGCGTAAGTATCCACCGTCTTACCGGATGGATTTGCCGTGCCGTTTAAAAGATCTCCGACTGCATATAGTCCGTCCTGCCCCGGATTGCCAATCCACAGGCACGCATCCACGCCATATTCTTCCTTATTCAGAAAAGACAAATCCATTGCGTTGCCGGAATTAATCAGTACAATGACATTGTCAAACTGGCTGGATACATAGGAAAGCAGTTCTTCTTCTGTTGCAGTCAGTTCCAGATAATGACGCCCTATATCATCCGGCGAATCCACCGGTTCTGAATGAAATGCACCCACAAAGCCTTCCACATCCATTGGCTGCGCGTAGCTGTCATCATAAATCGTCGGCACATCAGCGCTCTCGCTTCCAGAACGGGCAATCGTTACAATCGCCGCGTCATCATAGCTCTCAAAGCTTTTTGTCTGTTCATCAGCAAACATTGACGGTGCAGCCTCATGAATCACATAGCGGCCCGTTCCTGCAATATCCGCCACATCCATGCGGATTTTTCCGGCTGCACCTTCTGTATAAAACTTCCACATGTCTGGATTGACCTCAAATCCCGTCTGCTCTAATGCCGTCTTCAGGCTTGGAACCGTCGAGGCATCCACAGCGCCGGAACCTCCTCCTCCATAGAGGATTTCAGCAGAGCTGACTCCAAAAAGCGTCACTTTTTTCCCGGCCAACGGAAGCGCTCCCTCATTCTTTAACAGTACAAACCCTTCTGCCGCTGTCATGCGGGCAGCAGCAGCATCTGCAAAAAGCCGTTCTTCTTCACTGGAAAAATCTCTTTTAAAGTACTCTGTATCTTCTGCCTCTCCGCTCTCCTTTACTTCATAGCTTTTATGCCCCAGAAAGGTTGTGATAATCGGCGCGTATTTTAGTGCATAAAAATTCCCCACAACAAGCGCTATTGCTAAAACAGCCGCCAGAACCAACGCCGGAACTGACTTTTTCTTTGAGATAGTTTTTTTCTTCCCTTTTTCCATAATATTCCTCCTCATATTCCTCATGATGATAAAAGTCAGCGGCGCCAGCCGACCTCTCCTGTGAATGATGCAGGACGCAGCCCAGCGCCAGTCTAGCCAACTGCGGCTAACTGCCCTAACCGTGCTTTTATAAGACCTGCGTGATAGAAATATTATAGAAAATTTCTTGGCTTTACACAACATACCTGTCATACTCCGTCGAAAAAGAGGCATAACCCGCAGCAGTCCGCCATTATTGAAGCTTGTTCTTTTCCTGATGCAGCCAGAGGTACTGGAACCAATTTGTATTTAAAAATCAAGAGAGATAAATTAAGGTATACCGGTATACCCGGACGCCGGGTGAGGGGAGCTGGCTGTTTTTGATAAGCTTTACAGTGAGGATGCTCCATGATATCGGCAGAATTGAATTTTAACTGTGAACCGCTGATCACAGATCACCGACTGGATACAGCCGCTGCAGTTAGAAGATTTCATGTAATGCCTGTGGGAATGATTTTGGAACTTGTCGGTATTGCAGTGACGGTCATCAGCATCATCGTCACTATAATCAGTATCTGGCAGTCAGGAAGAAATCAATAACTTTTTCTCAATACTGCCATTGTTGTAATTTTTACAACCATCTTTCTTTATGCTAAACTGTTGAACAGCTTTTATGGAACCGGAATCACAATCCCAAGCACAAACATGCTCCGCTCCATAGTAATCTCCATCTCCCCCTGATATTTCTTCACCACCGCATAAATACTTTTGATGCCATATCCATGCGAATACGAATCTTCCTTCGTCGTAACCGGAATCCCATCCCTTAACTCCGCCCGGTCTGCGCCTTCAAAATAGTTGCTCATTTCGATCATTAAAAACTGCCGCCTGACACTGACGGACAGGCTGATATTGCGCTTTTCCTGCGGATACTGCCTGACACACTCAATCGCATTATCAAGTGCATTTCCAAACAGTGTATATAAATCCAGCACATCCATAAAGCCAAGCGCCGCGCCGTCCGCCATGATTGACAGACGGACGCTGTGGCGCTCGCAATAGTTGCTTTTTTCTGTCAGAAGCGTATTCAGCACCTCATGTCCAGTCTGAGCCATGCTGTCATAGACAAGAACAGACTGCCTAATGTCCTCCAAAAATTCGGAACGCTGCCCGCCAGACATCTGCTCCAGCGCATGAATCTGATGCTTTAAATCATGACACTTATGAGTCACTGCCTCCATGTTTTCCTTTGAAACCAGATACTGCTTCTGTCGTTCATGCAGCAGCTGCTCCACAATTCTGCGCTCTCTGTAAATCTGGCTGCTATGATAGCACCCATACTGAACCAGAAGAATCAATGTACAGATCAATACATCCGTCATTACAACCAGAATCCCATTCCTTACATCCCCAAAGCGGAACAAATGCTGCTCCGTAAAACAAGACGCAACCAGCACAGCCAAAAGCAGGACACTAAACAGGATAAAAAGAGGACGATCCTCAAACAATTCCCCGCCGCACTGAACCATTTTGCTCCCAAAAAGCCTATAAACTGCCATGTAAAAAAACGTACACGAAGCAAGCGAAACGACTGCATAAAGCCAGAAGTGTTCTGTAAGCGCGTGAACAAGCTGCATAGCCAGCAGCTCATTGATAAGCGCATATTCAATATGCTGAGCGGCAAATCCTGCAATCGTAAAAAACACAAGATCGCATATGCCGATCTTAAAACAGCATTTGCAGCAGACCATAGACAGTATCACCAAAAAGCTATACCATACCACAGATAATATAACCATATCCAGCCCCGGCATCCCACTCTTCGTACCGCCCTTTGGCAAGAAAAAATAAAGCTGCGCAAACAGCAGAAAACATAAAATCCCAGCAGAAAGCCTTATCATAAAATTCTCTTTGCGCTTTGCAAATGGAATTAAAAAAACCAGCTCCGCACCCAGAAGCTCTGCGGCAAATCGAAATTCTTCAAATATTTTCAGCCTTACATCACTAAAACTTTTCATCATCTCCAGCATTCTCATCCTCCTTACATTGAAGGTCCCTTAGCGAAGTGATTTAGATCTAGTACATCGTTATTTCCCCAATGCTATACTAATTACCCGTAGACATAAAGCGGGCATAACGCTTTAAAAAGTCTGTTTTCCGGCTTCGGCTGATCTGCAGACGCTCCCCTCCCGGCAAAAGGAGCATATATCCTTCAACACCCTCCACATATTCCAGATTCACCAGATAACAATGATTGCAGCGTGAAAACGGCATCTCTTCCAGCTGCTCTTCTGCTTCCTTTAAAGCTCCTCTGACCATTAGATCTTTCTGTCTGGTATGATAGACCAGATTGTGTCCGCTGACTTCTACATAAATAAGATCATCAGACTGGATGCCATATATATCCCCCCTGGAATGGACCACAATCCTTTTGCCGCGGCGTTTGTTCACATGCTGCAGCACCCGATGAAATTTGAACAGGAACGCGTCATAGGATACCGGCTTTACAACAAAATCAACCGCATCTACCTCATACCCTTTTACTGCATACTGAGCCATATTCGTGACAAACATCAGCGTGATGCGCGAATCCTTTTCCCGAAGCTTTACGGCAGCTTCCATTCCATTGATCCCATCCATTTCAATATCCAGAAATACTATGTCATACTGGAAATGATAATCCTCTAAAAAATCCGTGGCACTGCCATAAATCTGCACTTCTGCTTCTATCGAACATTCTTTCTGCGACCGGCTGATATATTCTGCCAGCAGTTCTGCTTCCCATGCTTCATCTTCCACAATCGCCAGACGTATTTTTTTCATCACCAATCACCAAAGCCTTCCTTTCTCATAAGCCTCTATTCTCATAAGCCTTATATTCTCATAGGCCCTCTATTCTCATAAGCCTTATATCCTCATAGGCCCTCTATTCTCATAAGCCAAATGCGCATGTAAGTTTACATTATAAGAATATCATTAGTTCCCCTGCTTTGTAAAATAAAATATGATCACTTTTTTAAAAATAAAAAGGTGCTAAGCCTTAATCATTCAAAAGACTTAGCACCTTAACATTATGCTGTTTCATTATAAGTCTATCCGTCTTCACGTGGTACATGTGTTAGGATATATTCCATGATTTTAATGTTTCATCATTCTTTATACCCTTTTCACGCTATCCTCTGCCTGCTTCCCACTCTCTAAGCTCCCCGCCTCTTATAAGTACCTCTTTTCCTTTAAACGCAAACCCGTAAATTCGGATATTTTCCTTCGGCACACCCGCTGCGGTAAGCGCCACTGCATACTCTTTATCCAGAATCTGCCAGACGGCAGCCTTGATAGTATCTTCCAGTGTTTTTTCTTTTTCCGGGTGGAACACTTTAAATTCCAGAATCATTCCGTCATCCAGTTTCGGGTCGCACGGCTCTAAAAGCACATCATACCTGCCAAACCCACTCTCTCGGTTGGTCGTAATCCGGTACAGCTTTCTCAGATCTGCGATAAGCCCAAGCACAAAGCCATGATAGAAATTTTCCGGCTGTTTAAATTCAGATGGCTTCTCTCCCGTGTCAAAGCTGCTGAACGTCTCTTTTGCAATATCATTCAGATACCTATTCATATATTTGACATCCCCCGACAGCAGTGCATCAGAGAAATCACCATAGTTAAGCCTCTTGTTAGAAAACCAGTCCGTAGCCATACTGTCAAATGCAGCAAGCGACTCCCTGTTCGTCAGGGCAAGCTCGTATTCCAGCTTTCCTCTGCGGTTTTCCGACACATGCAGCGCTTTTACATACCCACCAGCCAACAGCAGGCTCCAAACCGCGGACTTTTCTGTATCAAGATCGCTGAATACAAGCTTCTCATTGATCGACATATAAAAAGACTTCCCCTGAAGCAGGTCTTCCATAATCAGTTTTGTATGCACATCACTTTTTTGAATCAGTCTTCCTACTAACCTGTTAGAACTCGTATTCGCCCAGTACGGCTTGAATTCTTTATTTTTCAGATAATTAATGATAGACCATGGATTATAAATATGATCGCTGTTCCCAAATCTAAAACCGTCATACCAGCTCTTTACATCATCCGCTTTTTCCCTCAGACCATACTCATCAAGTGCTTGAAATACTTCCGGTTCTGTAAATCCGAAAACATCTGCGTACATTTTGGATACAGTTGTAATTACAACAAGATTATTCAGATCGGAAAAAACTGATTCCTTGCTGACTCTTGTAATACCTGTCATAACAGCACGCTCTAAATATGGATTTATCTTAAATGTGTAACTGAACAGACGCCTGATAAAATCGGCCATTTCATCCCAGTATCCTGACACATAAGCCTCCTGCATAGGCGTGTCATACTCGTCGAGTAAAATAATTACTTTCTTTCCGTAATAATTGTATAAATATTCCGAAAGCAGATTTAAAGACATACAGACCTCGCTGACATCTGCTTCCCCGCTCAAAATCTTATCAAACTGTTTTTTATCTGACGGCAGAAAATCATCGCTGTTTTGCAAAAAAACATTTCTGCGGTATTCCCGTGAAATAAGACTGCATAAGTCACAGTAAGCCTCGTGATAGTTATTTGCCTTCACTCCAGCAAAGCTGAGAAACACCACTGGATATGTCCCCTGAATTTTCCTATAATCCTCTTCCTTCCAGATTTTCAGATGTTCAAACAGGTTCTCACCCTCATGCCTGATGGAAAAAAATAATCCAGCATACTCATAGTCAGTGTCTTTCCAAATCTTCGCGGGCGGGCAATCAAAGTAACGGTATCCCCATTTTCCCACCATTCTTTGATAAAATCTGTCTTGTCTATATAAAAATAACGATGCTGAATAATTTCTCTAAAATCCTGAATGCCGACGGCTGCTGTACGCGCTGTCATAATGTCTCCAATCTTTCTGATTTGTTTCTAAACCTGCTATCAATGTCCGTGTTATGGTAAATTATAGCAAAAAATATACGCTGCGGCAACCACCAACTTGATGGTCTTAACCCATCATCGAAAGCTAACAGGATTACGACAGTATTCCCAGCAGCTCGGCTTTTTCACTGTCCAAAAGCAGGTCTGCTTTGTCCACAAGCCTTGATCTTTCTTTTGCAGCGAATACTGTGGCTATGGACAGCATCAGCAGAATCGCGTGAAAATAACAGTATAAATTCTCTTTTTCATGCTCCCTCCTCCCTTACATCAGCCAGACCAGATAAAACAAAGCATACAAAGCCCAATCCTCTTTAATTGTTACAATGACCTATACTCAGCAATCAACTCTTTGAATTCATCGGAGTTATGAAGAAAATCATACGCAGATTCTTTTTCCAGTTCCGTTAAAACCGCAGGCAGCATCTGTTTCATATCAGGATTCTTTGCAATGCGGTCATACAGCAAAGAACTGCTCATTTCCCACGGCGTGATCATTGCTGCAAGCAATTTCCGCAAAAGGCGGATACATTCACCGACATCTTTCTTAGTGACAGCAATATGCAGCGGAGCCACATAGGAACCATATTCCGACAAATCAAAGAACGATGCCATCTGCCCTGCTTTATCTGCAATTTTTTCTGCGTTATGAATACTGCCGGCTGCCAATTCTGCATCAATCATTTTATAAAGAAGCATTTGAACCTTATTTACAGCCATCAGCAGAGCATTCTGTAATCCTTTCATTGCCTCTTCTGTCCTGCCCCGGCGCAGGTCCATGTTAATCTGCAGCATACGCTTGTCCGCCATACTGCTGACATAGTCTTCTCTATCAGGCATTTGATTCAGAATTTCCTGAGCCTTTTCATAATCACCTTTGCGGATCCATTTATTTACCAGCATGTATTCTGCACTGTTACGAATACTGCTATTACTGCTCCCCGCAAGATTGCTGTACCATTTTACAATCAGATCGTCGTATCGGCGCATTTCATCAGCTGACAGTTCAGACATAGCAAGCAGGCTGTCAAGCTGAACGGTAAGGCAGTGCAGCAGAGTCTCATTATGCGGGTATTCGCGTATTTTCTGCTCAGCTGCTTCAAACCCGTCAGCGATTCCCTTTGACTGGACAACCGACGCAACTTCTCTGCAAAAACACTCAATCTCCTGATTAGACATGTCTTCTTGAAAACAAAGCAGCGTATTTAAATCTACCTTGAGCAGACGGGCTAATGGCGGCAGCAGGGAAATGTCCGGGCTGGACGAGCCGCTTTCCCACTTACTGACAGCAGGAATTGATACATTGAGATGTTTCGCCACCTGCTCCTGCGTGAGTCCCAGTTCTTTTCGCTTTTCCTGAATTACTAAATTGATCGACATAATTTCACTCCTTAATCTGAATCATCTAAAAGCTTTTGCTGTCCTTATTATATCACAGGACTTCATTTACAGCCATTGAGCAGATGTTAACCTATAAGGAAATTTTTTAACTGTAAGTTATAAACTCATCGTAAAAATTGCAATCATACCTTGCTTTTGTTTCCTCCTGCTGCTCCAATGCACAAGTTATATAACTGTCGATTTTGTCAATCTGCTTCGCTTTATATTCACAAAATTCTTCAAAAAAAGCAGCAGAGATTTCTCCCTGCCGCCTTGCTGCTTAAGCATATATAATTTTTATGATAAACTATACGTTGATTTCGGATATCCCAGAAAGAAAATCTAAGAATCCATTATAATTTTTTGATACGCAAAATATTTCTTCCATCTTTATATTCATAAGAAATCTCATCCATGCACTTCTTCACCATATAGATGCCAAGCTACGATTCGATTGTAAGGATATCGACAAATCCAGTTACTTCAAAGATTTCCATAATTGTTCCGTTCACATTCATAACTTTCATGCTGCCCTGCTCGTTCATCTGCTTTTGTGCACCTAAAAGAATGCGCAGTCCCGCCGATGACAGATAGTCAAGCGCAGCCATGTCAAAGGCCAGCTCCGTTACTCCATCCAGACTGCCAGACAGAACCTTCTCAAGTTCTGGTGCAGTTGTCGTATCTAACCTTCCCTCCAGGGAAATGCATAACCGGCTTCCATTTAAGTTCTCCACAATATTCATATCCTTCTCTCCTTAATCTCCAATATCTGTGTGTCCCTGCTCAAACTCCCATTGCAGGCCATACTTATCAATAAAGTAAAAATATTTGGTATTGCCCAAAATATCCGCCGCTTTCTGTTTGCTCCGGGCATCCTTCTCTTTCGCTTCATCAAAATAGTAGAAATCTGACGGCAGTGTCCTGCTGATCTGGTAAACCCGATAATCTTCTGTAGTATTAATCAAAGTTACGTCCGGCTGTGCCTTTATGTATTCGAAAGCCTCCTCAATATTGATGACTTTCAACGCCACATGTCTGGCTCCGCTGATATCATTGGCTTTAAAAATCACGGGTTCCTGGCGACCCTCAGGATTGTGGTAGCACATCAGTTCAATAGTGAACTTTGTTCCCGGCACATCCATAAAGCCAATAGAAACCTCCCCTTCTTCTGCTTCTTCTATAAAAACCTCCCGCCTGGAAAAAGCCTTTGTTCTTCCAATGGGGAATATGCTGGTTAGGAACAGCGCCCAAAATCCTCTCATAATATTGAAACGCTTCCATCACATCATCCACAAAAATGCATACATGAGATAATCCTGTAAAAACCGGTTTTTTCAATTTGTATTTTCTCCTTTCTTTCACTATCATTTCATAAAATCAGGGTATCAGAAACACCTTTCATATCCCATACCATCTTAACAAAATATTTTCCCAGACTGTATTTTTCGGGATAATTGATATTAATTCAGGGATAAATCCTGATTTTTCCGGATATTCAGCTCTACCACTGTGTTATTCATATTCAATACCCGCATATACTGAAATTCGGATGCCATCTTCTTAATCAGGGCAATCCCACCCAAAGCCACTGCTTCTTCCTTCTGCTGCTGATACTCCAACGGATTAAAGGGTATGCCGTCGTCACGAATTCTTAACATGTACTTATCATCCTGTATGGTAAAACTGATATCTATATAATTTTTCCCGCTATGATAGCCATACTGCACAATATTGGCAGCAATCTCCTCCACGGCAAGTCCAAGGATCATGGCGTCCCGTTCACTTATATGGTTGTCTGCACAAAATTCAAATAGCTTTTCCCGATAAGCAATCACCTCTTCCAGATTGTTCTCAATGGAACAGTCTAAGAATTTCTCATCCGTAATCCGCGGCAGCATATAGACGCCGCCAGCCTCAAATTTCCCGCTGCGCTGTCCCATGATCCGCCAGAAAGCAGCTAGAAGAATCGTAACCGCCTCGCTTACTACTGCCATCAGGCATACGCCTGGAAGCCCCCAGAAGAAAATCCCTGCTAAGGTAAGCGGCACGATCACCACAAATCCCTGCAATACAGTCACTACCGTAGACAGGCCCGGCTGTAAAATTGTCTGGTAGTAGGACATCAGGAATTTATTATACACATAAAAAGGAAAGCTGCAGGCAAAAATACGCAGTGCCGTCTCACACAGCGTAAGCATATTTCCTTCTGTGATTCCAAATAATCCGGCAATCAACCCAGGAACGGCAAAAAATATCACCAGCAAAATGACTATTGCCATGTAACTGTAGGTAAGTACTCTCTTGCAGAGGGTACGGATGCCATAATAATCACGTTCTCCATAGAGAATTCCTGCAATATTCTGAACGAGTCCAATAATTCCCCCTACACACAATTCCGCAATCAGCACAGCATTGGCACAAACAGAATAGACTGCCATAGGGTCTTTTCCCAGAATACGCACAATCGCGGAGTTGATAATCACAGATTTTAATGCAGACATCAGCGTAAAGGCTGCACTGGGAATTCCTGCCTTCATGGAAATCCTTACATAATGGAACGCTTTTTTATCCAGCCTTCGCAAGCGCAGCATCCGCTGCTTGGAACGAAAATAAATTGCCACTGGCGCCATTCCAGCCAGATAACCAATCATTGTAGCTAGTGCGCTGCCTGCCATGCCCATATGAAAGCTCTGGATAAACACAAAATCCAGAAACAGGTTTACTATATTGGCAATGATGAAAAGTGCACTTCCTAACTGCGGATGATTATCTGCATTCATAAAATAGCAGAAAATAATGGCCACCGTCAGAATAGGGATTCCCGCAATATTTACCATAATATACGGCTCGGCCAGCGCAGCTAAATCACTATTTCCGGCAAGGAGCATAGAAGCAGGTCCCGGAAGGATTGGTGTGAACAGTGCAAAAAATACCGATACTGACAGCCCGGCTACCAGCGAGGCGGTGAACACCCCGCTGGCTTTTTCCATGTCCCGTTTGCCAAGAAATACCGCCGCCTCAGCCGCGCCGCCCATAGCAAGCATTAAAGCCGCCATCTGCAGCAGTAAAAGCACCGGCATAGAAATTTCAATCGCCGCCATCGCCTCCGCTCCAAGCAGATTTCCGACAATCATGCCGTCCACCACATTGCCAAGCTGCATAGCAACTGTCATCAGCACTCCCGGCAGAATATACTGGTGGATTTTTTTATTAATTAAAAACGCGTTTCTCTCCATAGAACCCTCCTGTAACTGTTCGGCCGGCTAAGCTGTTTTTATAGCCTTCCATCAAAGAATCCTAACGTCTCAAGGGCTGTCAGCGCATTTTTAAGGTAAATGCGATCCGGCATCGGCCACTTAAACCCAAGACGGTACAAGGCTTTGGTAGTAAAACTATTATCCGCATCTATGTAGACGGCGCTTTGTTCTGCGTCACCGGATGCATAGGCAATCAGGCCGGAAATCAGCTCATTGTTCTCCTCATCCTCTAAAGCTGCAAAAAGCGCCTGCCTAAACTCCTCATCGCTGACCGTCTCCACAAGAATGCCCGACGCATTCATCTGTTCTATCACATCCGCCATCTGGATTAAATAGCTGCTATAAGCATGGAACACCGTAAATTCACCCGAAACCGCAGACAATTTGACAATCGCCTCCGCCGTAGCGTCTATTGGCGAAAATTCCGTCGGCATATCCAGCATGGACACCGGGAATCTGCCAAGCGCCACATAGCCGCGCAGGGTGCGCATAAATCCGTTCGTCATGGAATTGATCTGAAATTCACCGTCACTAACACGGCTCATCAGGTTCCCTACACGGATAACCCTACCCTTCATGCCCTGCGCCGCTGCCTCTAAGACAGCCTTTTCTGCACGGAACTTCGTGTCAATATACTTGTTGGAAAGGCTCTGTCCAAAGTAAAGCTCACTCTCATACAGCTTCTTCTCTTGCGGGAATTTTCCGCCCACATTCTCACCGGCTATGCTCACCGTGGAAATCTGAATCAACTGACGTCCCGTCTTTTTACATAAATCAATCAACTTCAAAACGCCTTGGTAATTCACCTGTTCCAAAGTATCATCCGCAGAGAAATGCTTTACGCACGCCGCGCAGTTAATGACCCTGTCAAAGTCGTACTGCTTAAGGCTTTCTACCCTGGCAGCGTCCGTGATATCTCCTTCAATTAGCTGGATACGGCTGCCGAATAATTCTTCATAAGGATTGCTGAAATAGTACACCAGCACGCTCTTTAACCGTTTCTCCAACGAGGAGGCTTTTCCCCTGCGCATCAGGCAGTATATCACATTGTCCTCATGGTCTATCATGTACTTTAAGATATGCGCCCCTAAGAAGCCATTTGCTCCTGTGAGCAGGACATTGCCGAGTGCAGATGGAGCAATCTCGTCCACATACGCTACCGTATTGTGGCTTAATGCCTGTTCTAAGACGCTCTGTCCTTCCCCGCTCTTTTCATCTGCTGCGGAAACGTTACCGCCCTGCTGCTTTTGGATATGGCGTTCCAGTTCCAAAGGCGTCTTGTACTCGAACAAGTCTGCATACGCTACCTGAATGCCTGCGCTCATGCACTTCATCGCCACTTTAGACGCTGACAGGGACGTACCGCCATGTTCAAAGAAATCATCTTCGATGCCAATCCGCTCCACGCCAAGAGCCATCTCAAAGATTTCGCATAATTGACGCTGCAGCTCTGTGCGCGGCTTCACATAATTCTTATTCTCCACTGTGTACTCCGGCTCCGGCAGGGCGCGCTTATTAACCTTGCCGTTATTGGTAAGCGGCAGCTCAGGAAGCTGCATGAGCACACTCGGCACCATATAAGGCGTTAAATACTTCTGCATAAAGCAGGTCAGATTCTGTTTTTCCACCCGGCTCTCAGCCACAAAATAGCCGCATAAGAACTGGTTAGAATCTTTTTCTTTTACAAGCGCTACGCTGGATTTGACCGTCGGGTACTGATTCATGACATTTTCAATCTCATCTAACTCCACGCGCAGCCCGCGCAGCTTCACCTGGTTATCCATGCGTCCCATAAATTCAATCTTGCCATGGTGGTTCCATTTTGCCAGATCGCCGCTGCGGTAAGCATTCATGCCCTCAAACCGAATGAATTTGTCCGCTGTCATCTCCGGCTTGCCCACATAGCCCCTGCCGACGCCGTTTCCAATAATCAAAAGCTCGCCCGGCACTCCGGCTGGAAGCAGGTTGCGGTACTTATCAATCATTACCATCTTAATGTTTGCCATCGGCTTGCCAATCGTAATCTTATCCCCAGTCACCTGATCGAAGGCACAGCCAATCGTCGTCTCGGTCGGCCCATAGCCATTAAAGGTAATGGCATTCGTTCCCAGAGCCATAATTTTATCATAAAGCGCCTCTGGAAACGCCTCCGCGCCCACGTTAAAGACCTTGATCTGCGACAATGATTTCTTCATCTCCGGCATGTCGATAATATTAATTAAAAATGACGGCGTACAGGTCACCATATCCACACCATTTTCCAGAATCAACTTGGAAAGCGCAAGCGGATTGTGGATTTCCTCTTCATTTGCCATGCAGACGGTAATGCCGTGGTACAGCGGGATACATTCCTCCAAAATGGAAACGTCAAAGGTAATCGCCGCAAATGCCAGCGATACCGTGGCGTTGTATACATAAGACTGCGCCTCTACATTGTAAGGGTTATCATCTACATAGTTCACCAGATTCCGGTGCTCAATCATCACGCCCTTAGGCTTTCCGGTAGAGCCAGAAGTATAAATGCAGTAACACAGGTTCTCCGGACGGATATCCACCTTAGGATTCTCGGTATTGCCATCCTTCTCTAAAAGCTCCTCCAATACCAAAACCCTGGCAGACAGGTTTTCAACCAGCTTTTTCCGCTCTTTTGCAATCTCCCCAGGCATCAGTACAAATTCCGCTCTTGAATCTTCCAGGATATAGCTGATACGCTCATCCGGGTATTCTGGGTCAATAGGCAGGAATGCGCCGCCCGCCTTCATAATTCCCTGCCTTGCCGCATAGACATCCACGGTTCTCGGCAGCATCACACCTACCATCTGCTCGATGGATAATCCCATTTCAATTAAATGGTTCGCAATCTTATTGGCATTTTCATTCAGTTCGCCAAACGTCAGGCTCTTGCCGCAGGCAATCACCGCTGTTTTATCCGGATAAAGCGCAGCCTGCCGCTCAAACAGTACGTTTGCTGTGGTTTGCTCCACCTCATGCTCCGTCTTATTGCAGCTATCCAGCTCACGGCGCGCCCTTTGGCTAACCATGCAGACTTCCTTTAACTGCTTCTTATCCTGGAATTCCTGCACTACCACCGCAAGACTGTCAATCAGTCCGGCAATCGTGCGTTCCTCATACATATCACTGCGGTATTCTACCTGATAGCGGATCTCATTTTCATTTACCATGACGTCTATGGACAACGGCGCCTTTGCCGTATCTAAGGAAAGCTCCTCAATGACTGCTTTTTCCCCGGCAATCGTATCAAACAGGAAACTGTCGCCCTGGAACGCAAACATGATATCCGCCTTAATACCGTATGCCCTGCTGATTTCTGCAAACGAATAGATGTCGGCGTTCATGCTGTTCACCAGTTGCTCGCCAGTTTCTTTCAGGTAAGAGCCAATCTCCTTTTCTCCATCCAGATTACAGTGAACTGGCAGCGTCTTCACCAGCATATTGATGGTGGACGAGAGTCTTGAATCATTTCTGCCATTATAAATGGTCGTAAAGACCGCCTCATCTTTATAGACATAACGTCCCGTCACAAATCCAAATGCCGCTGTAAACAACGTATTCAAGGTAACTTTCTGGCCGGCGCAGAATCGGCGCAGCGCCTCCAGATCAGCCTTGTCCGCCCTCTGATATAAGCCAAGTCCCGGCGTCTCCTCCCTGTGATCCTTAGCCGGAAGGAAATCCGTGTCGCAGTCCTTAAAAATACCGTCGTAGTATTGTTTGGCAAGGGCATACTCCTGTCCCTGCAGCGCTTTCTGCTCCACAAGCGCAGCCTCATAACCGCTGAACTTCTCCTTAGCCGGCGATTTTCCGCTATATGCCTCATTCATGTCACGGAGGAAAATACCGCAGGACTCCCCATCGCTGATAATATGATGAAATTCTAAGAAGAGATATTTACCTTCCGACGTATCAAATAATTGTATACGAAACAGCCTGTCGCCAAGGATCTGATATGGTTTCACCAGCTCTTCCTTACGCAGCTCCTTGCATAACTTCACTTCAAACGGCAAACCATCATTGCGTTTCTGCCAGATATTACCTTCATCATCCAGCATAAGCGTCGTCTTAATATAAGGATGCGCCTCTACCGTCTCCTCTATCGCCTTTTTCAAACGTTGTAACTCCACATTCTCCCCCAGACGGAACAAGAAAGGAATATTATAAATCGTACTTCCTGGGTTAGCGGCGCACTCTACAAAAATACCATTCTGCGTCTGGGTCAGAGGATATGCCTCCCGTTTCTCAAACGTCTCCTCACCACTTACGCCCGCTAAGAATTTTTCTAATTTCTCTACCGTATTATGCTCTTTTAAATCCTTGTTGCGGATCACTGCGCCCTCAAAGGCATCCGACAGCAGCACGTTCAGCTTGACCGCGCCAATCGAAGTCAGCCCCGCCTTATAAATATCTGAATTTACGCCAAATTCCCGGTGTCCAATGACTTCTGCTATGCAGTCAAAAATCTTCTGCTGCGCTTCTCCCTCAGGCGGCGCTAAATCTTCCTGCTTGCGCTCCGGCACGGGCAGCGCGCGCTTATTTACTTTCTGGTTCTGATTCAGAGGAATCTTGTCAATCTGCATCGTCACTGCAGGAACCATGTACGGCGGCTTGCTCTCCTCGATAAATTCATTCATCGCATCCACATCCACTTCTTCGTCCGAAACCACATAAGCAGCGATGTATTTCCCGCCCGATGGCTCGTCAAAGGCCGCCACCGTAGCGTCTTTAATGCCAGGAAAACGGCGGATAATCTCTTCCACCTCAGTCAGCTCGATACGAAAACCGCGGATCTTCACCTGCCCGTCCCGCCTGCCAATAAACTGAATATTGCCATCCGGCAGATAACGCACGATGTCACCGGTATGGTAAATCCTGCTATACTCCGGCAAATCGCTGTACGGATTGTCACCATACACTTCTGACGTTTTCTCCGGACGGTTCAGGTAACCTCTGGATACATGGACGCCGGAAATGCACAGCTCGCCCGGAACGCCGACCGGGACCCTTCTGCCCTGCTTATCCACAATATATAATTTCACATTTGGCAAAGGCTTGCCGATTGGCAAATCCTCCTCGTATTCCTCAAGTGGGTAGGCAGTCGTTAATATCGTACATTCTGTAGGCCCATACACATTCAGGTAACGCGTGCTGCCCAAAGGCTCAAATGGCGTCAACGCTTCTCCGCCCATCAGCAGATATTTCAAATGCGTATCCTTTGCATCCGCCGCACTGCCCAAACGCGCTGCGCCGGAAAGCATACTGGTGGCAAACGCCCGCCCAATCTGGGTCGTCATAAATGCGTTGGTAATTCCATGTTCCTCAAAATACTCATGCAATGCATTCAAGTCTAAACGTATCGACTCATCTATGATATGAAGCACCGCGCCAGATGTCAACGTAGGGTACGTATCCATCATATTGGCGTCAAATCCGTAACTTGCATAGGCTGCCACGCAGCTATCTTCTGTCAGTTCATAATTCCTGCGATAACTGTCGCAGAACGCCGCAATATTTCTATGCTCAAGCATACAGCCCTTGGGTACGCCTGTAGAACCCGATGTGTAGAGCAGAATAAACAAATCCTCCGGTTTTGGCGGCTCTGGGAGCTTGTCTGCCTCGGGCAAATCAGGGATATCCTTTGTCAGCAAAACTCTGCCCTGCCACTGTGGTACCAGCGGCAAAAGCTCCTCATCGGCAATCAGAAGCTTTGCCGCGGAATCCTCCATCATAAATGCCAACCGCTCTTTCGGATAGGAAGGGTCTAAAGGCTGATATGCCGCACCGGACTTGGATACGCCAATCGAAGCAATCGCCATATATTCACATCTGGGAATCAGCACAGATACCACTTCTTCCCTGCCAATGCCAAGCCCTGAAACATAAGCGGCAAGGCGGTCTGTCATTTTATCCACCTGGGCATAGGTATAGCTTCTATCCGTGTAGACAACAGCTGTATGGTCTGGCGTCTTTCTTACCTGTTCGCGGAATAAATCAATCACCGTCTTACTGCGGTCATAGAAAACTTCCGTCTCGTTAAAACGATCTAAAATCTGTAAATCCAGCTCTGACGTAAGGGCAATTTGTCCAAGGCTTTCGCTGGCTAACATCCCTTTTAAAACCTGCAGCAGCATATGAAGCAAACCGCGCGCCGTCTCCTCACAATATAAATCCGTGCGGTATTCCAGGGAAATTTCATATCCCCCTCCCTGCTTCATCACCATCACGGAGACATCTGCCTGCACATCGCCGGTATCAAGCGGCACTGCCGCATACTTCCCGCCATTCAATGACAGGCCCTGAAACATTTCCCCTTGATAGACAAAAAGAATATCCGAGGCAATACCGTAATCTTTCGCCAGCTCAGCAAAAGAAATACAATCATGGCCCATCACCGCATAGAAGTCTTCCTGGAAGTTTTGCAGATATCGTTCCACGGACTCACTTTCCTCCCAGGAATGGCAAATTGGCAGCGTACGCACGAACATTCCCGTAGAATTTGCCATATTCACTGTATGCCTGCCGTTATTGACTGTACAAAACAGGCTCTTATTTTCCCCGCTGAATTTCCCCAGCGTATAGGAAAATGCCCCCAGAAACAGTGTGTTTTCGGAAATTCCCTTCTGTCTTACAAACTGCTCCACCGCCATGGACGACAATTCCCCGCCCAGAGAAATCCTAACCTCCTTGCCGGCAGGCGTGACCGTCTTTTTCTTATAATCTTTTATAAGCGCCTCGCCAAAATCTTCACCTGCAAGCCTGCCCGCAAAAAATTCCCGTGCTTTCTGATATTTGGCAGAATCTTTTAAGGATTCTTCATAAACAGAGAAATCCATCAGGGAAATTTCCTCAGGCTCAGGCTCCTCTCCGTGGTAAAGCTGCGAAATTTCATCAAGAAACACCTTAACAGATGTACCGTCAAAAATAATATGGTGCACGTCAAACAGGAAATAGCATTTGCTGCCACAGCGGTACAGCGCCATGCGGTATAGCGGTTCTCCTTCTAACCGGAATGGGCGTACGAACGTCCTCTTGACGGCTTCGATATCCTCTGTCTCCCATTCGCCAACATCCGCCCTCAGATATTCTGGATGCAGACCCATCACTGGCGTTCCCTTGTCCAAGGCAATGTTCACGCCAAAAGACGGATGCATGGATACCGCCTTTTTCACAGCATTCTTAAATTTTTCCATGTCAGCAGCATCTGAAAGCTCACAGCACATAGGAATATTGTACATTGTTGACTGCGGGTCATTGACACATTCTAAGTAAACGCCCATCTGGGAATCGGTAAGGACATAATTCTCCCTCTCCTTAGAATGCTTCTCCAGCTGATCTCCCTGCTTCTCCTCTAAAAGCGCCGCAACCCTTGCAGGCGTCCTGCCGCTCAATACCAGTTCTGGCGCCAATTCTATATCACTGAGGAATTCTGCAAGTTTTAAAACATTGATAGAATCTCCGCCCAGTTTAAAGAAATCGTCATCCACACCGACCCTGCCGCAGTGCAAAACTTCCTCAAAGCCTTGGCAGATGCGTTTCTCACAGTGGCTCTTCGGCTCCCTATACGTCGTCTTATATTCATCTAACCCCGGCGGCAGCAATACCGTACGGTCCAGCTTGCCATTCACATTCTTCGGCAGGCTGTCCAATCGTTTAAAGAAACGTGGAACCATATAATCAGGAAGCGTCTCTTTCAGATAGCTGCGGATCTGTTCCACCTTCAATTCTTCTGCTGACACATAGTATGCACAGAGGTAATTCTGCCCATTTTCATCCTCAAAAGCCTTTACAACTGCACTTTCCACTTCCGGCATAGACGAAATGCGCAGTTCAATCTCGCCGGTTTCCACGCGCTGCCCATTGATTTTCACCATCCAGTCCCTGCGGTTGACATAGACGTAATTACCGTCCGGCATCCTGCGCCCAATATCCCCGGTATGCACAAGAACGCTGCCATCCTCCTGCCTGAAAAATGTCTTTGCGCTCTGCTCCTCTAAATTAAGGTAAGACTCGGCAAGGACGCCCCTGATGCAGATTTCTCCCTCTTCCCCATCCGCGGCTTCTTTTCCGTCCTCATCCAGCAGGAAAATTTCCAGCCCCTCTAACGGCTTGCCAATCGGCGTATTTTCCATAGGTTCCTCAACCTTATAGCTTACCGCCGTCGCTGCCGTCTCGCTGGAGCCATAACAGTTATACAGCTCATAACCATCCCCCGCCAGCATGGAAACGCGTTCGCTTCCGGTCGCCACTTTTTTCAAGGTTTGGCTCTTATTTTTAAACAGACGCAGTATCTGCGGGCTGATAAATGCGCAGGTAATGCCTTTTGCGGCAAAATAATCTTCCAAAAGCCGCACATCTTTCCTTGTCTCTTCCGGCAGGATATGGGAACAGCCGCCACGAGAAAGCACAGTAAAATACTCTAAGATTAAGACAACGAAAGACATCGGCGCCCCTGCTGCCTGAACATCGTTTTCATCCACATACATAATGTCCCTATTCCGCCAGACTCCCTGCGTAAGGCTCGCCATAGTATGTACAATCCCCTTAGGGCGCCCGGTAGAGCCAGAGGTATAGATAATCATTGCGTGGCTGCCATCCTCCCTTGCCTGCAGCTGAACGGGTTCATAAGTCCCGATATCTGACAGCCAGCCATCATCAATCACCACTGCCGCCCTGCAGTCCTCTTTGATATAAGAAAGCCGTTCCTCAGGGTATTCCGGCAGCGTCGGAACAAACGCAGCACCAGCCATCATAATGCCCAGTTCCGCTGCAATATATTCCATCTTCCTGCCCATGCAGACCATAACGGCCCTGCCTGACATCTCCCCTGACTTTAAAAGCTTAGCGGCAATCCTGCGGCTTAGGGCTTCAAGTTCCTCATACGTTGTGATCCGCTCCCCGTTGCAGTCCGCCAACGCCGCCTTTTGCGGGTATTTGCGCACAATATACTGAAACTCATCCAAAAAATTCATTTCTTTTCCTCCTGATTACAAAAATTTAATTAAATTTTTCTCTGACAAATAGTTACATCCTCTTACCATAAGCTCCGTAACCACCATTGACAGTAATGCGAGAAGCCAGCATTGATAGCTCTGAAAACTCTCATAACCATTTAATCCAAGGGCAACAAAATATACCAGCACATGAAGGGCATAGTATTTCGAAATGTGCCTGCTGTAATAGAGAAGCTGTCTTTCAACCGGATTCTTTGACCCGCTTAGCCTGTTTTCTTTTCTGCCAAATTTTTCGAGAAAGAAAAAAAACGCGGCAAAAAGGAAGATATGCGCCAGACTTGCTGCCACGTGCCAAATATTCGGATGCGTATACGCATCACTCAAAACGGTGTGCAGTTCGAAGCTATCCGAACCGTAATTCCAAAAAATCAGCAGCCACCAAACAACAGCAATTACAATCGCGGGAATTACAAACATGCTGTAAAATTTCGCCTTATCTTTCACATGACGTATCATTTTGCCAAAAGCAACTCCGAACAACGCATAAGACAGAAAATAAAGCGGCGTAAAAGACACAAAATCCGCATCTCCGATCAAAAGCTTCACGATATACCCGATTACCGGCACATTCACAGGCGTACCATAAATAAACGGCGCCGCTATGCCGGCCACTGCGCCAATAACCACATACCACGCGGTATTCAGATTGAATCTCTTAAGCAGCGCCAATACCAGGTAAATAATTCCGGTAATAAAAAAGATATTCGTATATTGCAAGTACATCTTTATCAGGAACCTTACATTTTCTGTCATGCCCTCTGTCAATCTTCCAGAAACGAAAGGATACGGCAGTACCAACGCCGCTACATAAGCAATATTATTCAGATACTGGTAAATCACCATACGAACGCCGCTCTTTGCAAAATCTGACGGCGCTGTATGCTTGCTGTAAACAGTTCCTATTCCCATAACAAAAATGAAAACAGCTGCCCCAGACATCGTTGCAAACGAATAAATCCATTGGCTAATGGAATCCTGTGGAGACAAAGTTGCCTGAAACGCATGGATCAGGTATATAAACAGCATGAAAATCCCTTTCAGATAATCGAACTCACTTTGCCTTCCTATATTTACTTCTTCCTTTGAAAAAATTGCATCCATCATTTTAATCCTTATTCGTAAGAAGCTGATCATACTCCCTTTTCTGAACATATTCCCGAATCAAAAGGAACCCAAAAAGGACCTCCCAACACGCTTCTCCTTCCTCCTTTTGCAGAACATTTTGAAATCCATTATAGCATATTATGTATGGAAATTCTATAAAATGAGATAAAACATAAATTTATAGGGACAAAAAGAGCAGCCGTTGGTGTTACATATTGGCTAGCCGGACGCTGGGAGAGGGAACCCGCCCGGTCTGCCGGCGTCCGTTCCAGAATGCAAGAAGCCCTAAGCATTCTGCATTTACGCTGTGGCACCGGACGGTCGCGGCACCCAGTCCGCCCCGGCCTAAGGCCG
>CANDMV010000006.1 GCA_947385875.1 uncultured Eubacterium sp. | reverse complement strand
AGCCCCTCTTATTTTCATTATAGGCTGTGATAACCCTTCATGATTCGTTGAAAAGAAAATATTATGTGTGGAACGTAAAAAACTGCGCGGGAAATAAACATAGCTTTTACTATGTTTAAAAAAGTGATATGATAGACCATAGGATTATACTGCATTCAAAATCAACTTTCTCAGGGGAGATTCAGACGGCAGATCCCATGCATCCAAATGCTGTAACATCAGGATGTGATAAAGTCGTAGCTTTAGATTGCGATACCAACTTAGAAAATCAATATTTTTTGATGGAATAAATTATTTTCTAATTGCTTTGGCAGAAGAAAACAACGAGATGAAAATTGTGCAGTTTAATCGTCCTTCTTCGGCAGTTCTTGATGATATAGTGGTTCCAACTTTATCATCAAGTGGTGGCAGTTATGAGAGTGAAATAGCTGGTATTAATGTAATTGAACAAGCTGAAAATGGTCTGGTTGTAAATGCTAGAGAAGATATTCTGACGGATGGATTCGATACAAAGTCCGTGACTGGAATTATAAATGATGAAGCAGATGAGAATGGCGAATATGGAACAAGCACCACTGCAAGCGGCACAGAAGATTTTCCAAATCTCAGCACATATTCAAAATATTCTTATCCGTCATCTATTTCAGTAAAATTGAACAAAACCGGAAACAGCAAAATTGTAAGTGTAAATTTTGAAACATATATAAAGAACACTTTGCCTAATGAATGGTACGCTTCATGGGATCATGCATCATTGAGAGCGGGTGCTTATTGTGTGAAAATGGTTGGATGGTATAGAAAGATAAAACCAGTAAGCAGCTCTGGAGGATATGATGTTACTCAGGGAACACAAAAGTATGTTCCTGACACAGAAGTTACGGCAACAAATAACGCTGTAAATTATATTAAAGGTTATGGAATGGCTGATTCTACCAATAAAATATTTTATCCTGAATATGCAGCTGGGACGGAAGGGAGTGCTGGCAAACAATCGGGCGGACAGCTTAAGCAGTGGGGATCGCAATATTTGGCAAGTGAAAAAGGTTATACATATAAACAGATTTTAAATTACTATTATAAAGGTTCCAGTTATTCTTCAGACAGTCTTGTGTTCTTTTCTTATGAATAAGGAACGGCAGAGTGCAATAAAGGGATTTGGTGTGTAGATCACTAACCGTAATTCTAATCAGTGATTTCGATTTTGAATCTACTAATGATTTCCATAGCATCTGATCTTTTCCCAGATACTGATCAATTTTAGCTTCAGATACATATGCACAAAGCAGTTCCAAGTCTTCTGATATGTACCATGAACAGCAATATTAGATGAAAATATAAATTCTACAAACTCTCCTGCTTTTCCATCATAACGATCCGCAAAATCATCCGATAATATTTGCTTCTCTTCGTCAGAATATTCTTTTAGCTCACCATCGATGCATGTTCCAAATTTTATTTCGTTTTGCGATTATATTGGCACATTTTGCATCAATATGATCTTCATATTCAAAAATATATTTTAAAATTTATCCTAATTTCACTATACAATTATAACCACATGTAACCCAGTAACTTTCAGTTAATTCATGCTTTAGTTAATAACTCGTCAATTTATATATATGTAGTACTAATATAAAAACAGAGAGCTTAACACTCTCTGTTTTTATATTATCACAAACATTTGTTTAAGACTCAAATTTTATAATAGCCTTTATACATTCATTACAATTCTTATTTTTATCAACATTGTAAACATGACACGTAACTCTTTTATCGACCATCAACATTCTTGATACCCCTTCACTGTAATATCTTGGAACATATCCCAAAATATGCCCTGATTTATCCTGCATCTGGACAGCATATTGATCATACGGATTATCTGATTCTCTTTTTAAAACAATTTCATCACCTCTTGTAACTGTAATAGATTCCATACAATTATCACCGTCACAATCAAGATAATGTCTGACTCCTGCTATATAAAAAATTCTCTTTCCATTTTCATCCACATCTAATATAGGATCTATAAATTCAAAACTGTCAATTGGTAATCTTGCACCACTTCTTTTGAGTAACATATATTCATCAAATTCTTCTAACCCATATTTTTTTAAAATGTTTTGAATATCTTTTCTTTTTTTATCCGGCAACCGGCTTGCAAAAACTGAAAATAATTTTGTATCTGTATATGTCTTATTTATATCCGGAAAACACAGCAAAGGTGTAAAGCCATCATTAATTGCATCCTTAACGTCTTTTACATATTGAAATTCAAACTGTCCGTTCTTTATCAGCTGCCCGACAATATATTGTTTTCTGGATTGCTCTGCTTTCCAGATTAAATATAAATAATCTCTTCCGTCTTTTTGTGACATTGCTCTACTCCTTTCCTTTATAAATGCTATCCATAATCTGAATTTTCGATAAAAGATACTTTTTTATAAGTATTTTTCTTTTCTTTGAGAGAACCTCATCATATTTATCAAGTATATCACAAATATTCGCCTCTGTCACAAATTTTTCTATCCTGTCTGTTATAATCTTTGTCTGATCAAAATAATTCTTCTTAATGAATCTCAATATCTCTGTATGAGTTGGCAGCTTTTTATCGTTACCAGTAATTCTAATCAAAGATTTTGATTTTGTATCCACTAATGATCTCCATAACAATTGATCCTTTCCCAGATATTGATCAATCCTAGACTCAGATACATATGCACAAAGAGATGAACTATTATCGTACAATGGGCTTAGTGTTATATTTTTATCTTTCATAAGAAAAGCCCAGTTACTTTGATGCCTGTCTGTATTTCCTATTAAGTAATCAAATACTACAATAGACAAAAAATTTTCAAAAAGTCCAAATTTATTCAAAACTTTCTCTATCATTTCCAGTGAATATTTTTCACCTGTTTTAATATCCATAAGTTTTTCAGAATCATAATTATTATATACCAGGCTTATACCATAAATCCCTTCTATTAATGCTATCCCTTCATGCTCTACAATATTATAACTGATCGAACCTGCTCTCCCATTATACATCCCTATCTCAAATTTTGCACATGGAATTCCAATTAATCCTGCAATATCACTTGCAATACATTCTGAAGCATGATCTGTTGTTTCAACATCCTTTTTATATTTAAATAATCCTGTTTGATTTGTATCCGGATTAATTAGCCATAATTTTTCACTTCGCCCGCTTCCTTCAGAAGCCCCCTCGTATTCTTTCCAATGTGAAAAATCTTTCATCTATTTATATTCCTTTCCATAACTTGTCATAACGCTCATAATCCTATTATGAACACTTCTGCAATCTTTTTCAATGAAAATTACCTCATTCTATCCATTATTTTACAAAATATTATCGCCACAACTGTACTCACCATCGTCGCCACAATTGCCGGTCCCACAATAGCAGCCGGATTCACACTCCCATACTGACTCCGGTACGCAATCATATTCACAGGAATCAATTGAAGAGATGAAATATTCAAAATCAAAAACGTACACATCTCATTACTGGCTGTTCCTTTCGGCACCGCACTCCTTCGCTCTTTTCTCCTCCCACTACGTTTCTTATCTAACATAACCCCCACATTCTCATTTCTGCGATCTTCTTCCAGCTTTTCAAGCTCCTCTATTGCCCGAATTCCCGCCGGAGTAGCCGCCCATCCCAGCCCAAACACATTGGCAATAAAATTCTCCGCAATAAACTGATTTGTCATATGCCCCTTAGGAATCCTCGGAAACAAAAACCTCAAAAAAGGTTTCAAACACAAAACCGCATTATGTATAATCCCGGACTTCTCCGCAATCCTCATAAGCCCCATCCAAAAAGACATAACTCCGATCATCGTAATACACAATGTAACAGCCTCTTTCGAAGAATCAACTGCCGCCTGAGTTACCTCCGGCAGCGTACCTGTCAAAGCCGCATAAACAATCCCCGCTACAATCATAAATCCCCACAAATAATTCATAAATCCACCAACATATTTTCTTTACTATACTATATTTCAAAATCCAAGTAACATTCTTATACGATTGACTTTTTCCTCTGACAGTGTTAGATTTAGATTTAATAAAATTATTTGTTACCTCACAGTCCGGAATAACCAAGGAGAATCCCCTATGCTAAAGTCTCAGACATTAAAAGAAATCCGCCCTCACGGCTCGAAAGCATTTCCCTGTGCCATTTACCAGACACAGTTTTCGACAAAAGGCTCCTTTGTCAAGCATCACTGGCATGATGAAATCGAATTGATCTATTTTTTCGGCGGAGACTTCCGGCTGGAAATCAATATGGAACAGTTCTTCATCCGTTCTGAATGCCTATATTTTATAAATTCTGGAGAACTGCACAGCATCATTACCGAAAAATCAGGCAGCCTTGGTGAATACGCAGTTGTTTTTAATCCCAGCATTTTAAATCTGGACCCTTATGATTCCATTCAGATACGGTTAATCCAGCCCCTTCAGGATGGAAATCTTCTGTTCCCCCGATGCCTTCTGCCAGAACATTCTGCCTTTCAGTCAGTACGCGATACATTTATGGACATCATTAATATGATAAAAGATCCTTTCAAAAATGACTTGATGATCAAGGACGGCACCAACATCGACGACCTTTCCAGCCAGCTATACATTAAGTCGTCCCTCCTTCATATTCTATCGATCCTGCTCAGTCATCAGATGCTGGCTCCGATCGAAAATAATTATGACAAACGTGTAGAAGATATCAAAGCAGTTCTTACCTATATAAAAGAGAATTATAAAGAAAAAATATATATCCGCGACTTATCAGATCTTATCAATATGAATGAACAATACTTTTGCCGTTTTTTCAAAAAAGCAATCGGACATACACCGATCGAATTTATTAACGAATACCGCATCCGCCAATCTATGCATTTATTAGAAAAAACAGATCTAGCCGTTACAGAAATCTGTCTGGAATGCGGTTACAACAATATCGGAAATTTTTTAAAAGAATTCCGCAGATATACAAATACGACTCCTCTTAAATACCGTAAATTTCACCAAAAGTCAAAATAATGAAATTTTAAATCATATTAATGTAAGACATACCTTAATTAAGCCATTATAATGTAATAAAATAAATTTTGAACGGCACCAGGAGGTATTGTTATGACAAAAAAATGGTGGCATGATAAAGTAGCCTATCAAATTTACCCAAAAAGCTTTTATGATTCAAACGGAGACGGCATCGGCGATATTCAGGGAATTATTCAAAAGCTTAATTACCTTCAGGATTTAGGAATTGATATCATCTGGCTCTCCCCATGCTATCAGTCTCCGCTCGCTGATGAAGGCTACGACATCTCTGATTACTACAAAATCGACCCTCGTTTCGGCACTATGGATGATATGAAGCAGTTAATATCCGAAGCAAAACAACGAAATATGTACATTTTAATGGATTTGGTCGTCAATCACTGTTCAGATGAACATGAATGGTTTCAAAAAGCCTGTGAAGATCCAGACGGAAAATATGGCAATTTCTTTTATCTTCGTGACAAAGAGAATGGGAAGCTGCCGACAAACTGGAGATCATATTTTGGAGGTCCGGTATGGGAAGACCTGCCAGGCACAAACAAGCAGTATCTGCATGTTTTTCATAAAAAGCAGCCAGATCTCAACTGGGAAAATCACGAACTTCGCGAAGAAGTATACAAAAACATCAACTGGTGGCTGGACCAGGGCATCGGCGGATTCCGCATCGATGCAATTATCAACATTAAAAAGGCTCTCCCATTCCACGATTACGCAGCAGACAGAGATGACGGACTATGCAGTCTCTCATCAATGCTGGAAGAAGCTCACGGCATTGGAGAATTCTTAACAGAAATGCGTGACAAAACATTTAAAAAATATGATGCCTTTACTGTAGGCGAAGTATTTAATGAAAAACCAGAAGAAGTCCCAGACTTCATTGGAGAAAATGGATATTTCTCCAGCATGTTCGACTTTAATGAAGCAATATTCGGCGGAAGTGATAAGGGATGGTATGATGCAAAACAGATTACACCGGATGACTACAAAAAGTGCTGTTTTGAGTCTCAGAAAAAAATCGGTACGATTGGATTTTTATGCAATATTATAGAAAACCATGATGAACCACGCGGAGTCAGCCGTTATATTCCTGAAGGAGACTGCTGTCCTCATAGCAAGACAATGCTTGCCGCATTAAACTTCATGCTCCGCGGGATTCCATTTATCTATCAGGGACAGGAGCTTGGAATGGAAAACCAGACATTTCATTCAATGAAAGAAGTCGATGACATTTCCACGATCAATGAATATCAAATCGCGTTAGATGCAGGACTTTCTGAAGAAGAAGCATTAAAAGCCGTATCCAGATTCAGCCGGGATAACGCCAGAACCCCGATGCAGTGGTCATCAGACCAAAACGCAGGTTTTACTGACGGCACTCCGTGGCTGAATGTAAATCCTAATTATACATCCATCAATGCCGCAAAACAGCAGGCTGACCCAGACTCTGTGCTAAATTTTTATAAAAAACTAATAGCTCTTCGTAAAAACCCTGAGTATAAAGAAACCATTATATATGGCACACTTGAACCATATTTAGAAACACAGCACAATCTTATGGCATATTATCGTATTGGAAATAAGACACTGCTTATCATCGGTAATTATCAAAAGGAGCCGCAGAATGCTTTATTAGAATCTTCTATTAAAAAGGTCATTTTAAATAACTATGATAATTTATCTGAAAAAAACAATACTGTAACATTAAAAGGCTATCAGCTGTTAATACTTGAAATGTAATACATAATACGAAATTAGATTTTGTTCTGATGATTCTCACTAGAGTATGTTTGAAAAATGCTTTTCGTAAGATGTACCCGCAGGGCATGATATGCTTTACACTTTTTGGAGAATTTATCGGTGTAGCGGGCTACATTGATTAAATTATTATTTTATATAAGCGCCTAATTAAAATGAAAGGAATAGTTGATTATTATGAAAAAAACATGGTGGAAAGAAGCAGTCATATATCAGATCTATCCCCGCAGCTTCATGGACAGCAATGGAGATGGAATTGGAGACATCAGAGGAATTATCAGCAGACTGGATTATCTAAAATACTTAGGTATCGATGTCATATGGCTGTCTCCTATATACAAATCTCCAAATGATGATAACGGATATGATATCAGCGACTATCAGGCAATCATGGATGAGTTTGGTACCATGAAAGACTTTGACGAGATGCTGTCAGCAGCTCATGAAAGGGGTATTCGTATTGTGATGGACTTAGTAGTAAACCACACTTCTGATGAACATTCTTGGTTCATTGAAAGCCGAAAGTCCAAAGATCATGCCTATCGCAATTATTATATCTGGCGCGAAGGAAAAGACGAGCATACCCCGCCTAACAACTGGGGTTCCTGTTTCGGAGGCTCTGCCTGGCAGTATGACCAGACAACTGACATGTATTATCTTCATCTATTTTCGAAAAAACAGCCAGACCTAAACTGGGACAATCCAAAAGTTCGACAGGAAGTATTTGATATGATGACCTGGTGGTGTGACAAAGGAATCGATGGGTTCCGTATGGATGTCATCAGCATGATTTCAAAAACACCTGATATGCCAGACGGTAAAATAGAAGGCATTTATGGAGATTTCTCCCCTTACTGCGTCCACGGGCCAAATGTCCACAAATATCTGCAAGAAATGAATGAAAAAGTTTTATCCAAATATGATATCATGACTGTAGGGGAGACCTCTGGAGTTACTACAGAACTTGCTAAACAGTATGCCGGAGAAAATACAAATGAATTAAATATGGTGTTTCAGTTTGAACATGTAGATGGCGACGGCAAATATGGAAAATGGACGAATCAAAAAAGGCCTCTTACTACCTTAAAAGAAATTATGTCCCGCTGGCAGACAGAACTATACGACAAAGCATGGAACAGTCTGTTCTGGGATAATCATGACCAGCCAAGAGCTGTTTCAAGATTTGGAGACGACAGGCCGCAGTTTCGGGATATTTCAGCCAAGATGTTAGCTACCTGCCTTCATATGATGCAGGGAACACCATATGTATATCAAGGTGAAGAACTAGGCATGACAAATTATCCATTTCAAAGTCCAGAGGAATTTCGAGACATTGAAAGCATTCATGCCTATGAAGAATGGTGTTTAAGCGGAAGAGTATCTCATGAAGATTTTTGGCCGTGTATTATCTTTAAAAGCAGGGATAATGCCAGAACTCCAGTTCAATGGGATGATTCAAAAAATGCAGGATTCACTTCTGGCACACCATGGATTGCAGTAAACCCAAATTATAAAGAGATCAACGCAAAGAAGCAGACTTCCGACCCAGACTCTGTCTTCCATTATTACAAGAAGCTGATAGCACTTCGAAAACAGCATCCGGTTATCATATATGGAAAGTATGAACTACTCTTAAAAGACAGTGAAGAAATATTTGCATACACAAGAACACTGTCATCAGACAAAGACAACTTAAAAAAAGAAAAATTATTAGTGGTCTGCAATTTTTCTGATCAAAATACGATATTTCAAATACCTGATGAGTTTTTAGGAGCCTCATGCCTAATCTCAAATACTGACCACTCACATAATGATAAAACTGTAACATTGAGTCCTTATGAAGCATTTGTACTGATAATTTAAATGCAAATACGCTTTAAAAACATTTCACCTTCCCAGTTTTTACCCAACGGGCATGATATGGAGAATTTATAATTCATCCCAAATTTAATCAACGTAGCCCGCTACGCCTCATAAATTTAGGATAAATTCTCCACAAAGTGTGAAGCACATCTCACGGAAAGCATTTTTCAAACACGCCCTAGACTTGTGATGAATTATCCGTATCATGCCCTGTGCTAAATTTTCTAACAGCATGTCATAATTTTCGAATATATATCATCCGCCATCATATATTGTTATAAAATGATTTTTCAATACTACGGAGTATTTATGAAGAAGTTCAAATTTAATTTAAAATCCATACGTCAAAAACTTTCTTCCAAAGTCCTGATCCCAATCTATGGAATCATCAGTCTTATGCTCATTTTTGGGCTTTACTGCCTGAACGGTCATTCCATGCTTATTGATTCTGCTTTATACACAAGCTCTCAGGCAGTTGAAAAAAATACCGATGAATCTGACTTCAATTCTTATCTGCTGAAATTATTTAAAAATAAAGTAACTTCAAATACATTAAATCTGCATTATACACTGGCAGACCCTTCAGCCGCGCAGATTTCAGACTATCCTGTTACATTTGGTGAGATTTCAGATCAAAATAAAGCTACTCAAATGGCTTCATTAGAAAATATAAAAAGAGAACTACAGCATTATGATACTTCTTCCATGTCTACATCCGCAAAACTAGCTTATGATGTCTTGGAAGATTCTATTTCTATTGGTTTAGAAATGGCTCCATACTATTATTATGATGAAATACTCAGCTCTACAAACGGTGTACAATCAGAATACCCCATCCTTCTTGCTGAATACACCTTTCATTCATCCAAGGATGTAGAAGACTATCTAGAGCTTCTTTCACAATATGATACATTTTTTAATCAGGTCTGCAGTTTTGAAAAGCAAAAAGCGAAGCAAGGTCTGTTTATGAACGAAACTGCCGCAGAGAACCTCATACAACAGTGCCGTGCCTTTATTCCTAAAAATTCCAAAAATTCTTTCTGGGAAATCACATTCAATGAACGTCTGAATAAGATAAAAAGTTTATCAGACGAAGAAAAAAAATCTTATATAGCACAAAATCAAGAAATATTGAAGGAACATGTGTATCCTGCATATCACAATCTGATCGCCGTACTCAAAGCCTTAAAAAATAGCGGAAAAAATCCGCAAGGTCTCTGCCATTTTGAAGATGGAAAGGCATACTATGAGCTATTAGTAAAATCAACCACAGGCTCAGAACATACTTTACCAGAGCTGCAAAAAATGATAGAAAGTCATCGCGATCAATGCCTGACAGATCTAGCAAATATTGCCTCCGAATTAACTAAAAATACATTTTCTACTAATGTAAAGCGGAAAAGCAATGCGAATAGAGTTGTTACAGCTGCTTCATACAGTATTCTTCCTTATCATTCACCAGAAGAAATACTGGAACACTTAAAAACTCAGATTCAGACTTCATTTCCACCTGCACCAAAAGTAAATTATACTGTTAAAAATGTAAATGAAAAGCTTCAGGAATTTTTATCGCCGGCCTTTTATTTAACTTCTCCAATGGACCACTTTAAAGAAAACTGCATATACATTAATCCGGGAAAAGAATATAATGATATACAGCTATTTACTACTTTAGCACATGAAGGTTATCCAGGTCATTTATATCAGACTGCATATTCATACGCGTCCGAATTAAACCCTATACGCTATCTGCTTTATCATGGCGGATATACAGAAGGCTGGGCTACTTATGTAGAAATGCTGTCCTATCATTATGCCGGACTTGATGAAGGCATGGCAAAAGCACTGATGCTAAATCAAGATGCCACTTTAAGCTTATATGCGACTATTGATCTGGGTATTCATTATGATGGATGGTCACTAGCGGATACTGTAGATTTTTTGTCCGATTATGGAATTACTCAGACTTCCGTAATCTCCGATATATATCAGACAATCATTGAAAATCCAGCCAACTATTTAAAATATTATGTAGGCTATCTAGAATTCCTAGATTTAAAAGAACAGGTTAAAAAATACTATGGAAATGATTATTCTGAACTGCTTTTTCATACTGCCATACTGGATATGGGCTCAGCTCCATTCTATATATTAGAAAAATACTTTGTCAAATATTATAACGCGGCAAATTAATGAATTGCATATTTGTACACAGCTTAAATATTTATACATAATTGAATCATTTTTTCCACGAAATATATCAACAAGGCATGATATATTCACATTTTGCATCTATCAGGGCACGATATATTCACATTTTGTACCTATTTGGACACAATGTATCCACATTTGTACCCATCTATTAGAGATTTGCCCAAATATAAGGCACAACAGCTACTCACATCATGCTCTGTGGGGAACACCTAATGGAAAGCATTTTTCAAATATACTCTAGAATGTATTTGAAAAATGCTTTCCGTGAGATGTACACACAAGGCATGATATGCTTCACACTTTGTGGAGAATTTATCCCAACAAAGCCCAAGTTACTTTTTTTCTTTATTCTTCAACAATTCTTGATACACATCTCGCTTTGACATTCCTCTGTCTTTTGCAGTCATCCTCATTGCTTCCTTTTGAGTAATGCCTTGAGACTCATAGTATTCCATATGTTCCTGGAGTGACATATCATTCCATTCACGCTGCCTTTCTTTTTCTAGATCTTCGAAAGATTTTCCTTTAATCACCAAGACATATTCTCCACGCGGTTCATGATTATCAAAATACTTAATTGCCTCCTGAATCGTAGTTCTAAAAATTTCCTCATGCTTTTTTGTTAGTTCCCGACACAAAGAAATTTGACGATTTCCCAGTGTCTGATCTATTTCTTCTAATGTTCGAACCAGATGATGCGGTGCC
The DNA here is from genome assembly GCA_947385875.1 of uncultured Eubacterium sp. GTDB lineage: Bacteria > Bacillota > Clostridia > Lachnospirales > Lachnospiraceae > Eubacterium_J. Next base: position 42,368 of record CANDMV010000006.1, on the reverse strand, counting down.
TCATATACTATGACTGTACGTGTCTCTGATTTAAGTTCTTCCAGAATAATTCCTCTTTGCTTCTTATCTCGCGGCAAAAATGCTTCAAAAGCAAATCTTCTAGTGGAAAGTCCGGAAATTGTTAATGCTGTAATACATGCCGCAGCCCCCGGTACTGCTGTAACTTCTATCCCTTCCTCCTGACAGATCCTGACCAACTCCTCGCCTGGATCAGATATTCCTGGAGTTCCTGCATCTGTAATCAATGCTATATTTTTACCTTCGCGCAGCTTCTCGGCCAGCTGATAAGCCTTCTCGATTTTATTGTATTCATGATAGCTCGTCATCGGTGTTTTTATATGAAAATGATTCAGCAGCTTTATAGAATTCCTCGTATCTTCTGCTGCAATTAAATCTGCTTCCCTCAAAGTACGTAATACTCTTATAGTTATATCCTCTAGATTTCCAATAGGGGTAGCACACAAATATAATTTTCCTAACATTTTATCTCCTAACATCATGATCCAATTTTTTACTAACTTTATCTCTACAAAGCATACTTTCTTTTAAATATCCATATTTCTTTTAAATATCCATATTTCTTTTGACTATCCATATTTCTTTTAAGAACTTCTCCATTCATTTAATTTCTTCTCAATATTTATTTTCTATAATACAATTTTATACATTTTTAGTTAATGTTATTATGCAAAAATATACAATAATGGATGATCTGGTGTACTGTCTACCTGATATTTGGTATAATTACGCATAATATTTTTCCGAGAGAATATATTAATTTTAAATTTAATAACCATATATCTCAATAATCTCATCAGTATACTTTCCGTCTTTCTGATACACAATCAAAGGCTTTTCTACTGTCATCCGTGATTTTCCGCCGCGCAGCCCTTCAATCAATACCATATTAGGTTCCCTGTCCACATACGGATATACCAACTTCATTCGTTTTGGTTCTATTTTATAATTTGTCATCATACAAAAAATCTCAGCTAACCGAAATGGACGATGTACCATATAAAATCTGCCTTTTGGAGGAAGGATCTTTGCGCTTTCTCTAATAAGATCCTCTAAAGTACATAATACCTCATGTCTTGCAATCGTCTTCGCATCCATTTCATTCTTAATTCCATGACTATCAATCATATATGGAGGATTTGTTGTAATTACATCAAAAGAAGATGCTCCAAAAATTCTTGAAGCATCTTTTATATCTCCGGTTACAATTTCTATTTTGGATTCCAAATGATTCAGCTGCACACTTCTTCTTGCCATTTCAGCACTTTCCGTCTGAATCTCCAGTCCGGTAAAATGTCTTCCCCTCGTCTTTGCTTCTAATAAAATTGGTATAATTCCTGTTCCTGTACCTAAATCTAAGACCTTTTCACCCGGTTTGACATTTGCAAATCCAGACAACAGCACAGCATCCATTCCAAAGCAAAACCGACTCGGGTCCTGAATAATCACATATCCATTTCTCTGCAGTTCATCAATACGTTCACCTTGACCAAGATTAAGATCTGTCATTTGTTATCCCTCACTTACACTATCCGTATTATTTGCTGTCATCTAATTTCGACTTTCCTTCCCGATCTTCCAATGCAGCTAATTTTTTAATTTCTTCTGCCGACAGCTTCACTTTATGCTTCTTCTGCTTAAACTTTAATTCACCAACTTTATATTCCCGAAGCTCTTTCTCGCCATTTACATCCACTTTTACTTTAATCAGCTGACGCAAGACGCTGACACTTTGTACTTCACCTTTTAAGCCGTCACTTGTAGTAACATATTCATTGATTTCCGGCAGCGTACTATTCAGATATTCATAAGTTTCCTGTTCATTCTTCAAGCAGCACATTAATCTTCCACAGACTCCAGAAATCTTAGTGGGATTTAATGATAAATTCTGCTCTTTTGCCATCTTAATTGAGACCGGAACAAATTCAGATAAATAAGATGAACAGCATAATTCTCTTCCACAGATTCCCATTCCTCCTAAGATCTTTGTCTCGTCTCTCACTCCAATCTGCCGCAGTTCTATTCTAGTACGAAACACCGAAGCCAAATCCTTCACAAGCTCCCTAAAATCAATTCTTCCGTCTGCTGTAAAGTAAAATAACAGCTTATTATTATCAAATGTATATTCAGCCTGAACCAATTTCATTTCTAGACCGTGTTTTTCAATCTTCTCCTGACAGATCTTATAAGCGCCTTCCTGCTTTTCCTTATTTTTCTGCTGCTGTTTTTCGTCTTCATCCGTTGCAATCCGAATCACCGGCTTGAGCGGCTGCGGAACTTTTTCATCCTCTACCTCCTTTGGAGGAATCATGACTACGCCAAACTCTACTCCACGCGCTGTTTCCACAATGACATGTGTGCCTGTCTCCATCTCCATATCATCAGGATCAAAATAATATATTTTACCCGCATTTCGAAATCTGACACCTACGATTTTTATCATCTATTTCTTCTCCTTATACACCAATTCTATCTCAATCTATATAAGCATTCAACTATTTCTATTAATCAATAATCCACCCTATTATTTCATTAATTATACTCACGTCCTATAAATTTTACCATTTGATCGAAAACATGACGCTCACAAGCCAGTGTTGTTTTGCAATCTTTAGTGTTTATCATATACATTATTTTCTTTCATAATCACACATTATCATACATTCTACATTTTATATCTGACTGCTCTAATGTCTAAAATTTTTATAATCGTCTAATTCTCTTTCATTGTCAAAAGTAATAATTCCATGACTATATCAAAATTAACATTTGCAGTTAACCGAATCTTTGCTTTTTCTAATGCTTTTAGGATCTTTTGTATCCCATGATAAGAACTATTGGATGCCTGTTTTTTGATATCATAAATATGTTCTTTAAAAATCAAGCCATTAATATCCATCGTCGCCTTGTACATTAATACATCTCGATACCATACCATCATTATATCCAGATAATCATTAATAGACATTTTATATTCGCCGATCTGTTTAATCACTTCCCCCAGCTCATATACATCAACACTTTTTATACGCTTAGCCAGCTGGACCGCGGAATCTTTTAATTCATTAAAATGCTCTGAAGTGGACAGCTGAATTGCTTTCCCGACATTTCCCTGAGCAAAAGCTACACTAATATCTGCCTGATAATCTGTAATCAGATACTTACTCATCAAAAACGCACGGATTTTTACATCATCGACTGGTTTTATGTTCAGCCTGATGCAGCGTGAAAGAATCGTAGGCAGAAAAGAATCTGCATTTGTAGTCAGCAGAAGAATCACTGCATATGCTGGCGGTTCCTCTATCGTTTTTAATAATGCGTTCTGTGCCTGCTGGTTCATTTTTTCAGCTTCATCTACGATATAGATTTTGTAAGGACTTGCATACGGTTTAATTATAATATCCTGATTTAATTGTTTGCGTATGTCATCTACAGATATTGTATTTATTTTTTCATGTGTCAGATAAATAATGTCTGGCTGGTTATGACTGGATGCCTGCTTGCAGGAATGGCATTCCATACAGCCCTCTGTACCCTTTTTTTCACATTGAAGCGCAGTAGCAAATGCCTCTGCCAACATCATTTTCCCTGATTTATCTGGACCATTCAAGATATATGCATGTGAAATCTTATCTAATATGATCGCATTTTGAAAATGCTCTATAATCTGCTCATGACCTATGATGTCTTTAAATCCAGCCATAACAACACTCCCTTCTTACAAATGTAAACTTATTGAAAAAACTCTATGAAAACTTTGTATCTGTAATCATTGCTGACCAACAAAATCATAAGACCTAATATATCATAACATTGAGTTGCAGCTTGATCTTAACTATTTACGTAAATATATCAAGAAGCAGCCCAGTTATTTCACCAATTTTACTTAATATTTTGATATGATCTTTCTCTTCTTCACATAATTCCTGCGCGAGCTCATCCAGATTACTATCCACCAGCCGGATAATACCGTATACACGATGTCTGCCCCTCCGGTCTAAAAAATTCTCTCTTGAAAACTTATGCGACCGATTTACAATCTCATTCAAAAACTCTTTGATCTTTCCACGATATTTTTTCATATCACGAATATCCATATGACGCGCAATCAGCTCACCCTGTGTTGTAATATCCTTGAGCATAAATTCAAGCTGCTGCTGAAGGTCTGCGTCTTCGATTGCATGGGTCAACGCAAACTTAAATCCATCATTTTCATGTTCCACTGGCGCCGTAGTTTCTGTCGGCACAACTGCCGATGCCTGATTTACTTTTAGATCCATTAGTGTCTACCGCCTTATTTCAATCTCTATATGTTCATATATTTTTCTATTTATTTATGATTTTTGAATATTATTATAAAGCAACAATAAGTACCTTCCGATATTGTACATCTTTTGTTCCTTGCACATTCATCTTCCTTTCACGACACTTATTTAAAAATTCAATGAAATCAACTGTAATAATTTCTCCTGGAACGATCATTGGAATCCCAGGCGGATATAAATAAATATATTCCGCACATACTTTTCCATCACAATCCTCTAACTTCATCTCTTCTATATTATAATCGTCAATTTCCGATATTTCCAAAACCTTTTTTCTGACTGAACAGGCGTGTTTCAGAAAAATATCAGAGTTACCTTTACTGCCTTTGTTTCCGCTGCTTTCCTCAAATAATTCATGATCTATTTCAATCAATGCATTTATCAGCCTTGTATATCCCTCCTGTATATCCATTAAGCTGGTCATAGCTAACACATATTGATCAGAATACATCTCCATCTGTAAATGATATTGTTCTAAAAGCTTTTGATATAGCTGATGCCCATTGATTGATGCATTGATTGTGCTAATCAGTATTTTAGAACGGTCAATCTTAAAGTAACCAGACTTATCAAAATCTTCCTCCGTCAATATATGCAGACACTTCAAACTAGAACATTTATTATAAAAATTGTCCAAATTTCCAGCATACTCATAAAATAACTGCTTACCAGAATCTTGCAGCATACGGATGCATTTCTCCATTCCAGCCATCAGTATATAGGAAGGTGAGCTTGTCTGAAATATCCGAAGCATTTCCTCCAGCCTGATGTAATCCACCCTTTCACCCGCTGCATGAAGTGCCGCAGACTGCGTAAAACATGGTAAAGTCTTATGAAGACTTTGAACCACAAGATCAGCTCCTAGCCTGACAGCAGATTCCGGAAAATAACTGCTGAACGAAAAATGTGCTCCATGAGCTTCGTCAATTATTAAATAAGCATTATATTTATGTGATATATCCGATATTTTACTAATATCTGAGACTATTCCGTCATATGTAGGCGAAGTGATGATAACCAGTCTGACATTCTTATTTGATTTTAGGATATACTCTACTCTTGCTGGGTCTATGTTTCCCTGAATTCCACACGACATCAGATCTGGATAAACATAGCTCACTTTTAAATTGAATAATTTTACCGCGTTATAAACTGATTTATGGCAATTTCGAGCAATTACAATTTGATCTCCAGCCTTTACAAGTGCACCAACTGCACTTAAAATTCCTCCTGTACTCCCATTTACTAAATAATATGATTTTTTGCTGTGATATAAATCTGCCAGCCGTTGCTGCGCTTTTGACAAAATACCTTCTGCATGATGTAAATTATCAAACCCATCAATTTCCGTCACATCAATCTTATATGGATTTTCAAAATCAAGCTTTCTCCGCTTATGTCCCGGCATATGAAAAGGATAATAATCTGATTCTGCATATGCAGACAGACGTTCATCTAAATATTCATACTTTATATCCTTCATAAGATTATTTCTTCCCCAATCTGAACTATTCTGCTGTAACGCTATCCTGATACAAGCTAATAAATCAAATTAATTGATCTATTTTATCTATTAATTCTTTAGCTGCTAATATTTTACCTATTTTTTCTATTTTTCCTGCTAATTCTTTTTTACTTATTTTTTTCAATTTTCCTATTATTTCTATTTTTCCTGTTATTATTTCTATTTTTCCTATTATTTCAAATTCATCTATTATTAATTCTATTACACCTACAAATTAATTACCATCTACTAATTATTTTCCATCTACTAATTATTTTCCATCTACTAATTATTTTTCATCTACTAATTATTTTCCATCTATAAATCTAATCTATAAATCTCGCCAGCTCTGGCATCCAATCACCTAGATAAATAAGATTCTGACACATATGTTCCCAAATAACTGAGAAAAATTTTGCAGTCATAAGAATGACATCATCCCAGTCAGGCCCCTTTTTCCTCTCATGCTTTAAATAAGCTTTCCATTTCTTTTTCATATAATTATTTTCTTGATAGGACATCAGCAACGAAAATCTCTCCTGGTTCACTTCAATTCCTCGCTCTATACATCCTTCATTTAAAAGCTCCCATACCTTTCTTCCTGACAGAGCTTCTCTTTTCAAAATATCATAAAGATCCATATAACAAGATACATCATTAATCAGCTCCAACTTCTCCATGACATCTAAAAACTTTTCTGCTAGTACATATTCACTGGGATAACATTTCATCTGTATCATTTTATTATTATTAGTAATTAATTTGAGATCTTTCACATAAGGACATAGATTTTCATTCTGCAGATGCTCGAGCTTTATTTTTATTGGTACTTTCACAGAGGAAATAGAAGCCATCATACTAATATAGAAAATCCCCCAATCCATACATACATTATAATTCCAATGTACTGCATCTCTTTTTAGATTACGAAATAATTCTGCGCATAAACGGCTTATGTCTGATTTTTTATAATGGAACATTTTTGTCTCCTGAATAAAAAATGACAGATTTAAATCTACTTTCCTTCTATAGCTTTCCAAATTAATCTTAGCACTGTTCTTCATCCAAAAACTTTCTGAATATTCTGATTCTGCGATTCTTTGTAAGATTTCTTCTAAAATAGTCGCAGCAAGCAGGTTTTCAAATGGCATCTGAAGCTCCTCGCTTCTATATCTAATAAATGACTCATTCAATAACCCATACCCCATTACAGCCACACTCCTATTTGATTGCGCACTTTAGACAAAACTTTCCTCTCCTTTGCGTAATTCAGCAGTTTTGCTATATCCTTATTTTTATCTGTTATAAAATTACGCAGTACCATCTGTAAATCTTCACGTTCCATTCGATTTTCATATTTTAAAACATCACAAATTAAGCGCTCTTTACAATAAATAGACATTTCAGAATTTCCAAGTTCTATTTTCATTACTCCCATCTGGAGTACCTCTGGCTCAGTATAATAAGGCTGTACCAAAGGATAATCTATTTTAAACCGTGATTTCGATGTATTCTTATCTACAGCAAGCGTCCATTTATACGGCTTCATTTTCAAATAATGGTGACAGTATAATGCACTTTCCATACTCAAAACACAATCAGGAAACATGGCTGCTATTAAATCTTCCTCGCGTTTTTTGTGATAGTTCATTGAATAATACCCATTTTTTACTCTTTCAATTACACCGTAATCAACAAATGTCTGAATACGCCGATAATCCATTCCAAGTGTGTACAACTGTGATGTCTTGACAATACCACCGTTTTGTTCCATCAGCGCCTGAATCTCAGCAATCTGTTTATCACGTTTTTCCTGTCTTGTCATTTTTTTTTCGCTCATACTATTTTTTCCGCTCCATGAACATGATTCGAGTATTTATTATCATTATATTCCTTTTCTTATATAATTGTCAAACTTATCTTGTACAATTACGACTATTTTATTCAATTTTTGTAACGGTACAGATAAGGTATTATATTTTGGCTGTGCGGACCAGTTCCCCGCATCCGACATCCGTACAGCCAAAATGCAATACCTTATCTGACCATTACCAATTTTTATATCATATTTTTTTATTATATAAAAAATATTTACTTTCATCTTTACAAACAATAAAATAAAGCAGTAAAATATATTAATATAAGGAAGATAACAGTTCAGCTCATCAATGGTTCTGTAGTATTTCATGGCAATATTTTATTTATTAGATACAGTCCACACTTTTTAATCATCTTGAGCCGAACTACTATATAGAAAGGATTTTGAATCTATGCCGTCATCCTATATTAGTTCATCACATAAAAATCCATCGCGAAAATCATGTGAGCAGACGATCAAAAGGATTCTGACTCGTGAGTTTGAAGAATATGGGGAAAATCATCATTTTAAACAAGCCTCTGATTTTATGATATATTTTGAATCTCTGCATCCGTCCTCCCCTAGTCTGACAAAGCAGGTACAGCGCGCAGTTAGCTCCCTCAATCTTCCTCGTGACGAAAATGGCTATTTTATGATTAATAAAACTGCGGAAGAATATAAAGCAGAGCAGGAACTGACTCATCTGCTTAAAGACTCTCAGCTCGTAAGTCTGGACAGCTGTACTCCGATTTTAATTCAGACAGAAGCTTGGAAGCGTGCATACATTATTCATTTACTAGGAGCTTGTACATCCATGCAAAATCTTTGCAGCACATTAACAGAGACAAATAATGGAATTTTGATATATACTCCTGTTCCTGAAAAATTAATAGCTTATCTTTCAGATTTTATGCAAATCGAATCTGATGAGATTCTAAATCAAGATCAATAATTATTTTACTATAATTTAGTATGTGTACTAATCATGTACTAATCACTAAAGATGAAAAGAATTGGAAAATTTTATAGTTTTTCTTTTCTATATTAATTCATAATATTGTGGTTATATTTTTCAGACAATTCCATATTTTTTCAGAATATAATTATTTAATTATAGAACGTCCTATTTAACATAAACGACAATATTTATGAATAAATATTGTCGTTTATGTTAGTTTAGACTTATTTTTATGTATTTTATCTGTCTTTATAGTATTTCTGACTATTCTTTAATTTATTTTTCACCTTTTACAGCTAATGCACATAAACGAAATATTATTAACTATATTAACTATATTAACGATTTCTTCTCCTCCTGCCTTTTGACTTTCGAGTTTCTTTAATTATGACATACTGCTTACTTGCACGCTTTTTATTCTTGTAATTAGCAATTTTTTGACGAATCACATAAGATTTATTATATATAATAATAAATACTATACTTAATATTATTCCTAATGCAATTACTGAAATTACAATCAGTGTATTCATTGTTATTTCAAATTTTATATTGCTAAAAAATCCTTTTACACTTTCAAATAATCCGCTGACAGTTTCTTTAAAATTGTTTATACTGAATTTCTCTTTTTCACTTTTATCAGTATCTGATTCTGTTGTTGAATCTGATTTTTCTTTATCATCACTTGCCTCAGGCTTATCTACATTTTGATCTTTATTTTGCTGACCATCATTTAACGTTTCATTAACTGCAGTCTGATGATCTGTACTATTGTCCAGATTTTCTTCCTGATCTGCTATAATGCCGTTCTTATCAATTAAAGTATTTGTCCTAATTAGATTTGCTGTACCAATCTCATGCTTTCCATACGTATACTTCAGCTGTGCCAACACATGATCCGGCAGTCCGTCGTATACGATATTCATCTTTGTTTTACTGAAATTAACTGATTTTGGAAGTATAATTTTTGCCTGAGGATCAATCTGCGCATATGGTTCATTCGTATTTAACGTATCGTATTTTTCTTCTATAAAGCTTTCATCAGACTCTGAATACTCAGCCACATTACATAAGTTAAAATTTTCAAAGCCGTATTCAAACAGAGATCTTGTTTCATTCCAATACTGCGGAGAACTGCCATTTAAAATAACTGCCAAAAGAGTCATTCCGTCTTTTTCTGCATAAGTAACTAATGTATTACCAGCTGCATACGTATAGCCTGTCTTACCGCCAGTGCAATAATCATATAAATATGCTGCTGTATCCTTTGGATAGAGCATTTTATGATGATTTGTCATATAAGTAGGATCACTATGTTTATTTGTAGGAGGTATTGTGTAGCGTTTTGTACCACATATTAAGCGAAATGTTTCATTCTGATAAGCAGCCCTGGCAATAATTGCCATATCCTTTGCCGTCAGATAATGCTTTTCATCCGGCAGCCCATGCGGATTAACAAAATGAGAAGAAGTGCATCCTAATTCTTTTGCCTTATCATTCATCATTTTCACAAATTTTTGCAAAGAACCGCCTACATGTTCAGCAACTGCATAGGCACACTCATTTGCTGATTCTAGCATAACCGCATACAGACACTGCTCCATGGTCATCTTTTCGTCAATATCTCTCCAAATACTGCTGGATCTATCTACTTCATAAATTGTTTTATAGATTGCATCATGAGAAAAAGTAACAACTTCGTCCATACTGCTGTTCTCTACAGCTATCAAAGTCGTCAAAATTTTTGTAATGCTCGCAGGATAATACTTCTGATTGATATTCTTCTTATATAAGATCGTACCCGTATCCACATCCATCAGAATTGCTGCACCTGCTTCAATCGTATCTGATAATTTCGGCCAGTAATTCTTACTTTTTTTTGCCTGAACCTGTATCGCTGGCATGATCATTACCATACACAGAGTCAACATGACTAATTTTTTCAATAATATTTTCTTCATATTTGTGTTCCTATCTTTTATCGTATTATTTCTCTATCCTTAATTAGATCTACCTAAATCTTATTTATATTATAGTGTTCCAAAAAATGATAATCAATACTTTTTTTTAGTTTTACCAATACTTAATCAGTGTTATAATAAGAAAATGAATAATTCTTTTTTCTATAAACAATATATCTTAAATAACACAAAAATACAAGCTATAATAAACAAGGAGGAGTTATGAGATTAAGAAATATTCCTATTGCTGATGAAATTATTGAATCAAATCCTTTCTGTATCAAAGATCCAGCCACACATCAAGGATGCTGGCATACACTTTTTGAAAATGACTATCCAATCCATATCAAAGTAGGAATGGGTAAGGGACGTTTTATTATACAGCTCGCACAGAAAAATCCTTCCATCAATTATATCGGCATAGAAAAATATACAAGTGTTCTTTTACGCGCTGTCCAAAAGCTTGAATCAATTACTCCGCCCCCTGCTAACCTGCGTTTTCTCTGCATAGATGCGGAGGAATTACCGAATGTATTTGCTTTAGGCGAAATATCAAAGATTTACCTAAATTTTTCAGATCCCTGGCCAAAGAAACGACATGCAAAGCGCCGTCTGACTTCAAAAGAATTTTTAGCACGATACAATCAAATTCTAGCAGAAAAAGGCGTTCTGGAATTTAAAACTGACAATAAACTGTTATTTGACTTCTCGTTGGAGGAAATCCCAAATTCAAACTGGAAAATAGATGCATATACTTACGATCTGCACCATGATTCTTTCATGAATCAAGATAATATTTTTACAGAATATGAAGATAAATTTTCATCGCTTGGCAATCCAATATACAAATTAATTGCATCTAGATAATATTGCTGATTATATTATGAAATCCCCAGCATAAAGTGATTTATATTCTCATTATTTATTCATCCTGCAAGACGGATTTTCGCACTTTGCTGCTTGAAAATCCATCTCTGCAGACGTTATTATTCTCGGTCAATGTCATTTACTTAACCTTAACGCAAAACTTTACAATAATCATATTTACTTTTGTATCTATATTTTATCTTTTTCAACTAACGAACATGCAAAAAATAATCATCATTTCATATAATATCTATGAAGATAGTGTTTAAGAAAAGAAAGCTTTAATTATGTACTTTACGGACATAATTAATCAAGACTTCTGCATTATACTTCTACAACGATACGACTTTTTATTCTGATTTGTTTATTTTATATATCAGTAAGCTTTTTCATATCATAATATGGAGGTTTTTATATGACGTTTAAAAGAAAGGCAATACTTTTTTCCTATCATCATCCGAATATATTTAAAAAAATATCATCTCTGAGATCTTCAATATTTGAATTAAAGAAATTTTTTAAATAAAAAAGCACCGACCCCAAGTCATTCTACTTGAAACCGATACTTTTAATGCGCCACCAGGGGTTCGAACCCTGGACACCCTGATTAAGAGTCAGGTGCTCTGCCAGCTGAGCTAGTGGCGCATTTTTTTGTGTTCCCCCGAACACAATACATATTATATACCAAGATTTTATAAAATGCAAGTGTTTTTTTACATTTTTTTAGATTTTTTTTATTTGGCTGTAATAATCCGTTCCAAATTATTACAGCCATTATTCACCTAAAATATAATACCCACTCTCTCTAAATCTATTGCCTTATCTCATAGATTTGCAATCAATGCTGCTATCTCATCAGAACTCATAACATATCCTGGGTCTGATAAATCAGGCAAACCATCATTCTTTTTTGAAGGTTCCGGATCCGACAATAAATCAGTATTTGCAATTAAAGCTGCTATTTCATCAGAACTCATAACTTGATTATCATTATCTGCATCTGACTGACCTGATTTCATTCCAGTTAACGGTACTTCTAAGATCTTATCAATATCTAAATCTTCCTCTGGTGTTTCCATTATGTCATCAATATCCAACGCCTTCATAATTTGATCTAATTCAGACTCTGTGTCATCTATTAGAGGTTGAATTTCCAATTCGTCAGCCTCCTTAGATGTATCTAATTCATGTTTTGATTCCATAGACTGCAAATTATTATCTATAGACCCCAAAGATGAATCTAATTGTAAATCTTTTGAATGAATGCCTAAATTTTCATTTAGCACATCCTGATTAGCATTTAATACTTCCGTATTAGCCCCCAGATTCACACTAGGCTCTTCTGTCTCATTTGTTCCCAGATTAGCGCTAGGCTCTTCTGTCTCATTTGTTCCCAGATTAGCAATCATAGCTTTTATCTTATCTGGCATTTTCCCATTACTTAATTCTAATAAATCTTCATCTAATAATTCTATATCAGACTCTTTTGCTTTTACTTCTTCAGCTGCATGTGTTTCATTATTTGTACTTGCTTTATCTGGCTGTTCTTTCAAAGCTGCTCTTGGGTGTTCTTCCAATTCATTTAACATTGCTTCTAGATCTGATTCCGTCATAATAGGGCGAAGCTGCGGCTCTGACTCTGTTTTCACATCTGACTGTTGATGAACCACTGCTTCTGTTTCTATCATTGACTTATTTGCCTCTCCAGCAACAGGATTCGCCTCTACACTTTCTATGCCTAACGTTGAAGTCTCTGGTTCTGGTATACCCAACTGAGTTTCTGATTCAATCGGATTTAATTCCGGCTCTTTCATTATTGGAGGAATTACCTTGTTTTCTTGACCTTCACTAAAGTCTACATCTGCTGTCATGGACGGTATTTCATCTGATTTCATCACACTGTCATTCGTCAAATCTGACTTATCCTGAGATACATCCTCTTCTATAATTGTCTGTATTTTCGGCTCTTCTATAACTGGGGACAGTTCTGATTGTTCCATGATCGGTTTCAATACCGAATCTTCTTCATCTTCACTCAAGTCCAGATCTGACATCATAGCTGATATTTCATCTGATACTTTAATATCATCATTCGTCAAATCTGACGTTTTCTGTCCATCAGCCTTTAATGAACCAAAATCCAGATCTAAATTGTTTTCTGCTGACACTTTTTCTTCAATATCTGGATGTAATTCATCTATAAATGACTGCTCTATAATTGGCTGCAGCTGCGGCTCTTCAGCTATAGGTGGAAGCTCTGATTCTTCCATTATTGGCTGTAACTGCGGTTCTTCTGTTATCGGCTCAAGCTCCGGCTCTTCTATTATCGGCTGTAACTGCGGTTCTTCTGTTATTGGCTCAAGCTCCGGCTCTTCCATTATCGGCTGTAACTGCGGTTCTTCTGTTATTGGCTCAAGCTCCGGCTCTTCTATTATTGACTGTAACTGTGGTTCTTCTGTTATTGGCTCATGCCCTGATTCTTCTATTATCGGCTGTAACTGTGGTTTCTCTGTTAATGGTTTGATTTCTGGTTCTTCCATCATCGGCGGAAGTCCCAGATCTTCTCCATCCTCACTTAAATCCATATCTGCCATCATTGCTGATATTTCATCTGATATTTTAATATTATCATCCACTAAATCAGACACCAGTCCAGTGTCCAGATCACCTATTGTCCCTAATTCTGGTTCTTCCATTATCGGTGACAACTGCGGTTCCTCTGATATCGGCAAAAGCTCTGGTTCTTCTATCATCGGCTGTAACTGTGGTTCTTCAGTTAATGGTTTGATTTCTGGTTCTTCCATCATCGGCGGAAGCTGCATTTCATCATCTAATGGCTTAGATTCTGGTATTTCGCTATTTATCCCCATTAATAATTTATCTAAATCAGATTCTGAAGAGTTTTCCACAGCTGGCTGTAATAATAATTCTTCATTTAATCCTGTTTGATCTTCAAGATCTAATGATTGAAGCTGAGGTGTATCCTCTTTTAATACCTGTGATTCCTGTATAGCCATTTGCTGAGTCTTCATAGATGCAATTTTATTGGCAGATTCTAAAATTTCATTTTTTAGAGATCCTTCCAACTCTTGTAAAGCTGCCAGAATTTCCTGCTGCTTTTCAATAATATCCTTATTTCCATCTAAAAATGCTGCTTTGTCCTGCTCGCTTAAGCCATTTTTTGCATTAGCTATTTCTTTCTGAAACTCACTAATTTTATGCAGCATTTTATCATTAGAAATAAGAAGTGTATTAGCATTCTGTTTGCTGCGATTAATCTGTACTTTCGCCAATGCCTTTTGTGCAGCCACTAAATCTTTATAAGGAGCACCAATCTGACTGCTGAATAAATCCATTTTTTCTTCCATTTGATCAAAATACTTGCGCATTAATAAATAAGAGGCTTTTTCTGATCGATACACATTGTTAAACGCTTCTTCCTGCTCAGCCTGCCTTTTTTTCATCATACGTCCAATTAAATGCATCTGGGCATACACAGCTGAAAGTATAAAAACTCCTAAAGCTCCAATCGCAATTAAATTAGCCGGATCGTTGATAATCTCATATACTTCTATGATGAATAATAATACCACCAATAAAGATATGATTGAAATTGTCAGCATATTGCCGTCTTTTTTCGCAGTTTCTCTGTTATCCTGTGACATTTGTGTTACTCCTCTCATTTTATATCTAATTTAATAGATCTTAGATTTCTTCATAATATTCAGAAATCTAATGAAATGACAATAGTTTATATTCCTAATTGAATCTTTTATATGCTGACTAAAAATATGATTCAGAATATATCAATTATCATCATCCGATTAGTATTATGTTAGCATAATTTTTAAGTGTTTTCAATCTTTTTTACCTTGAAAGTCCTATCAACCTTGCTAAAGGCAAACTTCCAACGGGCCGGATGCTGTTACTTTTTACAGCACAGCCTCTTTTGGCTAGGGTGTGAAACGTAACGTTCAAATTCCTTTTGGAAATAAAAACGCCGAAAACCTTGAAAAATCAATGCTTTCGGCGGAATTTCTGGCGTCGCTAAGAGGATTTGAACCTCCGACCTACCGCTTAGGAGGCGGTCGCTCTATCCAGCTGAGCTATAGCGACAATTACAAAATCTATATTTATATTTACTTATAACCTTTTTCTCTTGTCCTATTAGACAAATATTTAACACTATTCTAAAAAATTTATTTTTCCCTGCATCCAGATATTTCCTTTAAACCTTCGGCCAACCTCTGGAACACCAAATAAATCTTTTTCATTAATACATATATCGAACACTAAGTCATTTGAGTTAACCCTCATTATAAAAATATTTTCTTTTGATACATTGTTCGATATAGTTTTTAAATCTAAAATTTGTCCCATAATGGAATACTGATCACTTTCAATGCCATATGGCATAAAATAACTTTCTACAATCGAAAATACATCTTCATTTTCTACACGTTTCGATATCATAGAATACAAATCAATATCTTCTAACGTAAGACTTTCGATTGCCTCTTCATCACCATCTCTGGCGGCAGCCATTAAATAATTATGATTGCGTCTATTTTTCTCAGTATTACGTATCTGTTCTTCATTCTTGCCAATAGGAAAAATGATTTTGCCACCTAGCGAAAGTGCAGACAAGGTAGTCGTTACATTCTGGCAAGAAGTTCCACATATTTTCTTCCGATTCAAGTAATCAACAACATTTTGAAGATAAAAAATCAAAGTAACTCCTAAACGCATCTCATCGCATACACCTGCATATGACTCATCTCCGACATGTCGCTCAATCTCAACCTGTTCATCAGTAGAAGCTTCTTGTCCAATAAATACTGGATAATAATGATCTATTGAAAAATTATTATCTTCATCATATAATCCACAGACGGTAATACCAAAATACTCACTATACATATATGTGATCTCAGAAAACTCATTTCCGTCAGAATCAAGCGCAAGCTTTTCCACGTCTGGATGCTTTATAATATCTTTAATTATTTTGTCTAGTTGCTTTTTGTCCTTGAATTCGCTAAATCCAATCGCGCGCAAAAAGCGATGCATCTTGCCAATTCCTCCTTCTTCGCTAGATCTTACTTATTATATAATATCTCCGTAACTTTTGCAATACTTTCTATTTATAATTTAAAGCCATATCTAAAGCTTCTTTTTCTTCAGAAGCTAATACGATAATTGATTTACCTGCTATTATTTCTTTAATATATGTATAACAGCCTTCTCTGCTATGCATTGCATTAATAATAAATCCATCATCCTTTTCATTCAACAGCGCCAAAGAAAAACTCAGTTTTCCGCCCATCTCATTAAAAGCATCATATTTTACTAAACCAATCTTTTGGAATGTAATATTCATTTTACTTTCCAGATTTTCAATCTTAGACTTATTATTGTAATTTGATTCAACTAATCCATCAATCTGATCTAGACGTTCTATAATCTTTTCTTCCAAAGATTTTGCGTCAGTATCTCCCATAAATTTCTTATATTTTTTCTTGAGTCCTCCTGTCATACACATATTGATAATTAATAGTAACAATAATAGAACAACAACTCCCGCTAATCCCCAGACAACATATTCTAAATCTATGCCGAGGTATTCACATATGCTCATTTTCTTCCTCCATTTTCGTTTATTTTTATTTCTATAGATTCTAGGCATATGAATCAATAGATCAATTTTGTATCTAATTATCTCCTGAATTTGTATTTAGATCATTTTTTTAAAGTCTGCAGCATATCGTATAAATGTTCAAACTGTTCAGAGTCATAGTATTCTATTTCTATTTTTCCTTTATTTTTATCTTTATAATTTATAATCACTTTTGTTCCCAATGTTTCCTTCATTTTCTCTTCCAGATCATGATATAGAACACTCAAACGATTTCTCTCTTCATCATTTATCTCTGTATTCTTCGTTCCAGTTTGATTACCTTTCATTATTTTTTTTACTAGTTTTTCTGTCTCACGTACAGAAAGCTTTTCGTCAAATACTTTTTGTGCAACAGTATACTGCAAATCATGGTCTTCAATTGATAAAAGAGCTCTTGCATGTCCAGTTGTCAGCATTTCATCAATGACCATCTGCTGCACTTTACCATCTAATTTCAGTAAACGCATAGAATTTGTTACTGTTGTCCGAGACTTAGATACACGTTCTGCTACTTCATCTTGTTTTAAATTAAATTCTGTAAGCAATCGTTTAAAAGCAATGGCTTCTTCAATCGGATTCAAATCTTCTCTCTGTATATTTTCAATTAGTGAAATTTCTACTATTTCCTGAGGAGTAAGATTCTTAATAATAATTGGGATTTCTTTTATTCCTGCTAATTTCGCTGCACGCCATCTTCTTTCTCCGGCAACTATCTCATAATATGTATCCTTATCCTGTACTAAAAGCGGCTGTAAAATTCCAAATTGTTTAATGGATTCTGCCAATTCTAAAAGTGCATCTTCGTCAAAGTTTTTTCTTGGTTGATTTCTGTTTGGTTCAACTTTATTAATATTCACCATTACTTCATCTTTTTTTATCTCTTCACTGACTTCTGTATTACCTACCTTATCAGGTATTAAAGAATCCAATCCTTTTCCCAACCCTTTTCCTAATCCACTTTTTTTTACCGACATTCTACAAATCCTTTCTGTTCATGACCTCTTTTGCCAATAAACGGTAACTCTCAGCACCAGCAGATTTCTTATCATACAGATTAATAGGAAGTCCATGGCTTGGTGCTTCTGCCAATTTTACATTTCTAGGAATAATCGTTTTATATATTGTGGTATTCAGATTCTCTTTAACGTTTTCAACCACCTGCATGGATAAATTTGTCCTTGCGTCATACATGGTAAATACAACACCTTCAATTATCATTTTAGGATTTAATCTTTGCTGAACAAGATCAATCGTATGAATCAGCTGACTCAGTCCTTCTAATGCATAATATTCACATTGTATAGGAACAAGTATTGAATTTGCTGTAGTCATAGCATTCAATGTCAGCATATTTAAAGCTGGCGGGCAGTCTATAATTATGAAATCATAATCATCCCTAATATAATCGATAGCATTTTTTAACAGATACTCTCTATCATTGATTCCTAATAATTCAATTTCAGCTCCAGACAAATTTACATTCGAAGGAATAATATCCAAACCATCAATCTGAGTTTTATATATACATGATTTAATAGTACACTCATCTACTAACAATTCATAAACAGTATCTTCTAAATCTGTTTTTTCTAAGCCAATGCCACTTGTTGTATTTCCTTGAGGATCTAGATCTATAGTAAGCACTTTTTGTCCCGCTTCTGAAAGACAAGCTGATAAATTAATCGTAGTAGTTGTCTTACCTACTCCTCCTTTTTGATTAGCAATCGCAACAATTCTCCCCATTTCTTATCCTTTCCAAATCGAAGTTGTTCGATTATAATAAATATGTGTAAAATTTAATATTAATTTCCGATGGATTATATTATAGCACCTTCTGGTTATATTTTCTATATTTTTAAAAAAATATTACAATAAATAAGTTACCGTTCGTTACTTTTCACACCCCAGCCATAAGAGGCTGTGCTGTAAAAAGTAACGGCATCCGGCCCATTGGAAGTTCGCCTTTGGCTAAGGGCTGGATGCATGGCAGGCTGCATTCTTTGGCCTGATCAGACAGCAGGTGTCTGGTCAGGGTGTGAAAATTAACCACAGTTCAGCCTTCAGCTTCACTGTGGAGGAATCCGGCTCATTGAGAGTTCTCCTTTGGCGAAAAGCCGGATTCCCTCTTAGCACAATCTACATTTTCTTTCTTATGTACTTTGCAGTTAATGCAAAATACTGGGCTGAACTATTACATAAATAATACTAATTTTTTTCTTTTCATACTCCAGTTCAAAAGCAGCTGTTCTGTAAAAAGTAATGGCATCTTGTCCTTTGAATTTATTCCTTTGGCTAAGGACCGGATGCGTGGCAATCATTCTCCGGTCCAAACCATAGAGGGTGTCTGGTCTGGATCTAAAAAGTAACCTAAATTCTTTCTGACAGATATATAAAATGATTATATGTTAAGCTTATGAAATGACATTTATTCACATCCATGCAATTTATAGTTAAAATCCTGGATAATTTACTCTATATGCATAGGCTCCCCGTTTGATGTCCTTACTTTTTGCACAGTTTACGAGCTTCTCTATAATTATATACTATTTGTCAACTTATGGGTTCATTTCATTTTCTCTTCACTAAATTTTAGCGTTATGAGCATACTTATTTATAAACTTTACTACTTCAAAATAAAATCATCATAAGAATCTTATATGCACAAATTGAAGATTATCACATAAAAAATCACTTTCCAATCTATTGATTATTTGGTTTTTATCTACATCTGATATTATTATGTTATTTTATTGTTATTTTTTGTTTCAATTCTGCATATTCGACCATCACATATGTATATGTATTTCCATTATGATATATGCACACGTATAAATGAGTACATTTTAGGTTCAACAGTTATTATGAAAATCTCATTCAAAACGTTTTAATTATTCTTTGTGGTACTTAGATAGTACAGTAGATTTTACTTTACTATTATAATTAATAATAATGTTTCACGTGAAACATTGCTTTTCATTTCTATCCACTTTTAATATTTCAAGACAATAATATCCGCTCATTTATTTATTAACATTGTGCCTTTTTGTTGTCATGAAAGCCACTATTTCAAATATTATTACTTTTGCTTTGAACTTTATGCGCTATACTATTATAGCTTTCAAGACGTAAAGCCACAAAGCCCACATATTATTGTTCATTTATACGCTAAGATCTTTAAAAAATTGAAATAAAATTCTTATGTAATTAGAGCACAAAATACTTAAAATATACTTTGATCGTCTCATTATGAAGCAAATTATATCTAAGGATTTGTATACGTCCACTACTATCATTTCTAATTAATGCACTCATAGCACATGTAGGTTTTTGAATAATCCAAAGCCAAAATATTTAATCCAAAAATACCCACAGACAGAACAACATTCTCATATACTCATCACTTTCATTATTGGTATATACAGAATGCATATGCAGGGTTATTATGGAAGTCCATTTGCAAAACGATTTCATATAGTTATCTATATGCACTTAAAATTTTCATTCTTGTTAGTACTTCGATAGCTTATGTTGTTTTTCATAAAAGTCACATTTTGCTGTGATTCAGATCGTTCTAGTAATACCCACAGGGCACGATATCTGCATACACTCAAAACTTTTATTCTTAATGATACGCTTTTTAGTACATATAGTTTTGCAAATATTTTTATCATATTATATATAATTAATATAAATCTTTCTTATGAAAGATCTATATCATGATGCCGTGGCAATATAAATTATTTATTAATTATGCATGTATATCTTTTAAATTTTTTGTTTATTGCTTTTTTTAGTATAAATGAAAATGTAATTTATTCAACTTGATAACAATTAATTAATACAAATTTATCATATAACAACCTTAAGCCCCCAAATCATGTGATTAACTTAAGCCATGCATAGCACGTAACAATTCAGATAATGTTTTATATTACGAATGTCCAGAAAATAGACGATTGAAACTGACATCGTATCTTTTGCTGAAAGCAGTACTCTTCTATTCGAAATGCAATATACGTGAACGTATATTGCACACATTAGTTTCCTTTAAATTTCCCCTGGCAGAAGCGATCAGAATCTATTTACCTTTTATCCACTTTCTAATTTTACTATCATAATCAAAATCCATTATCCTCTTTCATAATCAGAATCTATTATCCCTTTCTCATAATCAGAATCTATTATCCCTTTCTCATTATCAGAGTCCATTATCCCTTTATCATTATCAGAATCCATTCTCTTTTTATCATAATCAGAATCCATTTTCTTTTTATTATAATCAGAATTCACTTTACTTTTATCTATTTACAGAGTTTACTCCTTTTATCATAATCAAATCTGTTTTCCTTTTATCCATTTTCAATTTTATGATAGTTCACATACTTTAATGTTTCACGTGAAACATTTTTTATCATTCATTTTTTTCACTCATAATTTAATAAAATTTTATAACATATTACCCCATTTATAAGGTATAATAGAAAATAAAGATATACAAATAAATTCCAAGGAGCCACAAAACACAAGGAGGTATTGAAACTTATGAATAAGCCTATCAAAAAAATTATTTCTTTTTCTACATTACTATTATCTGGATTATATGCTGCAAATAAATATATAGATTCTTGTATTACTCCAATTACAACATCAAAAAATGATCATATATTTGCATGGAAAGATTTAAAAATAATCTATGTGGAAAAAGGTAATCCAACTAATCCACCATTACTTTTAATACACAATCTCACTCCTTCTTCATCAAAAGAAGAATGGTACCGTATTGACGATGCTCTATCTAAAGATTTTCATATTTACGAATTAGATCTTCCGGGTTGCGGAAAATCAGACAAATCTAATATCACTTATATAAATTACTTATTCGTGCAAATTATTTCTGACTTTATTAAAGAGATTATTGGTATGGAAACTAATATATGCACAACTGACCTTTCCAGTTCTATTATACTAATGACCGCACGTTTTAACCCTAATATGATTAATAAAATAATAATTATTAATCCTACTCTAATAGATAACTTAGTAACACCAGCAACATTGAAAAATAAAATTGAAGAAAAATTATTGTTATTACCTATTATAGGTACTTTTCTATATAATTGTAAAATGTCAAAATCAGCTATTATTGATTATTATCAATATGTCAACTTTTATAATTTTCAAAATGTATCATCGAAAATTATCGATATTGCTTACTACAATGCACATGCACATCATTCAAATGGAAGATATCTTCTCAGCAGTATCATGGGTAAATATACTAATATAAATATTATACATGCATTACCTAAAATTGATAAAGATATATATATGATAGGAAATGGAAATTATAAAACAATCATTCAGGAATATAAAAAATACAACAAAAAGATTCATTCATCATACATTTCTAACTGCAGGCTTCT
Organism: uncultured Eubacterium sp.; assembly: GCA_947385875.1. Taxonomy (GTDB): domain Bacteria; phylum Bacillota; class Clostridia; order Lachnospirales; family Lachnospiraceae; genus Eubacterium_J. The sequence goes on along the minus strand of CANDMV010000006.1, from coordinate 19,780 downwards.
TCCTCAATTAGAAATTCCAGAAACAATAATTGATAAAATAAAAGAAATACTTTCTTGATAGATTAACAATGACATTACTTTGAAAGCCTATCTCGAAGAAATTTAATTCATAGAGATAATTAATTGCTTTGAAAATTATATAATATGTTATCTTTACACTAGAGCGTGTTTGAAAAATGCTTTCCGTGAGATGTACCCACAGGGCATGATATGGAGAATTTATCCCAAATTTATGAGGCATAGCGGGCTATGTTGATTAAATTTGGGATGAATGATCCGCAAAGTGGGGAGTGCAGATCGCGGGAATGAATTTTCAAACACGCTCTAGTATTACATTACTGATTATACATTAAATATACCAGCCTTATTTATTATTCTAATTCTTTATAAAATTCTTACTTCAGCGGCTGCTTATTCGGAATTCCCGCCCTCCTAGGATATTTTTTTGATGTATGTTCCTCCACATTCTCAATCATTACAATGGAACGATAATATTCTGTATCTGGTAATTGAAATTTATTTACAGACTTCAGCTTTCCTCCCAACATACAGATTGCATTTTTCGAATTGTCTATTTCCTCGTCAATATCGATAGATTTATATGCAGCAAATATTCCTCCTTTCTTAACAAACGGAATACAATATTCACTTAAACACGATAAATTTGCAACTGCTCTAGATACACATAAATCAAACTGATTACGATATTCTTTTTTTCTTGCTAACTCCTCTGCCCTACCATGCACAGCAGTTATATTTTTTAGTTCTAATCTCAATATAACTTCATTTAAAAATTTCACTCTCTTATTCAATGAATCAACAAGTAGTATGTTCAAATCTGGAAAAAATATTTTTAATGGTATTCCAGGAAATCCAGCCCCCGTACCAACATCAATCAATTTTATTCTTCTATTTAGATCTATATAATCTGCCAGCACAATGCTGTCCAAAAAATGCTTTTCGAATACTTCATCAAATTCAGTAATAGCTGTAAGATTCATAACTTGATTGTACTCAATTAATGTTTTATAATAAATTAATAATTTATTACTTATCTCATCTGTTAGAGTTATTTTTAATTGGATAGCCTGATTTTTAAACTTTTCAAAATTATAATCCATACCTCTCCTCTCTTCTAATTCAATTCTATTATAATTTTGTTCTATTATAATGCTATTATAAATCTATTGTAAAGCGATTATAATCAGTAAACGATAGCTGCCAAGAAATCCGTTACATTAAACCTTTAACTTAACTGTAATAATCCGTCTTATCAAATATTCACCTTGATTTGCATACTTTTTCAAAATAATGACACATCCAAATCATTACTCTTATACTTGACCATATTTATTGCGATAATATTGTTCTAAATATACAAGTAATACAGATAGATCAGCCGGTGACACACCTGAAATTCTCGAAGCCTGTCCAATCGAAACTGGACGATACAGCTTCAGCTTCTGCTTCGCTTCAATTCTCAATCCAGATACTGCATCATAGTCAAAATCTTTTTCAAGCTTTTTATTTTCTAACTTTTTAAAATTTTCAACCTGCTTAATCTGTCTCCTTATATATCCATCATATTTCACATTAATATTCACCTGCTCACATACATCATCTGGCAGATTCGGACGTTCTGGATCAATTTCTTTTAATAAATCATAACTAAGCTCTGGTCTGCGAATCAATTCTACTAAAGTAGAACCAGTACTCAAAGACACACTATTATACCTTTTTAAAAGTTCCTGTACTTTATGATTAGCACCCACTACAACATGTGAGATACGGTCTACTTCTTCCTGAATCATCTTTTGTTTTTCTATCACCCTGCCATATCTCTCCTGAGAAATCAGACCAACATCGTATCCTTTTTTTGTAAGACGAAGATCTGCATTATCCTGGCGCAGCAACAGACGATATTCTGCGCGGGAAGTCATCATTCGATATGGTTCATGATTTTCCTTTGTAACCAAATCGTCAATCAGCACCCCAATATAAGCCTCTGATCGATCTAAAATCAATGCATCCTTTCCCATAATTTCTCTTGCTGCATTAATCCCAGCAATCAGCCCTTGAGCAGCTGCTTCTTCATAGCCAGAACTTCCATTAAACTGTCCTCCACTAAACAGACCATGTATTTTCTTAAACTCCAATGTAGGATAAAGCTGGTTTGGATTGATACAGTCATATTCTATAGCATAAGCATTTCTAACAATCTTAGCATGTTCCAGCCCCGGTACCGTACGATACATTTCATGCTGCACATCTTCAGGAAGAGAACTGGACATTCCAGCTACATACATTTCATTCGTATTTATCCCCTCCGGCTCAATAAATAACTGATGCCTGTCTTTATCAGGAAACTTCACTACTTTATCTTCAATCGATGGACAATATCTCGGCCCTGTTCCTTCAATTACTCCAGCATAAATCGGAGATCTGTCCAGATTCGCACGTATAATCTCATGAGTCTTTTCATTTGTATAAGTCAGCCAGCAAGAAACCTGATCAATCTGCACATCATTTGGATTCGTTGTAAATGAAAATGGGACTATATATTCATCTCCCTTCTGCTCCTGCATTTTTGTAAAATCGATCGAACGCCTGTCCATTCTTGCTGGAGTTCCAGTCTTAAAACGAAACATCTCAATTCCATGCTCGATTAAAGAATCTGTCAGATAGTTAGCAGCCATCAATCCATTCGGTCCAGTATAAGATATCATCTCTCCAGTCAGACATCGAGCACGCAAATAAGTACCAGTACATAAAACAACTGCCTGACAATGATATACTGCACCTGACACCGTCCTGGCTCCTATAATCTTACATTCATTATCCCCATAAGACTCCGTCACTATTTCTGAGACTTCTGCCTGCTTAATTGTAAGATGATCTGTACTCTGTAATGTCTTTCTCATCTCCATACTATAATTCATCTTATCTGCCTGCGCACGAAGCGAATGAACTGCAGGCCCTTTTGATTTATTCAACATCTTAGACTGTATAAATGTCTTATCAATATTTATCCCCATTTGTCCGCCAAGAGCATCAATCTCCCTAACCAAATGTCCTTTCGAACTGCCGCCAATGTTTGGATTACATGGCATCAGCGCAATACTATCTATACTTACTGTAAATATAATAGTCTCCAGCCCCAGTCTGGCACAAGCCAGAGCAGCTTCACAGCCAGCATGACCTGCGCCGACAACTACAACATCATACTCTTCTTCCAGCTTATTACGACTCATCTGATCTGATAAACTACTCTCCATCTCTCTATCACACACTGGACATTTCATCCCAAGACACCTCCATAAAAATGAACACCCCACAGCAAGCCGCGGGATATCAAAAATCCAATCTCACTTTAATCATTATTAATTTATAATTCAAATATAACAAATTGCTACTTTCCCATACAAAATTTTGAGAAGATCTCATCAGCCAGATCATCTTCCAACGTCTCACCTATAATATTTCCCAGTGATTCATAAGCATTCATTAAATCAATAGAATAGAAATCCTCCGGCATATTTCCTTCAATACTTTCTTCTACCAGCTTCAGACTCTCTAAAGCATTAAGAAGCTCCTTTTTATGCCTCATATTTGTAATCACGATTTCATCATTAAATGAAATCTTCCCATTCAAAAACATACTGCAAATCATCTCTGTCAATTCATCAATACCATCAGCCTCTTTAGCAGATATGGATATAATATGCTCAGACGTATGACTCAGATCTTTCCTCTCCACCTTCTTTTGCAAATCCGACTTATTCATCAACACAATCACATTTTTATCCACAATCATATTCGCAATTTTATGATCTTCTTCACTTAATTCATTCGAACAATCGATCACATACAAAACCAAATCTGCCCCCTTCAAATACTCTTTCGCTTTATCTACGCCGACTTTTTCCACGACATCATTCGTTTTCCTGATCCCAGCAGTATCAATCACATTCAAACTGATACCATTCAAATTTATATGTTCTTCTATTACATCTCTAGTTGTTCCAGCTATATCTGTAACAATAGCCCGATCTGATCCAACCAATGCATTCAATAAAGATGATTTTCCGACATTCGGTTTTCCTACAATTACAGTATTAATTCCTTCTTTTAGTATTCTTCCATTGTCTGCCGTATCCAGCAGATGCTGAATTTCGTTTTCAAGATTTATTATAATTTGATATAATTTTTTACCATAGTTATCTAATGAATAGTGTTCTGGATCATCTATTGCAGATTCAATAAATGCTGTCTCATGGACGATTATCTCACGAAGATTTTTTATCTTATGCAGTAAAGATCCGTCTAACTGACTAATCGAACTCTTCCACGCAAAATCATTTTTAGAATTAATAAGATCAATCACTGACTCAGCCTGCGTCAAGTCTATCCTCCCATTCAAAAAAGCACGCTTTGTAAATTCACCAGGTTCTGCCAGCCTTGCTCCATTTTTTACAACTGTCTCCAAAATCTTCTGCATGACTAAGACGCCCCCGTGACAGTCAATCTCTACTGTATCCTCTCTGGTATAGCTATTTGGCGACTTCATCAGCAGAACAATTACTTCATCTATTACTGTCTCATGATCTACAATAGTTCCATAATGAATTGTATGAGAATCAGCATCTTTTAAACACTTCCTATTCTTTGCTTGAAATACACGATCAGCGACTGTAACAGCCTGCTCACCACTTATCCTAATAATTCCAATTCCAGCGCTTGTCATTGCTGTGGCAATCGCAGCAATCGTATCTGTTTTCATATTTTATTCCATTCCTTTCCAAAATATATATCTCTAATTCACTAAAGCATATCCCTAGATCTATATCACTCCGCGATGGGACTTTCAAAGTAAAAAAACTGTGTCCAAAAATATCATTTGAACACAGTCTCTTCAATTTTATATAACTAACATTTTTTTAATACAATCATTATATAATCACTTAGAAAAGCCTATATATTAAATATTAAACATAAATAAAATTTAATTTCTCTTTAAAGTGACAACTACATGCCGATAAGGCTCTTCCCCTTCACTATGAGTAGAAACAAACCGATCATTTTGTAAAGCCGAATGAATCACGCGACGTTCAAATGGATTCATAGGTTCTAAAGCAACTGGACGTTTTGTCCTCTTTACCTTATATGAAATATTCCTAGCCAGATTTTCCAGCGTATCTTTTCTCCTCTTGCGATAGTCTTCAGTGTCTAGTTTTACTTTTACATACTTATCTGTCTGTTTATTTATTGCCAAGTTCGTAAGATACTGCAAGGAATCCAATGTCTGTCCCCTTTTTCCAATCAGTACACCCATCTCACTGCCTTTAAATTCTACCTCAACCATTCCGCTCTCTTCATCATACTTCGAAATGATCTCTACTTCCATATCCATCGCTTCAAATACACGATTCAAAAAGTCTTTCACACAATCTTCTACAGAAAATTTCTTACGTGCTTTAATAACCGCTGGTTTACTGCCAAATCCTAAAAATCCTGTACTTCCTTCACTTACTACTTCATACTCAAGCTGGTCACTCGTTACTTCCAGCTTCACCAGAGCTTCTGTAATCGCATCATTAACTGTCTTAGCACTTACTTCAATAAACTCCATCACATAACCTCTCCCTTATTTATTATTTCTCTCGTTAAAATCCTTTACTAAATTCGCTTTTGCTGTTAAGCTGTTCGGGTTGGCTGTTTTTCTATAAGAATATGCTTTATCAAGCTTTGACTCTCTTTCTTCCTTCGTCATAGAAGACGACATCTGAACGCTGCTCTTCGTGTTCATCCGTGCTGCACTACGTATCTGATTTTCATCAATACCCATTTTTTCCAGTTTCTTCTTGCGTTTTTCTACATTTTTCGCAATCACATCGTCCAAATCCAGATTCTGAATATGTTTATTTACAAAATACTGCTGTACGCCTCTTGTCAGAGAACTAAAGATCCAATAAATACCAAGTCCGACTGGAACTGTAAAACATAATACAAGAGAAAACAGAGGCATTGTATAATTCATAGTCTTTAACTGTTTTGACATAGCACTGTCTGGATCTGTATCTGCCTGCGGCATCAGCTTGACATTAAGCATCTGAGACGCATAAGAAGTAATTGGCACCATCAGAGCTAAAAATACAAGTAAATAAGAATGAGATGCCATACTATTCGTAATAATAGCAAAAGGAGAATCCGATATATTCATCCCTAAAAAGTAATTTATATGATTCAAATGAGCTTCTGTAGAATCAATCACGTCAATCAAATTCGGAAAAGCATCTCTTAAAGTATCCCAGGCTGAAGTTGACATTTTATAAACTGTATCTACGATATAATTCTTCACTACCAAGAGATCTTCATGATGAAAATCTGCACGTACTGCTGTCAGTTTTGCGGTTTCTACAAACTTGTCCAAAGTATCCTGATACCCTGGAGTACTTATGATGCCTTCTACTATTCCGTCAAAAGCAGATTTCACGCTAGACACATAAGCAGGCACATTATAAACCAAACGGTACAATGCCAAAAATACCGGCATCTGCAGGAGCATTGGCAGACAGGTTCCTGTTGGAGATATACCGTATTTTGCATACAGTGCCTGAGTTTCTTCATTCATTGCCATCTGGGACTCCTGGTCTCTTCGTCCCTTATATTTATCCTGAATCGCTTTTATTTCAGGCTGCATTCTCTGCTGCAGCTTTGAAAACTTCTGTGTTCGAATTGTCAGCGGCAGCATACACATATAAATCAAAATTGTTAATACAATAATAGTGAGACCAATATTCTCGATCCCAAGCATTTGTAACAATAGATAAATCCAGTTCATGATCCATCCTAACAGCTTGGCAATCGGTCCTAAAATAGCCCCTGAATATTGTGTCAGCATGATCGTAGTCAATTAAATACCTCCTTATGGAACAGGATCAAATCCACCCTTCGAAAAAGGATTGCAGCGCAGTATACGCCAACATGCCAAAAATCCTCCCTTGATCGGCCCATGCTTTGATATAGCTTCGATCGCATAATCCGAACATGAAGGAATATAAGGACATTTCACTGTTTTCAATGGGGATAAGTACCTTTTATAAAATCTGATACACAAGATCATTATTCTTTTCACTTTTATTCCATCTTCTTTTTTTATTTTAAAATATGCTGAAGACCTCCAAGATGCAGCAGAGCGCTCTCAGCTTCCCGATAAGAGATTTCATCTGCCGACTTTCTTGCGATGACTACGATGTCTAAACCACTATTAAACATGTCCTCATGTAGTCTATATGCTTCCTTAACCAAGCGCTTTATACGATGCCTGACAACACTGTTGCCTACCTTCTTACTAACAGAAATTCCTATTCTGTTATGTTCGGTTTCATTATTAAGTACATACATTACCAGATAACGGTTTGCATAGGACTTTCCTTTACAGTACACTTTCTGAAAATCAGAGTTTTTTTTCAGTGACTCAGAAAATCTCATAATTTCTTTGCCCCTTTTACAATATAAACGGTTATTTTTAAGGAATTTTTTCAAATCTAATCTTGTTTTAAAAAATAACCGCTATATATAAGAAGAAAGACCACAAAAGATGTGGCCTATGCTGATAATCTCTTTCTTCCTTTTAACCTTCTTGCAGCCAATACTTTTCTTCCGCTTGCTGTACGCATCCTTTTTCTGAAACCGTGTACTTTTGATCTATGTCTCTTATTTGGCTGATACGTCATCTTCATATCATATACACCTCCTCTGTTATACTTTACACTCAATATTGATATTGAAAAAATACCATTACAATTATATCAAAAAAGATGCGCAAGTCAAGGAAAATCCTTATTATTTATAATTTTTTTAAATAAATATTGGGAATCGTTCAGATAGAGTGTTACACTAAAACAGCTCCTATTCCCCAGCATCCAGCTTATCCATAAAAGTTATCCACATATCCCCTAAAGGCCCAGACTTATGCACATATTTATCCACATAAATTTAACTGTTTTTCCCCAAAGCGTTGATTTTAAAGGCTTTCATAAAGGTGGATAACTGTGGATAACTCACTTTCGATCTCTCAAAAAAACAAAAAATAGGACAATTATCCCAGCCAGATCTGCCATTATCCACCATTTTTTCTTTTTTATACAGTCATATCAGACATATTATCAACAAAATAATAAAAAATAATTCGTTAATTAATTAACGACCTAAACCTCAAACTTTTTAATTGCTTATTTCGCCATTTTAGTTTATTATAGGTATAGTGGTTCTTTATCTGCTTTTTTATAATGTGAAAAAAATAACGGAGAAAATGATATGTTAGTTGAGGAAAAATGGCAAGATATACTTTTAGCGGTAAAAAATGAATATGGACTTACTAATGTTCTATATAACTCCTGGATTAAGCCTCTGGAAATATGCCAAATTGATGGTAATAAGCTGTATGTGCTTGTTCCTCCGGAGCAGATTGCATTAAATTACATTACAAAAAAATATCTGACTCCACTTAAAATTGTAATCGCAGAGATGACAGGCATTGACTATGAAGTAGAATTTATCCTTCCAGAGGATGCAAAAAAAATCAAACCCAAACCTGCAAAATCGATTGCAATGCAGGATGATTCTGTTCCTAAAGAAAATTACGACCTCAATCCTAATTATACTTTTGATACTTTTGTCGTGGGCAACAATAACAAGCTTGCTCATACAATTTCACTGGTAGTAGCAGAAGAAGCCGCTAATCCGGAAAAAAAATTCAATCCGCTTTTTTTATGGGGCGGCGTTGGGTTAGGCAAGACTCACTTGATGCATTCCATTGCGCACCATATCATTGCCAATCATCCGGATCTGAAAATACAATATGTTACATCTGAGACATTTACAAATGAAGTTATCGATGCAATCCGTAACGGCAGTAATTCTCAAATTAATGCTATGCGTGACAAATATCGAAACGTAGATGTGCTTCTAATAGATGATATTCAGTTCGTAATAGGAAAAGACCGGACGCAGGAAGAATTTTTTAATACATTTAACGCTTTATATAATTCTGGCAAGCAGATCGTAATCTCAAGTGATAAACCGCCAAAAGAAATGACTACTCTGGAAGAACGCTTCCGTTCAAGATTCCAGTGGGGCTGTATGGCCGATATAGGTTCACCTGATTACGAGACGCGAATGGCAATACTCCGCAAAAAAAATGAAATGGATGATTTCGAGCTGGATGACGAGATTATCAAATACATAGCAACCAATATCAAATCGAATATCCGTGAGCTTGAAGGTGCATTAAACAGATTGATGGCATTTTCAAGACTGACGCACGTAGACCTTACAATCGAAACTGCAAAGGAACAGCTGGAAAGTATCATTAATCCAGATTTACATAAGGAAGTAACTCCGCAGCTGATTATTGAAATTGTATCAGAACATTTTCAAAAAACACCTGAGCAGCTGATTTCAAAATCCCGCAGCAGCGATATTGTAAGACCGCGGCAGATTGCAATGTATCTTTGTAAAAATATGACCAGCGCCTCTCTAGCATCTATAGGTGAAGTCTTAGGAGGCCGCGATCATTCAACCATAATTCACGGAATTGAAAAAATAGATGCAGAGTATAAAAATAAAGCAGAAACACGCAATTTAATCGATACAATCCGCAAAAAAATAAATCCTAATTAGCAAATCCACAGTTATCCACATTTTTTTGTGCATAACTGTGGATAACTATGGTATTTTGTGTTTATTAAGAGGGATAATCCACTTTTTTTCGAGCTTGATAAAAAATGACAAAATAGCCTGTGCCAGTTATTCACATATTATGAAGCTGTTCACTTAAAGTTTTTCACGTAGTTATTCTATTGCTGGTTTGTTGAATTTTTAAGGGGTTCAAGTACTTTTGCACATTTACACTTCCCTTATGATTATGATTACGAAGTAATATATATATTTATTTATAGAATTCATCTTGAAAGGAGTTATACACATGAAGCTGATTTGTTCAAAAGCAAATTTGCTCTATGGAGTAAATATTGCCATAAAGGCGGTTCCTACCAGAACCACCATGCCTATTTTAGAATGCATCTTAATAGATGCATCAGATGGGGAGATCAAATTAATCGCAAATGATACCGAACTTGGAATCGAAACTTCTATAGAAGGAATCATAGAAGAACCCGGCATCATTGCCTTAGATGCGAAGATCTTTTCTGAAATTGTACGTAAGCTCCCGGATAATGATATAGTAATTACATCAGACAGCTCACTACAGACAGTGATTACATGTGAAAAAGCAAAATTTAATATTGTAGGTAAATTAGGAGATGATTTTTCTTATTTACCGTCGATTGAAAAAAATGAACCTATTTCAGTCACTCAATTTACATTAAAAGAAGTAATTCGTCAGACGATATTTTCTATAGCAGATAATGATACAAATAAGCTAATGACAGGCGAATTATTTGAAATCAATGAAAATAAGCTTAGAGTGGTTTCTTTAGATGGACATCGTGTCTCTGTAAGAAATATTGAACTAAAAAATATCAGTGAAACTAAAAAAGTAGTTGTACCGGGAAAAACATTACAAGAAATCAGCAAAATTCTTCCAGGATCAGTAGAAGAATATGTAGACATTTATATTACAGATAATCATATCATGTTTGAATTTGAAAAAACGACTGTTTTATCCCGGCTGATAGATGGAGAATATTTTAGAATCGACCAGATGATAGCCTCTGCATATGAGACTAAAATTAAAATTAATAAACGAGAGCTGTTGGAATGTATTGACCGAGCTACTCTGCTTGTTAAGGAAGGCGACAAAAAGCCGATTATTATGGATATAAGTGACGAGCATATGGAATTAAGGATTACATCGTTTATTGGTTCCATGAATGAAGATATAGAAATTGAAAAAGATGGAAAAGATATGCTGATAGGCTTTAATCCTAAATTCTTTGTAGATGCACTCAGAGTTATTGATGATGAAGAAATCATGCTGTATATGGTAAATCCGAAAGCGCCTTGTTTTATAAGGAGTGATACAGATCACTATATCTATCTTATTCTTCCTGTTAATTTTAATGCAGCAAATAACTAATAAAGAAATGATATATTGTATATAAGATGTTAATTTAAGCTCTATAGAATAATTTATCACTCGTAAATAGTGTCTTGGTATGATCTAGATTAGAGGAAATTATGGAACAGATAAAAATAAGAGGTGAATATATAAAACTTGGCCAGGCATTGAAATTAGCAGGTCTTGTCAATTCTGGTGTAGAAGCAAAAATCGTAATTCAGGGCGGAGAAGTCACTGTAAACGGCGAAATCGAATATCAACGCGGAAAAAAACTGCATAATGGAGACATTGTCTCTTATGATGGTGAGACAATTCATATTGAGCAATGATGATAAAATCCATTGAGTTAAAAAATTTTCGCAATTATGAAGATTTAATGATAGAATTTACAGAGGGAACAAATATTCTGTTTGGAAATAATGCGCAGGGAAAGACAAATGTACTTGAGTCAGCCTATGTCAGTGCTACGACTAAGTCACACAAAGGAAGCAAAGACAGGGATATGATACGTTTTAAGGAAGAGGAAGCGCATATACGTACATTTATCATTAAAAATGAAAAAGAATATCAGATTGATATACATCTAAAGAAAAACCGCTCAAAGGGAATTGCAGTAAACCGAATTCCTATCAAAAAGGCTGGTTCTTTGTTTGGTATTTTAAATATCGTATTTTTTTCACCGGAGGACTTAAATATCATTAAAGATGGTCCTTCTGAGCGCAGACGTTTTCTGGATTTAGAACTGTGTCAGCTGGATAAAATCTATCTGTCTGACCTGACAAATTATAATAAAATTCTGAATCAGCGAAATAAACTGTTAAAAGACCTAGTATTTCGACCTGAGTTAAAGGATACGCTTTCTGTATGGAATATGCAGCTGGTTGATTATGGATGCCGCATTATCAGACGAAGAAGAGAATTCATAAAAGAACTGAGTGAAATTGTATATCATATCCATAAAAATATTTCTGGAAATAGAGAAGAATTAAAGATCACTTATGAACCGAATACGGATGCTGAGCATTTTGAATCAGAAATATCCAGATCTGCTGAGAAAGATTTGAAATACTGCCAGACTTCAGCAGGGCCGCATCGGGATGATCTTTCTTTTAAGATCGGTGATGTGGATATAAGAAAATTTGGTTCTCAGGGTCAGCAGCGGACTTCGGCACTGTCGCTGAAGCTGTCTGAAATTGAGCTGGTAAAAAATTTAATCCACGATACTCCGGTATTGCTTTTAGATGACGTATTATCTGAACTGGACAGCAGCAGGCAGAATTTTCTGCTTGGCAGTATTCACGACATTCAGACGATCATTACTTGTACCGGACTGGATGAATTTGTTAAAAACCGTTTTAAGCTTGACCGTGTATTTGAAGTGAAAAACGGCTGTGTGGAACTGAAGAAAGAGATTTAAGGTAACAACAGGTCAGCTTGTCTGGACTGTTGAGATTTAAGATAAATAAAACAGGATGTATATAGGAACAGCTTTGGATGATCGAGGCAGTAGAATCAGGAGGGTGACATATGGCTATTGAAAATAATTACGGTGCTGATCAGATTCAGATCCTTGAAGGGCTGGAAGCAGTACGTAAAAGACCTGGAATGTATATAGGCAGTACATCTGCAAGAGGACTTCATCATCTGGTGTATGAGATTGTAGACAATTCAGTTGATGAAGCTCTGGCAGGATACTGCAAAAATATTGAGGTTAAAATCAATAAAGATAATTCCATCACTGTAATAGATGATGGACGCGGCATTCCAATCGGAATTAACCATAAGGCTGGACTCCCTGCTGTCGAGGTTGTATTCACTGTACTTCATGCGGGAGGGAAATTTGGCGGCGGAGGATATAAGGTATCAGGCGGACTTCACGGGGTGGGAGCTTCCGTTGTAAATGCATTGTCAAATTGGCTGGAAGTAGAGATTTGTAGTAATGGCGTGATCTATAAGCAGCGTTATGAGCGTGGAAAGACGATGTATCCATTGGAGAAAGCAGGTACCTGTGATCCGCAAAAGACAGGAACAAAAGTAACATTTTCACCGGATGGATCGATTTTTGAAGAGACAATTTTTGATTATGATACATTAAAGCAGCGCCTTCGGGAAACAGCATTTTTGACAAAGGGGCTGCGTATTATCTTAAAGGATAAACGTGATGATCCTGTCCGTATGCATGAGTTTCATTATGCCGGCGGTATTAAAGAATTTGTAACATATCTAAACCGCAGCCATGAAGCATTATATCCAGACGTCATCTATTGCGAAGGACAGAAAGAAAATGTAATCGTAGAAGTAGCGCTTCAGCATAACGATTCTTATAATGACTCGACGTATAGTTTTGTCAATAATATAATTACGCCGGAAGGCGGAACACATCTGGCTGGTTTTCGTAATGCGATTACGAAGACATTTAATGCTTATGCCAGAGCAAATAAAATCTTAAAGGACAGTGATCCGCCGCTGGCCGGAGAAGATATACGTGAAGGAATGACTGCGATTATCAGTATAAAAATCGAAGAGCCGCAGTTTGAGGGACAGACAAAGCAGAAGCTGGGAAACAGCGAAGCAAGGGGAGCAGTAGATTCTGTAGTCAGCGAACAGCTGACCTATTATCTGGAGCAGAATCCTCAGGTAGCAAAGTCGATCTGTGAAAAATCATTATTGGCACAGCGAGCGAGAGATGCAGCCAGAAAGGCAAGAGATCTGACACGCAGAAAGACCGCGCTTGAGAATACTTCTCTTCCAGGTAAATTAGCGGATTGTTCAGATAAAAATCCGATGAACTGTGAGATTTTTATTGTAGAGGGAGACTCTGCCGGGGGCTCTGCGAAGACAGCCAGAAGCCGTGCCACTCAGGCTATTCTGCCGCTGCGCGGTAAAATCCTGAATGTTGAAAAAGCGAGATTGGATAAGATTTATGGAAATGCAGAGATAAAGGCGATGATTACTGCATTTGGAACAGGAATACATGATGATTTTGATATTAAGAAATTAAGATATAACAAAATTATAATTATGACCGATGCCGACGTAGATGGGGCTCATATCAGTACATTGATGCTGACATTTTTATATCGGTTTATGCCGGAACTAATCAGGCAGGGGCATGTTTACCTAGCAACACCTCCACTATTTAAGGTGGAAAAAAATAAAAATGTATGGTACGCATATGACGAAAAGGAACTTGACAGCATTTTAAAAGAAATAGGGCGTGACGGAAATAATAAGATCCAGCGTTATAAAGGACTAGGAGAGATGGATGCCGAACAGCTGTGGGAGACTACTATGGATCCGGAAAAACGTATTTTAAAGAGAGTGTTGATTGACGAAGAGAGTTCTTCTGAAATTGACTTGACATTTACGACTTTAATGGGAGATAAAGTAGAACCCAGACGGGAATTTATTGAGGAAAATGCGCGAAAGGTTCAGAACTTAGATATTTAAGGGGGTATTTTAAATGGATGATAAGATATTTGATCAAATCCATGATGTAGATCTGAAAGAAACAATGGAATCTTCTTATATCGACTATGCGATGAGCGTAATTGCGCAGAGAGCCCTGCCTGATGTAAGGGACGGATTAAAGCCGGTACAGCGCAGAGTCTTGTATTCCATGATAGAGCTAAATAACGGGCCGGACAAACCGCATCGTAAATGTGCGCGTATTGTCGGTGATACAATGGGTAAATATCATCCGCATGGTGATAGTTCGATCTATGGTGCGCTCGTAAATATGGCGCAGGATTGGTCTACCAGATACCCATTAGTAGATGGACATGGCAATTTTGGCTCTGTGGACGGCGATGGCGCTGCAGCTATGAGGTACACAGAGGCAAGGCTAAGCAAGATTTCAATGGAAATGCTCGCTGACATCAACAAGGATACCGTTGATTTCAGACCTAACTTTGACGAGACAGAGAAAGAGCCGGTTGTACTGCCTTCGCGTTATCCAAACCTATTGGTGAATGGGACGACAGGCATTGCAGTAGGCATGGCAACCAATATACCGCCGCACAATCTGCGTGAAGTGATCAGCGCAGTAGTAAAGATCATAGATAATGAAGTAGAAAATGATCGCTCTACGGATATAGATGAATTGATGAGTATTGTAAAAGGACCGGATTTTCCTACAGGTGGAAGCATACTGGGAACAGCTGGAATAAATGAAGCCTATCGTACTGGAAAGGGGAAGATCAAAGTACGTGCTATTTCCAATATAGAGCCGATGAAAAACGGGAAAAATCGTATTGTAGTTACAGAGATCCCTTTTATGGTCAATAAGGCCAGGCTGATTGAAAAAATAGCAGATTTAGTACATGACAAAAAAATCGATGGGATTACTGACCTTCGCGATGAGTCTGACCGTCAGGGTATGCGGATCTGTATTGAGCTGAGAAAAGATGTCAATCCAAATATGATATTAAATCTTCTGTATAAGCACACGCAGCTTCAGGATACGTTTGGAGTAATTATGCTGGCTCTTGTCAATGGCCAACCTAAGATCATGAACCTGCTGGATTTATTAAATCATTACTTGACTCATCAGAGAGAAGTCGTTACAAGAAGGACGAAGTATGATTTAAATAAGGCAGAGGAGCGGTCGCATATATTAGAAGGACTGCTGGTTGCGTTAGATCATATTGATGAAGTAATCTCGATTATCCGTGGAAGCAGGACGACTGCCGAGGCAAAAGAAAAATTAATAGAGCGTTTTGGACTGACGGATGTACAGGCGCAGGCGATCGTTGATATGCGTCTGAGAGCTCTGACAGGACTGGAACGCGAAAAAATAGAAGGTGAATATCAGGAATTAGCAGAAAAAATCGCTTATTATAAATCGATTCTTTCAGATGAAAAAAAGCTGTTGGGCGTAATTCGTGAAGAAATATTGATTATTTTAGAAAAATATGGTGATGAAAGAAGGACAAGTATCAGCTATGATGAGCTGGACGTGTCTATGGCGGATATGATTCCTGTCACAAATACAATTATCACGATGACAAAGCTGGGGTATATCAAACGCATGAGCATGGATAATTTTCGAAGCCAGCATCGCGGGGGGCGAGGAATCAAAGGCATGGAAACGATTGAGGATGATTATATCGAAGACCTGCTGATGACGACATCGCATCACTATCTCATGTTTTTTACAAATACCGGCCGTGTATACCGTATGAAAGGCTATGAGATCCCGGAGGCAGGGCGTACATCAAGAGGAACGGCAATCATTAATATCCTCCAGCTCCAGCCTGGTGAAAAAATAACAGCTCTGATTCCATTGAGAGAATATAAGGATAATGAGTACTTATTTATGGCAACAAAAAAAGGAATTGTAAAAAAGACCCCAATCCTTGAATATGCAAATATTCGAAAGACAGGTCTTGCAGCAATGAATCTTCGTGAAGATGATGAGTTAATCGAAGTGAAGATGACCAATAATGAGCAGGATATTATACTGGTGACAAAATACGGTCAGTGTATCCGCTTTAATGAAAAGGATGTGCGCAGTACAGGAAGAAATTCGATGGGCGTAATTGGCATGAATCTGGCGGCAAGTGATGAAGTCGTCGGAATGCAGCTGAATACTCAGGGAGAAATGCTGCTGGCTGTATCAGAAAAAGGTATGGGTAAATGTACGATGATGGATGAATTTACTGTACAAAACCGCGGCGGAAAAGGTGTAAAATGTTATAAGATCACGGAGAAGACAGGAAATATTATCGGAGTAAAGGCAGTAAATAAAGATAACGAAATCATGATGATTACGACAGAAGGCATTATTATACGTATGCCTGTGAAAGGAATATCTGTATTGACCAGAGTAACGTCTGGTGTGAAGCTGATGAATCTGGAGTCTGATGTAAAGGTGGCGAGTCTTACAAAGGTGAGGGAGGCAGAGCCTAAGGATGAAGTGGAAGAAGATGATCTGGCTTTGGAGAAGGAAGCAGATACAGTTATACCATCTGATTCGAGTATGGGAGCACAGGTAGAAAATATTAAAGAATCAGAAGCTGGGGAATTAAGCGAAAATTCAGTAGCAGAAGAATCTGTAGAATCAAATATAGAAAATGAGAAAAAAATGCAGGCAGAGATGAATATAGAGTCATCGGATGCCGGAGATCTTGTAATTGATTCAGAAATGCTGGATTTGCAAGAAAAAGCACAGATTGATGAGCTGTTGACAAGAGCCAAAGCCGATCAGCAAGAGAATGATGATGAATAAAACTTTAATTATAATCACAAGCGACAAAATATTTCAGATAGCTTATTATTTTGAGCTCGTGAGTCGGCGTTGTTGCAAAGTTTAATGCTTGTCAGAATATTTTATTATGTTTATCTGAATTTATCCCGAATTTAGGAGGCTTTGCCCGCTATATCATGTCCTATGGGTAAGATTCATAAATTTTGGATAAATTCTCCAAATCATGCTCTGTGGGTACATCTCGCAGAAAGTGTTTTCAAACACACTCTAAAGCTTTTTAAGATATCTTTACGGCTTCTGAGCTGCTACGAAAAAGGAGAACAGATATGAGGGTAATTTATACGGATGAGATTATCAAAAATATCAGCGAAATGTGTATAGAAGCGAATCTGCATCTGTCACAAGATCTAAAAAATGCGATTCATCAAGGAAAAGAGAGTGAAAGATCTCCTCTCGGCTGCCGGATCTTAGGACAGCTGGAGGATAACATGGATATAGCTGCAGAGCAGAAGATACCGATCTGTCAGGATACAGGCATGGCAGTTATATTTTTTAATATTGGCCAAGAAGTACATGTAGAAGGTGTTTTTTTAGAAGATGCCATTCAGGAAGGAATACGCAGAGGTTATACAGAGGGCTATCTGCGTAAATCTGTAGTAAAAGATCCAATTTTGCGGGAAAATACGAAAGACAACACGCCTGGTATTATTCACTATCAGATCGTGCCGGGATCACAGATTGAAATCATCGTAGCGCCAAAAGGATTTGGCAGTGAAAATATGAGCAGGGTCTATATGCTGAAGCCGGCAGATGGAATAGAAGGTGTAAAAGAAGCTATTTTGAATACAGTAAAGGATGCGGGACCAAATGCCTGTCCGCCTATGGTGATAGGAGTAGGAATTGGCGGTGATTTTGAAAAGTGTGCTCTTTTGGCAAAACAGGCATTGACACGTGATATTACAAAGCATTCTGAAATACCTTATGTCGAAAAGCTGGAAATAGAGATGCTGAATAAGATTAACAGCTTAGGGATAGGTCCCGGAGGATTAGGAGGAACAACCACTGCATTGGGTGTGAATATCAATGTCTATCCAACTCATATAGCAGGGCTTCCGGTAGCTGTCAATATATGCTGTCATGTTTCAAGACATATAAGAAGAGTATTGTAAATATTTAGATTGTTATTGTTCATATTCGTGCCAGTTATCTAAAAGCAGTGGTATTTGGTATGAATCAGTGTCATTAACGTAGTGAACTTCCGCCGGATGCAGATCTGGTTAATCAAGGCTAAAGTTGATGACACTGGGTGTGATTGTAAAGTAAATTTACATGCACAATCTGCGAAATACTAAGAATAAAATCATTTAACTGGCTTCACGACAGGACTTTTAAAGTAACTTTCCAAGAATGAGTGTCAGCTGCGTTGTACATATAGTCAATTTTGTATAAAATAATTTTGTGAAGGTATAAAAATAATATTATGGAGAAATATATTAATACACCAATTACAGAAGATATAACAAAAGAATTAAAGTCAGGAGATTATGTGTATCTTACTGGAACGATCTATACAGCCAGAGATGCAGCACATAAACGTATGATTGAGACTTTAGAACGGGGAGAGAAGCTGCCGATCGATCTGAAGGATGCGGCGATCTATTATATGGGGCCTTCACCAGCACGTGAAGGACAGGTCATAGGCTCTGCAGGACCTACAACAGCTAGCCGGATGGATAAGTATGCGCCTCAACTCTTAGATTTAGGTCAGAAGGCTATGATAGGAAAAGGTAAGCGTTCAAAAGAAGTTGTTGATGCAATTATAAGAAATAAAGCTGTGTATATGGCAGCAGTGGGCGGTGCAGGAGCTGTCATATCTAAATGTATTAAAAAATCAGATTTGATCTGTTATGAAGATTTAGGTACAGAAGCTGTAAGACGACTGAAAGTAGAAGATTTTCCAATGGTAGTAGTTATAGATTCGGAAGGAAATAATCTGTACGAAACAGCTATAAAAGAGTATCAGAATATAATAACAGAAAAAAATTAAAAAATTTAAAAAAACATGTTGACAAATAATCCAAATACATGTAAAATTACTTTTGCGTTACGGCGATTGAAGTATTAAATAAAAGCAGACGCTATGGAGAAGTACTCAAGTGGCCGAAGAGGTGCCCCTGCTAAGGGTATAGGTCGGGTAACCGGCGCGAGGGTTCAAATCCCTCCTTCTCCGTTTTATTTTTTGTAAATGATTAACTTGATATTAAGAAAATTACAAAAAATAAAAAAAGTATTGACAGCAACTTGAAGATATGTTAAATTATAACAGCTGCGACAAAAGTCAACAAAAAAAGAAAATAAAAAAATGAAAAAAATTGTTGACAAGTAGAAAACAGTATGATATAATAAATGAGCTGCTACGAGCAGTATCTTAGAAGAACATTGATAACTGAACAGTAAAATAACCTTGAAAGATTCATAAACCTAAAGAG
>CANDMV010000005.1 GCA_947385875.1 uncultured Eubacterium sp. | reverse complement strand
CTCCCCCAGAAAAAAAAATTATTGTTTTGTTATTATTCTTTTATTCAAAACCCCCCCGCATGCCGGAAAACCCCCCCCCCCCCGGCGTCCGGGTATCCATAATGTAACACCGTATCTGAACTGTTACTACGGTTCAGCCTTTATTTTGCAAGTTCTATCGACCTTTATTGCAAAATAAAAACAGCTCTGCTGCCGCTCCAAGTAAAATCTTAGGATTCCATGGCTGCTTGTTTCATTTATTTCCAGAACGTCATAAAGAATGATCCGTATTATGCCTTGCGGGTACAAAGCGGGGGAGTTCAGATCGTGCGAATGATTTTTCAGACTGACTACACATGAAAAAGCAGCCTGGTTGCCCAGGCTGCTTATTTCATCTCTAAAATAAATCTTTATTTTCCCTATACACATCCGGCAGAATTGCCGCCAGATTTGAAAACTCCTTAATATTATGAGCAAACAGTCCTTTTGTGACTTCTTCTGGAAGCCTTACTCCGTCTGGAAGCCCTTTTACGATATTTCCGTTCTCTTCCATACGAAATCCAATCCAGAAACGCGAACTGAATAAAACGCCATCCTCATATGAAGCCCATTTATGAGTCATCGCTGCCGCACAGTTTCCTTCGCCGATGGCGCATACCAGAGACTGGCAGGCATCCGTCCCAATCAAAGACTCATCATATCCAAAATCAGACGGCCTCTTAAAGCATAATTTTAACAAATCAGGGCCGCCTCCGACATCTTCCAGAACTATGTGATTGACACCCCATGTCTTCTGATTCATAGGTACATTCGGATCACATACATAATCCGCCCTGTCAGCCCGCGCGAAATAATGTTCCTGCGGATCCCAGATTTTGTAGCGGAGGTCAGAGCCTACGCTATGCCACGGGAACCACCAGTCCAGCATCTCGCCTGTGACATGCGGCATATATGTAGAATTGCATACATATCCTGTTCCGTCTTCCATAATGCCAAACCCGATCTGGCAGTAATCAGAATCCTTTCCAGCCAAAAAAAGATTCCTATGTTCAATCGGCAGTCCGGGAAGCCCTGCATTTGCTCCCTGTTCTAAATATTTCAGCTTTTCTTCCGGGATCGCAGCCATATCCTGCTCAAAATATTTATAGTAAGCAAGGTTCTTCTCTTCCTGGCTGACTCCGACTTTTTTATTCATTCTCACTCATCCTTTCCTGATATCCTGCATTTGGCATTTTCTAACAATTCTATTTTAAAACAATCAGGCTCAAATATCAATTCAAATATCGTTATCACTCCTAATGAAACATTTCATTTTGGCAGAGCAGCTTTTTCAGAATGTCAATAAGCCGCAGGCATCAGGTCAGGCATGATGTTACAGTTCAGCCTTCGGCTTCACTGTAACAATGCAAAGTACTGGGCCAAACTGTAACGGACTGATACGTTTCCTCCGACAGGCAAAATGCCTGCCAGACTGTCTGAGAGATTATTGGGGTCTGTTTGCTTGAATATCTGTAACTTCACACACAACTTCCCATTTATTATCATTTGTTTTTGTGAAGGTTGCATTTATAGTTGCATCATATATGTCCTTACTTGATACTCCCTCTCTCTTCACCAAGAATCTAATCGGTATCTGAACTGTCCCGCTCTGCATACTGTCTTGTATGACAAATCCATAATTATTATTTTTCAGATTTACGTTCTTCAGCCCTGGAATATTAAAACTATTATCCTCCCATCCGTCTATCGAATAATCAAAAAATTGAACAGTACTTTCTTCTGCTTCTAGAGTAAAATTTTCACTCAAAAATTCGACTGCCATTTTATTCTCATCTTCCTGTGTATAGCCGATTCCCTCATGCTCATATTCTGCAATCGCACTTCTTGTAATTTCGCGGACCTGAGAAGCAATCGTAAGCTTCGGCACTGACGGCACAGCTTCAACCGTCAGGTTAATATCTGCTTCTTTGACAAATGTACCTGCCGCTGTCGCAAATGTCACTTGCATTCTTACGCTTGTACTACCAATCCCTACAGCAGTAACAGTATTCTCAGCGGTGTATTTTGTTTCTTCTTTTCCGACTGTTACAACTCCTTGATCGTTGGAAGACCATTTTACTTTCAAAATTCTCGCGGTGTTTGCATGTACCTCGCCAAGCTCGATCTTCAGCCGGCCCTCGTCTCCTACCTGAAGGAGATGCTGAGTAGGGTTAATGGATACATACGTCGCAAACCGTGTGTCTTCAGGAGCCGGGTCCGGCGAGGAATCGGTAACCTCTATTTCCATTACATCGGATACAATCTGCTCCTTACTGCCGTCCGGCAGCTTAACCACTGCAAACGCTACAACTTCATCCTTGCCCATAGCCATGCCTGTCATAGTTCTAGCCATATCCGAGGTTTTCTCAAACATTAAGACCTCCGTAGGCCGATTTGCATTGCGGGCATTCCAAAACTGTACGGTCTCAATTTCCGCTCCTTCCGGAGCATTATCGATTTGGGCTGATATATTTATTTTCTCCCCTTTTTCAACCGTTGCCGCATCTGCGGTCAGCTTGATTGTAGCAGAAGGCGTCTCTTTTACCTCGTCTCCAAGCACCCTTACCACTACCGCTTTCGTCTGATTTGGATAAATAACCGGACTGTCCTCTTCACTGCCTACTACATTACCAAATATAAAGGCATAACCAATTCCCGGCTTCACCGCTTTAATCTTCAGGCCTCCGATACTCCCATTTTTATAAAAAGGCAGATACTCAAACTTATAGCCGCCTTCATACCCGTAAAAACTATTCCATTGAATGTTTTCAATCTTTCCTGGATCCGCTGAAAAG
Source organism: uncultured Eubacterium sp. (assembly GCA_947385875.1). Taxonomy (GTDB): domain Bacteria; phylum Bacillota; class Clostridia; order Lachnospirales; family Lachnospiraceae; genus Eubacterium_J. The sequence continues at coordinate 60,307 of CANDMV010000005.1, read as the reverse complement.
TTTACTTCTATTTCCTCTCCTACGTTCATAGTCAAGTACTGTTGATCCGCTGTAATTCCTTTTATATCTGTATTCGTCTTATCATCCTCTGTCCCGGAACCGCCGGATGACGAACCGCCGGATGACGAACCGCCAGACGACGAACCGCCGGATGATGAACCATCGGATGATGAGCTGCCAGACGATGAACCGCCAGATGACGAACCGCCGAACGATGGACTGCCGGATGCAGAAGGCGCATTGACTGTGAGATCCCGATTACTGTTTTTGATACTGTGTATTTTCCGTTTGGCGTAGTGACAGATATACTACTCTCCGTGTTATTTTGTATCTTGATACCGACTTTGGCAGTATTACCGGAGACCTTAATGGAGCTGCCCTCTGCACCTTTTTCCAGAATCAGGTTCAGGCTTACGCTGCTCTCCAGTTCCACATCCGTAGATGCGCTGACCGTAGCCTCTGCGGATACCTTCACTGCTATAGCAGCTTTTGCAGTACCGGATACCGCTACGGCCATCTCCTTTGAAATGGTAACGCTGCTTACCTTTCCATTGTCGTTAACTGCCACTTTTACATCCGCTTTCTCGGCATCCAGAGCCACGTCTGATACTGTACCTTTTACATCTAATCCGACCTTGGCGCTGTCCGCCGCTGCATCCAGTGCCACTCTGCCGACCGTCCCCTCATCTGCAACTGCCACGTTTAGATCCGACTGCGGCGCGGCCAGCTTCACATTTCCAATACTGCCGTTTACGTCCATGTCCACCTTGACACGCTGCGCTGCCTGCGCAACAGACATATTCTCAATGGTACTTCCCTGTGCAGCCGAGACCTTTGCGCTTGCATCCGGTGCCTCAAAGGAAACGTCTTTTACTTTTCCATTTACCTCCAGTGTGACATTTGCGCCTGCCTGCGCGAACGTAATACTGCTGACATCTGCCTCCGGCTGTACGATGATCCGCGCTGCCTTCGCAAATATTTTCAGGATATTTCCGACTGCGTTTTCCTGCCACGCGCTGTCCTTAATCGCCTGTACGGAAATAGATTTAAATGTACCATTGTTTACCACATCTACATTCGGTGCATCCACGATCAGTTCTATCCCCTTATAATCCGCCTTAGGGATTGTAAATGTACCCTCTGCATCCGTCTGGAAACGAAGCGTTTCTGTATAAGTACTTTTCAGCGCCGCCTCAAGCTGCTCCTGACTGGATGCCGTTACATCTTTGCTGAGTGCCGGCTCTGTGTCCGGGGTTTTTGAGGTATCTGCTTTCACACGCACTTTGCATGACAGCTGTTTGCTTTTTGTTGCTTTCTTCCCATCTTTGAGAATTATGCGCACAGCCTTCACCTTAATCTTTGCGGTGCCCTCGCCTTTTGCTTTCAGCAGCACGTACGTCTTCTTCCTGCTATACGGCTTGCAGACTTCTTCGTTTGTCGTTGACACTTTTTTGATCTTCCACCCTCTAGCATTGTTTACAAGCTTGAGTTTGTAGCCCGTTTGTCCTTCTTTTAGCGTTTTGGACTTGACATTTAGCTTTACCTGCTTTTGTGAAGCCGCTTTCGCAGTCAGCGTCGGCCTGCATGGGGCTATGGCTGTGCTGCACGCCATCACGACCGCCATGATCGCTGCCACCTCCAGCTTTACCACCGCTTTTTTTCCGCAGTAATCATATATCATTTTACCAAATTCAGGTTTTTAAAAAAGTACACTGGCACAAACAGCGCTTTTGGTGGTACGAAATGTCAGCACGCTTCGTGAATTTTCTATATATAAATAAAAAATGCAGCACAATACATCCATACCAGATGTACTGTGCCACAATTATATTTTTAGTCAGCGCGGGCTCATACATACAAAAGTATGCACAGCACAAGCTAGTCTATAATCTGGTATCCCACTTTCCACAGAATACCGTATCACTTGCCGTCCCCTTAAACTCACTCTTACCGCAGATTTTTTCTATCGCTGTACGAATACAAGTACGAGTATTCCCATACGCATTCACAAATGTATGCACCTGCGGCACATCAATAAGATGATTCGTATAGTTGAGGCTGATTCCCACCGTAGGAACCTCTGTCAGATACCAAGGCAGCTCGCTCGAATGGTTGCAGCTCCAGCGCAGACGCACATTATTCTCCTGTGCATACCCTTTGACATGAATCACTAAAAATACCACATCATAAGCAGCTGCAAAATCTTTCATGGAACCGCATTCCATCATCCGTAACATATGCTCCGGCTTTGGCCCTTCCTCTGCCTCCAGATCATGGAAATTCGGCGCCACATCCACGGAAAATCCGGCACGCTCCAGCTCCTCGATGACTACCTGCTTGACCGGATCTCCCTGATATCCCCTGGAAGTAGGCGTTGACTGTACAAATACCAGTCTTGCCCGTTTTTTCTCATCCGGGCGAATCGGCAGGTCATGCTTTGTATCCTTTACCAGAGTAATACATCTGTCTGCTGCCTGTCTGGCAAACTGAATGTGCTCCTCGCATCCTATGACCTGATCCTTAACTTGCGGCGCGGCAAGCACGTTCTCTTTTTTGTAAAGGCCGAGCTTTGCTTTCAGGCCCAGTATTCTATGAAGTGCGTCGTCAAGCCGCTGTGATGTAATAACGCCGCTTTCTACACCGGCCTTCATATACTGAAAATCTTCCTCCATATCATTGCTGAACAGGAACATGTCGCAGCCGCTGGCAATCGCCTTTGGCACAGCAACCTCCCGGCGCTCCATGCAGGCAATTCCCGCCATATGAGAAGCGTCTGTAATAACTACTCCGTTAAATCCCATCTCACCGCGCAGCAGGTCTGTAAGCAGCTCCGGTGCTAAGGTAGCCGGCATGATTTCTTCATCCTTGATGCCCGGCCGAAGCTTCCGGCTCATTTCAGGCAGCGCAATATGCCCTACCATAATGCTCTCCAATCCCTCATCGATCATAGTCTGATACACTCTGCGGAAGGATGCATCCCATTCCTCAACGCTCAAATCATTCACGCCCAGCACCAGATGCTGGTCACGCTCTTCCACGCCGTCGCCCGGAAAATGCTTGCAGCAGCACGCGACATTGCTCTGATGAATGCCATTGATAAACGCACGGATATTTTCAATGACACGGTCAGCATGATCTCCAAACGAACGGGTATTGACGATCGTATTACGCCAGTTCATATAGATGTCAGCACACGGATTGAACATCCAGTTTACACCTACTGCGGATGCTTCTCTGCCTGCTACATATCCCATATCGTACGCAGTCTGCGTGCCTTCTCCTGCTGCCGCCTGTGCCGCTGTAGCCACAAACGTTCCTTCCGCCGGCAGACACCCGTCGCCTCCGTTATCACAGTTCGCTGCAATCAGAAGAGGAATCTTAGAGTTTTCCTGATATGCCCTGCTCTGATTATAAACCTGCTCCTTATTGCCGCCCTGCCAGCGCAGTCCGCCCTGATGGTAATTGGATAACGTATCTTTGATTACCTGCTCATCCAGACTCTTTCTCATCTGCACAAACAGCTGTCCTACTTTTTCATCCAGACTCATCGATTTGATTGTAGATTCTACCCACTCTAATGCTTCATCATTTAAACAAAACGGTTTTTCTCTTAAATTTACCATACTCACTTCTCCTTAAATCTCATTCCAAATATTACATTACTGCTACATTCTTATGTTTCCATACCCCATAACTGCATTTTTAAATCTGAATCATACCTTCTTCATCCGGCTTCATCGGCAGCACGATCATCAAATCAATCAGTGTCATAGCAAAAGGAATCCCTGTCCAGCTAAACAGCAGATATAATACACCCAGAATTTTCTGGCCGGCATAAAACCTATGCGCTCCGCAAAACCAGCCGCAGCACAGCGCCAGCCTGATATATTTCCTGCGCTCCACTGTTCTCGGCCCGCCCTGACGCTGCACCAGCCAGTCTCCGATTTTTACCCACCATTTCGGCTTATCCTTGATACCATACTGTTCTTTTAAATCCGCAAGCTCCTGCTCCAGTGCGATCAATTCTTTTGGATCCGCCAGTTCCTGATCTCTGTGTTTCATATCTGTTGTTCCGCCTTTCTTATTTGTTTCGATATTATACTTGCGAACGAATATGGCTTGTCAAAACTATTGCCCATATATGCCCGCGAACGCTAATGAATTCAGAAAACTTTTTCGTTCGCGGGTATAACTGCGCCTGTGTGCTTATATCCGCCAGATTATGCATCCGTCTTGCGCCAGATTTTTTCAGTTAAGAGCATATATCATCAGGCTGCCGCCCCTTTTGCTTTAATCCTTGCAATTTCATCCTGAATCTCTTCCATCTTTTCCTTCGTCAGCGGATAGAAATGCATGGCAATGATATTACAAACCAGACCTATAATGACAAGACCGTACAGACAGAACACGCCGATAAACTTTAATTCCGGAGTCAGCGGTGTATTCGGGCCCGGCAGCGCATCCTTGAATCCAATCGCTGCACACATCAGGCCTACAATCGTAGAACCAAGTGAAGAAATCATCTTATCTACAAAGCTGAACAGTGTACCCATCAGCCCCGGCACATATTTGCCGGAACGGGCAACCTCATAATCCGCACAGTCAGCAGTCATCGGGATTACGATATTTCCTGAAATGCCGCTGAAGCCTTTAAATCCAAGCCAGAGAACCACAAAAGCCACCGTAAAGAAATTCAGCCCTGAAAATCCTTCAATACCCGGCAAAGACAGCGTAGACGGGTCTGCCACATAAAACAGGATTACAGAAAGCACACAGCAGACTAAAGAGCCATATGTACCAAACATCATCGCCTTCTTCTGTCCCAGCCTCGTAGCGATGACACCGGCGCCAAACATCAGAAACAGCATCGTAGGAATACTTGTATAAGCCGATACCGCACCCTGCAGCGCCGCGTTTCCACAGATAATCGCATAGACAATCACACTCACCGTCGCATTGCCCTGAGTCGTCAGAGCCAGCTTATCCGTACCCGCAGATACTACCAGCATCTGGATTGCCCGGTTTCCTTTCAATACTTCCCAGTAATCCTTCAGTCCTACCTTTACCGCCTTGCCGGTACCAAAATATTCCGGCCGGTCCTTGGATGAAATACAAAAGATCGCAATGCATGTCAGCCCAAAAGCAACCGGTGCAACCATCATCCATGCATCATGAAAATAATCCATCGTAAAGTCCCCATGCTTTTTCAGCAGATAACCGGTAAAAAACATTGGAAGCAGTGTAAAAACAAGTGTATTATAGATACCATCAAAGATTGTAAATAACGGTCTTTGTTTTGGATCATTTGTCAGACACGACTGAGCAGATTTTGTAACTACGCATTGAAATGTATATCCGACAACATAAATCATATATATAATTACGAAAAAGACAAACCGGATCGCCATCGGCATCTTCTGGCTGAAATGGAACATAATGAAAGTAGAAAGCATTAAAATAAGATTTCCAATCAGCATAAACGGACGGTTTTTGCCAAATCTGCCATTTGTCTTATCTACCATGTAGCCTACAAAAGGATCCGACACACCATCCCAGACTCTCATAACTGTAACAAACGTGGTTGCCAGCACAACGCCGACTCCCAGTGCGCCGACCATAAAATAAGATATAAAGTTCATCATAAACATATACATATTTGTAGCTGTATTATTAAAAGCAAATCCTGCGATCTGCCATATTTTTGCGCGGTGAACTCCACCTGCATTTGTTTGACTACTCATAACTAATTCCTCCTAACTTACATTTTTCAGGATAAATTCTCTAAAAACTCCCGAATCACCTGATCCTGATATTCACTTTTGTAACTTCCGTCCAAAAACTTCGGCAGCGCTTCCTGCGCAAAGCGTCTCCACGATTCCGCTTCCTTTTTTACCAGAATCGGATAATACAACACTCCGTTCTTTTCCGCTGCAGCTTTATCTCCCGGCGCATCACCCACCATCAGCACATGCTCAGGGTCATATCCTGCTTCCAGCATCCGGCCGATGCAGTAAGCCTTGCTCCCCTCATTCTGTGTCAGACAGATATCCACCGAATCCATCAGTCCGAATTTTTCCCATTCTTCCTTCACAGCTTCATAATTAGCTGAAGAGACGATTGCCACATCCGCACACCCATGCGCGGCCTTTACCCCTTCGGTCGCCCCTTCAAAAGGCTTTTTGAGATCATCAGACAGTTCGGTAATGGCAGTATTGACTGCTTCTGACCAGGACAATGCCTTTTTGAAGATTTCCAGTCCGCTTCGCTCATAAGCTGCCTTCACAGACGTATTTGACAGCTCCTTCGCATTTTCTGTCCATGCAGCAAGCTCCTTGATCTGCGGGATGTCACGATAATTCCCGTTTACATGCATCAGAACCTTCCCCAATGCCAGAAACCGATTAATGCCGCGGGTCATAGTATACAGATTGACCTGATTCCAGTAATCCAGAATCGGTTCCCTCCATTCGCCTAATTCCCATTCATCTACCATACACGGCCCAAAGCAATGGAAATGCTTGCAGTCCATCGTATCCATCGCACAGCCGTCCGAATCGATACAGACCAGAAAATCCCGCACTTTTTTGTATTCTTTAAATACGCTCATACCCGTTTACCTCCTTATTAGCAGTATATAAAAAATTCATATTTTCATGTAGGATGATTTTTCTTGATTCTAGCATATATTTATGCTATGATGTTTTTCATAAAAAAATTATGCTATTTTAGATAAAAATTATGCGAAGGTAACAAAATGAACACAGAACAATTAGAGACTTTAATATCTATGTGCCGTTATCTCGGCATCCAGGTCCTGCTTTTCGGCAAAGATTCTGATGAAGCAGCCCAGAATGAGACATATATTAATATAGAAGAAATTGATTACGGATTCCGAAAAAAAATGCTGAAAGACTTTGATTACCGCCTGATTCAGGATTCAATGGAAAAATATCTGGAGGAAGGCATCTATTATTTATATGAAGACGACCTGAATCTCCATTACTCCCTGTTCCGCATTCCAGAAGAATATGTCAAAGAAGCCGGCTGCCAGATTCTATGCATCGGCCCCATCCTCTATCAGCCTGTCAGCAGGCACATTGCCATGGAGCTTGTAGAAAAGCTAAAGATTTCTTCTCACTATCAGCAGGATTTCATGGAGTACTTTAACCGCATCCCGCTGGTTCCGTACTTTGACATGTGGAATCATCTGATCGGTTTCTTTCTCACCCGATGTGGATTTTCATTGGACTTTAGACTGGTCAATAACGATACGCTGAAAATATTCCCTCACTACGATTATCATTATCTGATCCCGGAAACACCGGAAGTCGCGCTGATGACGATCGCAGAGCGCTATAAATGGGAGAATGCGATGCTGGACGCTGTCAGCTCCGGCAATATCCAGCAGGCTATGGAAGCCCACTATCAGTTCCTCCAGTACAGACTGCTGCCGCGAACCGCTGATGCTCTGCGCGACCGTAAAAATATTATGTTTACATTCAATACCCTGCTGCGCAAAGCCGTGGAGCACGGACATGTACATCCTCTCCATATTGACAATCTGTCCCAGCAGTTTGCCATACAGATCGAATCCGCTCCTACCATAGAAAAGCTGGTTTCCCTGTCCACTACTATGCTCCGCAGATACTGTATGCTGGTCAACAATTATTCCAGACGCTCCTATTCTATAGCAGTACGCACTTGTATGGACTATATCGATTTCCACTATGACACCGATATCACTCTGGCCAGCCTTGCAGACATGTGTTTTGTATCTTCTTCTTATCTGTCTGCACAGTTTAAAAAAGAATCCGGCATCACTATAACGGATTATATCAGCCGCACACGTATCCGCCAGGCGCTGACGCTTTTAAACACTACTCAGCTCTCTATAGGTGAGATTGCATCCCAGTGCGGATTTGCCGACGCAAACTATTTTACAAGAATATTCAAAAAGAATATGGGAAAATCTCCGAAAGAATACCGCAATGATATACAAAAGGAATTTTCTTGACAATATCAACCCTCGATGTTATAATCAAATCATAAATATCAACCCTCGATATTTAAAGGTGAAAAATTATGGGAGAAAAACGGATTGAAATCGTTACAGAAAGCATGTTCTACACCCTGATGTCATTGATTCAGGGTGAAGTCGGCGGCGTGGACGCGGCGGCCTTCACAGAGCAGATCACCAATGGCCGGGTACGGTTGGGCCCGGCTACCATCTATACCATACTGGGGCGCTTTGAAGCGGAAGGCGTGATAAAGGAAGTTCGCAAAGAAGGACGAAAAAGAATCTATGCCCTGACCGAAAAGGGCCGGGACATGTATCATGCCGAATGCCTGCGCATGGAATCATGCTTAAACGATGCGAAGAAAATGAACACATTTTTCTGAATGCATGTACATGGAATCATGCTTTAATGATTCAGAGAATATAAAGATATTTTTCTAATTACATGCGCATAGAGTCAAGTTCAAAGCCAGCTAACAAGTCAGCAGTAAGTCTGAATTTGTTATAACGAAAGTGAGGTTTGAATATGAAGAAACGATATAAATTTACACCATGCAGCATATATGATGTACCCGCCATGGAAACATGGCTGTCTGATCTGGCACAGCAGGGAATGCATCTGCGCAAAACTGGCCGATGCATCTTTTCCTTTCAGAAAGGGGAAACATCTGATACAAAATACCGCCTGGAACCCATCCCAAAAGACTGGGGCTGCGAGCCGGATGATGATATGAAAGAGGCTTATGCACAAGCCGGATGGGAATTTGTGTCGGCATGCAGCAAGTCCTTTTTTATCTGGCGCTCCATTCGGGCGGATGCGAAAGAGCTGCATTCTGACCCGCTTGTACACAGCACTGCCTACGAACATCTCTGTACGCGTCTTTTTCAAAGCGCTGTTCAAAGTACCATACTTATATTCGGGTTCCTTGCAATATTTATATGCGGAATGCTGCTGTCTCCCCGGCCAGTGACATTATTTCTGGCAAACCCTTCCTTTCCGCTTCTCATTGCTTTCGAATTTCTGTGCAGCATTCAGGCTGTCCGGCATACCCTCTCACTGCACAGGCTGAAGCATTCGCTTGCAGAAGGACAGCCTGCACCGCATCATAAAGGCTACAAAAAAAGACTGTGGCTGCGGCGTGCATTCAGCATCGTTATATCTGCTCTCTGGCTGTTTATTGTATCCATGCCATTATTCGTATTCATCCTTAATTGGAACCGTACGACTACCGAAATTGACATACCGCTTCCTTTTCTGCCCTTAGATCAGCTCGAACAGTCTGAGGATTTCTCATGGCACAAAGATACTTATATTAAGGATGGGGCAGATGCATTTAACCATGTCTCCTACTCATGGACTCCTCTTGTACCTGTACATTATGACATCTATCAGCAGGGAGAAACGCAAAAGGTCTTCACAGGCACAGATCCTAATGCCACTGCCGTTCAACCATCTGCAAGTACCGAGTATTTCCAGCTGCTGCTGCCTATTTTTACCGTTCCATTGTATGAAGAACAGCTGAAATGCCTTATGCATACAGATGATAATCCTATAATCACGAATCCACAGCATCCGGACTTTGACCATATCACGATTTCCAGATCTGATGAATATACACAGCTGTTTGCCTGCCGAGGGAATCAGGTTATACAGATCCGTTACTGGGGCAGCGCAGATCTGTCCGAACGATTGGATGAGCTGTCTTTCGCCTTGGATCATGCTTTGGAATATTACTACAAATAGCTTTTATCCTATATTGCTGCAAATGCATAATTAGTCTGTAATAAAGTCTGATTCCTGTCTGGATAGAACATTAGAGCGCGTTTGAAAAATCATTCCCGCGATCTGTACTCCCCACTTTGCGGAGAATTCATCCCAAATTTAATCAACATAGCCCGCTATGCCTCATAAATTTGGGATAAATTCTCCATATCATGCCCTGTGGGTACATCTCACGGAAAGCATTTTTCAAACACTCTCTAGTGCTCTATCCGGGCAGAAATTAGAGTTTCGTACAGTCTGATTTGCGTCAGTGCAAGGCAATATTTCGATGGCGACAGCTCCCGTCAGCTAGAAATTTTAACACAGCAGCGGCGTGAATCAGACTGTGATAACTCTAATTTCTACCCTAAGATAATCTCATCTACCGTTACAAACTCGTATCCTTCTTTCTGCAGCTGATCGATAATACTTAGCGCTGCGCGGACTGTGGCCGGATATTCATCATGCATCAGAATAATGCTGTTTTCTTCGATCTCTTTATAGACTGTGTTACATATTTTAGCTTCATTCTTGCATGCCCAGTCCATAGTATCAATCGTCCATAAGACCTGAATCATCTCCATTTCCTTTTCGAGCTTATTAGAGCCGCTTCCAAACGGCGGACGCAGGAAGCTCGGCTCCTCTCCTGTAAACTTCTCAATCACTTCGTTTGCCTTTTCAATCTCTTTGATCGCAGCCGATTCAGTCATATTGCGAATATCTACGTGATTATATGTATGATTTCCTATCAGATGCCCTTCCTTGACAATACGCTCCATCAGTTCTGGCTGTTCCTCTGCCTGTTTGCCGATTACAAAAAACGTAACCTTTACACCGCGCTCTGCCAGGCCGTCCAGAAGCTGTGGCGTGTACTCGGCATCAGGGCCATCGTCAAAAGTAAGCGCTATTTTTTTCTTCTCCTGCGGCTGCTCCTGCAGATTTTCTTCCTGTGCACCGCTGTCTGATTCAATTTTATTTCCCTGTGCACTGCTGCCCGATGCCTGATTTCCCTGCACACTGCTGTCCGACGCTTGATTTTCTTGTATACTGTTGTCTGATTCTGCTTTATTTTCCTGTGTATTACTGCCTGATGCGGCTTTGTTTTCCTGCCTGCCGGTTACAGCTTTTGATACATAGAAAAGTGCTGACAACACTATAATAGCTATCAACGAAATAACGATATTGGGAATATGTTTCTTTTTCACCCAGATGCTCCAGTTCGATATTTCCTTGTTTCTAATGTATTCTGCAATTTTTTATTTATATCTAATTTTATGAAATTTATAAGACATATTTATACCCGCGAACAAAAAAGTATTCCAAATTCATTAGCGTTCGCGGGCATATACCCCCCTGTCTCTCATTATCAGGCAAAAAATGATTGCAGCAGAATCATGAAGAATTAAATCTTTAATAAACTCTTCCCTGCAGCAGGCTGCAGGGAAGTATCTCTATTCGCTCTTATCTCAATAAATAGCAAGTCATATTATGCCGTATATATTTAAACCTTGAATTAATTTATAACAATTTAATTTATAATTTAACCAAATCATATTGCGTCCAAGACTAACAATTTATTATTATATCTACATTATATTTATATTTTTCGAACCGCCTCTAGCTGACCATCCACCAGTCGAATCAAAATCGTATCACCGCCCTGCACTAGATCTTCGAGGATCACTTTTGCAGCAAGCGTTTCCACCGTCTTTTGTAGAAAACGCTTTAACGGTCTGGCACCATAGACAGGGTCATAGCCATTTTCCACGATATACTGCTCCGCCTCAGGTGTCAGTTCTACTGACAGGCTGCGGTCTGCAAGTCTCTTATTTAAATCTGCCATTAACAAATGAATAATATTCCCGATATTATCAGGAGTCAAAGGTTTAAACATGATAATCTCATCCAGCCTGTTTAAAAATTCCGGCCGGAAGCTGGCACGCAGCTCATTCATAACAGCCTGCTCACACTCTTCCCTAATATCGCCCTTTGCATTAATCCCTTCCAATAAATGCGCGAAACCTATATTCGATGTCATAATCAATATCGTATTTTTAAAATCCACAGTCCTTCCCTGTGAATCAGTAATACGGCCATCATCCAATACCTGCAGCAGCACATTAAATACGTCCGGATGCGCTTTTTCCACCTCATCAAACAGCACGACAGAATACGGCTTCCTGCGGACTGCTTCGGTCAGCTGGCCGCCCTCTTCATATCCGACATATCCAGGAGGCGCTCCGATTAAGCGGGATACCGAATACTTCTCCATATACTCGCTCATATCAAGGCGCACCATATTGTTCGCATCATCAAACAAGCTTTCCGCAAGCGCTTTTGCCAACTCTGTCTTGCCTACGCCAGTCGGCCCTAAAAACAGGAACGAACCAATCGGCTTTGACGGATCTTTAATGCCCGCCTTGGAACGAATGATTGCCTCCGTGACTTTTGTCACGCCTTCATCCTGTCCAATCACCCGCTTATGCAGCTCGTCGTCTAAATGCAGCGTCTTGCTGCGTTCTCCTTCCGTCAGCTTGGCAACCGGAATGCCCGTCCAACGTGATATAATCCTCGCAATCTCTTCCTCGCTGACATTTTCATGCATCAGTGAGAAATCCTCACTCCTTACCTTACTTTCTTCTGCCTCCAGCTGTTTTTGAATCTGCGGCAGCTTTCCATACTGCAGCTCCGCTGCTTTATTCAGGTCATATTCCTGCTGGGCCTGTGTGATTTCTTTCTTTACATTCTCCAGCTCTTCCCTCAGGCCGTGTACCTTTTCAATCAATGCCTTCTCATTATCCCACTGCGCCTTTTTCGTCTGGAACTGGCTGTTTAATTCTGCCAGCTCTTTCTGCAGATGCGACAGGCGTTCGCCGCTTAGATGGTCAGATTCCTTTTTCAGCGCAGTTTCTTCTATTTGAAGCTGCATGACGCGGCGGTTCAGCTCATCTAATTCTGTCGGCATGGAATCCAGCTCCGTCTTAATCAGCGCACATGCTTCATCCACCAAATCGATCGCTTTATCCGGCAGGAAACGGTCTGATATATAACGGTTTGACAAGACCGCCGCAGATACCAGAGCACTGTCTGTAATTTTTACCCCATGAAAGACCTCATAGCGCTCTTTTAATCCCCTTAAAATCGAAATCGTCTCTTCCACTGTCGGTTCATCTACCAATACCGGCTGAAAACGCCGTTCCAGCGCCGCGTCCTTCTCTATATACTCCCGGTATTCATCCAGAGTCGTCGCGCCAATACAGTGCAGCTCACCTCTGGCAAGCATCGGCTTTAACATATTTCCTGCGTCGAGCGCACCATCAGTCTTTCCTGCACCTACAATAGTATGCAGCTCATCGATGAATAGAATAATCTGCCCCTCGCTCTTGCGCACTTCGTCCAAAACTGCCTTCAGACGCTCTTCGAATTCGCCGCGGTACTTTGCGCCCGCTACTAACGCACCCATATCAAGAGCAAACAGCTTTTTATCCTTCAGCCCTTCCGGTACGTCGCCTCTTACAATCCTCTGCGCAAGCCCCTCGATGACCGCTGTCTTTCCGACACCCGGCTCGCCGATGAGCACTGGATTATTCTTCGTCTTACGTGACAAAATCCTGACTACATTGCGGATTTCGCTGTCACGTCCGATGACCGGATCAGATTTCTGCTCTCTGGCGCGCTCTACCATGTCATGCCCGTATTTTTCCAGTGTATCATAGGTCGCCTCTGGGTTGTCAGATGTGACCCGCTGGTTTCCTCGCACCGTTGAAAGCGCCTGCAAAAAACGCTCTCTGGTAATACCATATTCCTTGAAAATATCCTTTATCGCCTGATTTGGATATTTCAGCATACTGAGAAACAGATGCTCTACCGATACATATTCATCACCCATCTGCTTTGCTTCATCCTCTGCGCTGATGAGTACCTGATTCAAGTTCTTTCCTATATAAATCTGCCCTCCAGACACTTTTACTCGTGCCTCCAGATGACGGATGGCATTGTCGGTAAAATGCTCTTTATTGATCTCCATTTTCTCAATCAGCTTTAAAATCAGACCGTCATCCTGCCGCAGTAACGCTGCCAGAAGATGTTCCTGCTCAATTTCCTGATTGCCGTATTCATATGCTAGTTTTTCACAGTCATTCACTGCTTCGATAGATTTTTGAGTAAATTTTTGAATATTCATAGATCTGCCTCCTTTGAAAAAGTAAGCTTCTTTGTATCCTGATGCTAAAATGAAATATAGCACGGATTGTTAGCACTGTCAAGAGGTGAGTGCTAATTTTCAGCAAATTCTTTTTCAAAGTGCTTCAAATCCTTATTTTATGGGTATTCCGGGGATTTTTGAAAATTAAAACTCTTTTAAACTTTTATGTATTTTTGCATACTTTTTAAAAATTTGAAGTAGTACGAAAGCCGCCTGAGACAGTCCCAGTGCGGATCCAGGAGGAATCCGGCGGCGGATTTGAAGTAAATCCGAGGAATCACCCGATCAGCCTGATCTTTTCCATCCTGTCCATCTCCATGTGGGTGAGTTCTGGGGAAATATGGTTATACACATCCATGGTCACCGATATTCTGCTGTGCCCCATAATGTACTGCAGCACCTTCGGGTCCATCCCGGCTTCGTCTCCGCCTGTTCAGCCGCCCTTTTGTCCTGCTGTGCCGTATCCCCTCGTCAAATTCCTTCTGCGCCATCCGCCTGCCGGATTCCCTGTTCAGCCCGCAGCGCTCTTTCAGACGCTTTTCGGCATGTCTGGTTATTTTCATGCAGCATCACCTGATTTCAATCATTACACCCGCTTTCTGTCCGGCCGTCAGGCCCGCCACCTTCCTTTCGCCCGGTATCCGCAATTCGGGCAGAATTTGTAATGCGGATTCCCATCTATGCATTCTGATCCGCAGTTCCCGCATTTCTCATAATATCCGCTTCCCCGCAGTTCAGACTACATGACATAACAGATGCGTTTAAAATGCTCTGCGGGCAGTCTGGGGTGCTGCTCCCGGAGAATTTTGTGAATATTCAGAATACAAGCAGATACAGCTGTCGCACTACCAGTGAAAACCGTATATTAAAAGCCCTGGCTGGTGCGTCCGGGGCTTTGTCCCTTAAAACAGGTTGTAAAATATTTCTTCCAGGGGGATGCTGAAATCGCTGTAGAGCGACACAGGTATCACTTTTTTACTTTCAGCCCGTTCCCTTTCGGTGAACCCAAAGGCCTCAGGGAAAATACCATAAAAACCGTCCAGTTTGAATTTGCCATTAGACAGCAGGTAAGCTTCTATGGAGCGCATATTTGGGTCGGCAATCCAGTATTCCTTTACGCCCGCTTTTTCATACAATTCCTTTTTATACCCCTTGTCATTTTTTGCCGTGCCTGGGAAAGCACTTCTACAATCAGGTCAGGTGCGCCGTGGATGCCGTCCGGCTTGATAATATCTTTATTGCAGACAATCATAATATCAGGAATCAAACGGTCTTTTTCTGTAACATATACATCTACCCCATCGCTGAATGCTTCACAGGGCTTTTCTTTAAGGTAATTTCGGAAGGCGGAAAAAATGTTATTAGCCACCTGGTTATGGTTCACTGACGAGCTGGACATTATATAGATTTGTTCTCCTTTCTCCCGTGCGGGCTGTTATACATTATATTTAATGTAATATCAATATGTTTTTACATCTTTTTTCACTTCGATTTTACACTATTTTTCGTGTCTGTATTTTCTACATACTTCAATATATTTCCTGGCTGCATATCCAACAGCATACAGATATTATCAAGAGCCTTTGCGCCGACCGGCTTCCCCTCGCGTATATACTGTATTGCGCTTTCATTCAGCAGCTTTTCCCTGCGCAGTCTTGTAGTGTTATATCCGGCTTCTTTCAGCTCTCCTAGCACATCAATTTTATATACAAGCATTCTTAACACCTCCTGATATTGGCTGACTATATTTTACATGATATTTAATTCATTATCAATAACACCATTTTTCATGCAATATGCACAATAATCACACATTACTTTTCACACCCAGCCAGAAAGCGGCTGCGCTGTAAAAAGTAACGGCATCCACTCGCCCCTGCACTTTTCATTCTTCTGCCGCAGGCCCTATAGAGTTTGCATCTAAAAACAGCGCGATTTATTCATTCCATAAAATAAATCGCGCTGTTTTTCACTTTGGGTAAATGTATGCTTCAGCCTGTCTATTCGTTTTCTTCTTTCACCATATCGTCTTTTAATCGTTCCAGCTTCTCCGCCGCATCCTCTAAAGATGTCCCTTTCACGCCGAAATAATATTTAATCTTCGGTTCCGTGCCGGATGGACGCACGCAGCACCATGCATTGTTTTCCAGCTCATAATACAGCACATTCGAAGCAGGCAGTCCTGCCGGTGTGGTTTCGCCCGTAATCAGGTCCTTTCGGATGCCTTCTTTGTAGTCTCTGACAGCCAGCACCTGACAGCCGCCCAGTGTTCTCGGCGGATTGCTGCGGCTGCTGCTCATCAGCTCCTGAATCTGCTTTGCACCGTCAATGCCTTTCAGTGTCAGAGTCGCAAGTCCTTCCTTATAATAACCGTACTTTTCATACATATCCAGCATGGCATCCCAAAGCGTCTTACCATTCAGCTTATAATATGCGGCAACCTCACAGAGCATCATGACAGCTACGCAGGCATCCTTATCTCTCGCATAAGTTCCAGCCAGACAGCCATAGCTTTCTTCCAGCCCGAAGACATAGTGATGGGAATTTTCCTGTTCAAAAAGCTTGATCTGCTCCCCGATGTATTTAAAGCCTGTCAATACCTCGATCAGAGCCACGCCGTAATCTGCCGCAATCGCCTTTGCCATGTCTGTCGTAACGATTGTCTCTACAAGGGCCGGATTCGCTGGCATTGTGCCTGTCTTAGTCTTCTCCCGCAGAATATATTCCGCGATGAGCATACCGGACATATTTCCGGTAAAGCTGACATATTCCCCTGTCTTTGTGTCTTTTGCATATACGCCCAGACGGTCGGCATCTGGATCTGTCGCCAGCACAATGTCAGCATCCACCTCTTTTGCCAGAGCAAGCGCAAGCGTCCATGCTTTTTCATCCTCTGGATTCGGATAAGCGACGGTCGGGAACGAACCGTCCGGCAGCTCCTGCTCCTTTACGACATAGACATTGGTAAATCCAAGCTCTTTTAAGACACGGCGCACTGGCAGATTGCCAGTTCCATGCAGCGGGGTATAGACGATTTTAATATCCTCCGCCGCTTTTTTGATCAGTTCCGGATGAATGCTCTGCTGCTTTAACTGCTCCATATACAGATCATCGATTTCACTGCCGATCGTCTGGTATAATCCCTGCTCCTGTGCCGCTTTCTTGTCCATTGTCTTTACCTGCGAAAATTCTGTAACCTCGGCTACTTTTGCGAGGATATTTTTATCATGCGGCGGGGTAATCTGCGCTCCGTCTTCCCAGTATACCTTGTATCCATTGTATTCTCTTGGATTATGGCTCGCCGTAATGACAATTCCGGCGATACATCCCAAATGCCGCACAGCAAAGGACAGCTCCGGTGTCGGCCTTAAGCTCTCAAACCGATAGGTCTTGATTCCATTTGCATTCAGGCATAATGCCGCTTCATCTGCAAATTCCGGGGACATGCGTCTGGAATCATATGCGATAGCAACGCCCTTTCGCTGGCCGTCCTGCGACAGGATGTAATTTGCCAGTCCCTGTGTCGCCTGACGCACGGTATAGATATTCATGCGGTTAGTTCCTGCCCCGATGACACCGCGCAGTCCTCCGGTTCCAAACTCCAGACGGCGGTAAAAACGGTCTTCGATTTCTGCTGTGTCGGATTCGATGTCTTTCAGCTCCTGTCTGGTTTCTTCGTCAAAATACGGGTCTGTGCACCATTGATGATAGATCTGCATATAATCCATTTTGAATTCCTCCTTAATACTTGAACACGATTTCATGTAGTGACTATTATATAATTAATCTGCCGCACGCACAATAGCTATGACAATATTATTTGAATTAGCATTACAGTTCAGCCTTCGGCTTCACTTTTATCGACCTCTCGCAGACGAAATCAATCGCCTGCCCCGACTTAGACGCGAAGCCCTGCCGGGCGTCTTCGTCGGAGTCGGCGATTAATTCGCTGCAGTGTTGCTCCCCTGATGCATGCTCATTGCGCGGGGCTTCGGCCCTCTAAGTCGGCGGTTAATTTGCTCCGCCCGTCCCGCCAGACACAGGGCATTTTGTCAATTTCGCTAGAGCGTGTTTGAAAAATGCTTTCCGTGAGATGTACCCACAGGGCATGATATGGAGAATTTATCCCAAATTTATGAGGCATAGCGGGCTATGTTGATTAAATTTGGGATGAATTATCCGCAAAGTGGGGAGTGCAAATCGCGGGAATGATTTTTCAAACACGCTCTAGTAATTTTGTTTTCATTCATATGTTTCCCGATTGCAGATTGTTTTTGCCACAGCATCTTAACATTTGATTTAAACGGCGGATATTATTTTACCGGCTCAAATACCGCTTCCTTTGCAGGACTGTCTACCGCCGTAATCTGGTCATAATACAGTGTACCCGATACTCTGCCATCGACAACTGCATCTGAATCCCCAATGGCATTCACCCACAGTCCGAAAGACTGAATGCTGCCGCAGTCATCTGCCAGTCCGCCCTTTGGATTGCCTTCGGTATCTCTCTGGCAGAATTCTGTGAATGGGATTGTGACCAGTACTGGCTTTGCACCATTTGCTCGGTATGCTTCATATTCTTGTAAATATGCTTCGTATGTCACGCCGCCTGCGTTGATCTGAATGACTGTCTTTTGGTTTTTGCCGTCTGGAACCATGTAAAACTGGAATGCACTGCAGGATGACCAGTCTACTTCTTTTGAAATCGTAGCTCCTCCCCAGCCGGAAGCTGTCTCGTCATAGGTAAACTTCAATCCGTATTCTCCATTTGATTTCACATCCTTTGAAAGCTCCAGTGTCACTGTGCAGCCGCTGTCTGACTGAGTCGTCCATGCGCCATTTAACTGATCGTCTACGCCATAGTAGTTCTCAAAACCGTCGATCAGATAAGGATCTTCTTTCGGCGCTTTGATATTATAGATTTCTGAATACTTCTGCACGTTTTTGCCGTCGATTTTTAAAGTAACAGAGCCTACATTCTTCCCAAGCGATTTTAGCTTTTTCGCTGTCAGCTTTGCGGTATAATATCCTTTTCCATCCGGCTTCGCATTTAATTTTACGCTCGTTTTTTTGCTGCCTAATACGAAACGCACCTTTGTGCCTGCTTTCGCGCCTGTGACCTTTGCCTTGATCACTGTCGGCTTTAAAATGCGCTGCCCGGCAGCCGGAGATGTGAGATATCCTGTTACTCCTGCAGCCGCTTTTTTTACAGTAATGGTTCCAAAATCTCCGCTGGCTATCACATCTTTTTGATTGATGGCAAAAATACTTCTGCCGTCATTGTAAAATGATATAAAATTGTCCAGCATTTCATGCCCATGCAGACTCCCGTCTTCATTGACCGCATCTACATAAGGCATATAAAAAGCCCCGCCTTTGCCCAAGTTCGCCCATAACAGATAATAAGACGCTTCGGATTCCGAGATGATGTCCAGAACCTGGTTGTACCAGTCCTTATTGCCATTGCCTGTCTTTAATAATGCCAGACCTCCCTCGTTGGCAGCTCCGGTCTCTGTTACTGCAATCAGCTTATCATGCTGCTTTGCAAAGGCTTCTACGATATTAAGCTCTTTTTTCAGCTGTCCCATAAACACTCCGTCATCTGCCGGACCGTTGTCATACATATCAAATCCTACCATATCCACGTACGCATCGCCTGGGTAACGCACGCCGTAATCTTCTACAGACTCTGCCTCGCTGCCTGGGCCGTACACATAGATCATATTATGAACATCTTTTACATCACGCAGATATTCTACCGTATACCGATATACATTTTTATAAATCTCCGGGTCACAGTATGCAGCGCCCCACCAGAACCAGCTTCCTGTGTTTTCATGGAACGGCCTGAATAAAACAGCGCCTTTTACCTGCTTCGCGTAGTCTGCAATCATATCCAGATAAGCTGTAAATACTTTATTGTATTTTCCATCCGGCAGAATCTGATTCATCGGATCGTTTGTCGTAACGCCCGGCGTATATCCGGTAAAGTCATACTGAGCATAAGTCGGCTCACTGCTCCCTGCGCCTTCTCTGACAGTTACATTCGCAAAATTCGGCATGTGGGCGGATAACGTCACGACAGCACCCTGATTTACTGCGTCATTTGTAAGCTCGGCAGCTGCCTTTACGATATTCTCTGGTGTATTTTCTAATGAACGATTATACTTTTTATTATATTTTTCTACATTAAATTCATCTCCGGTCAGGGAAAGCGCATCAATGCCAAACACGCCTGCCATAGAACCTGTCACATCCTTTGTATCTGATTCAGTCAGCTCCTCGCTGCCCGCTTTGTTGCAGATGTCATTCTGATGTCCGAAGATCACGCTGTCTGAAGAGCCGACAGCTTTTAAATATGCATATACTTTTTTTACAGATTCATCTGCTTTTTTATCCACAAGCGTTACTGTGGTATCTACCTCGGTTTCCTGTCTGCCGCCGTCTTTTTGATATGTAATCAGCCGGCTGTCCGCAATCTGTACCTTCTGATCATCAGCCGGCTGCGCAGTCTCTTTGGAATCCACGGAAGTATCCGGCTGTGCTTCCCTTGTGATCTGCAGGTCGTCAAACCATACCGCGCCCTTATAATCAGTTTCCTTGCCGATCAGCTGCACGGCAAGCTTCTTTACCTCAGACGCTGATGTTCCCAACGCGTCAAAGCTGATCATAACAGGTACCTGCATGATTTGTCCGGATACCGTCTTAGCGTCAGCAAAATCTATATCTGCATTTGCATCCAGCCCTTCATCACAGTACACCTTTGCCGCAAAAGAGCCCGAAGTCATCTTAGAAGCATCATAAGTAAAATTCATAGATATGGAAGTCGCGCCGTTCATATTAATTCCTTTTCCATCCTGCGGCTCCCATACAACCGTCGCCTGAGACCAGCCTTTTTCCTTATCATTGGAATAGTCCACGTTAAATTTGAGCTGTCCTTTGTCTGCCTCTACCGATGAATCTGCTGCTGAATAATCGTATTCCCATCCCTTGCCATAATACCAGCCGCCGATTCCGTCGTTAAAATTAAACTCTGCCAGAATGTCAGGATTTTGTGCCTTTTCCGCGGCCTGTAACGGCACCGTCCGTACAAGTCCCGCAGCCGGAACCCCGGTTGTTCCCAGAGCAAATGCCATAGAAAAAGCGATCCCATGCGTTACTAATTTCTTTGTTTTTTTCATGATTCCCTCCATAAGTTAATATTTTTTAATTACTTTTTCTCATAATATTTTAGCTTATTTTTATTTTATATTTTAGTTACTAATTAGTCAATATTTTCTAATAATTTAATTAAATTTTATCTATTATTACTTTAATAATATGTTTTTATCCTTGAGATTTTACCTTTTTTTGTATAAATTTAATGAAAATGCTCCAGTGGACTGGCACGATGATATTTTAACTAATCCGCTCCGGCTTCGCCGCCTGTTTTATATTATTGAAAAATAAAAGCATTGCCGCAGCAGCGCCTGTCACAGCCTGAAAAACTTCAAATCCTGCTCCAGCTGCTGCGCCATTTCCTTCAAGGTACCGGACGAAACGGCCAGCTGTGCCATCGTATCATTTAATTGTGTCATAGATGCAGTTGTCTCCTGAGTAGATGCCGCGTTTTCTTCTGAGATGGCTGAAAGGTTCACGATCACGTCCTCTACCCGGCTCCTTGCCTGATCGCACAGCTGTGTCTGTGCTTTGATCTGCTCTGTCTCGCTGCCAGATCGTTTGATGCCGCTTTCCAGCGTTCCAAAACGCTCCTTTGTCTGCTGCAGTTTTTCCTGCTGAGTTTCCATGATCTGCGACACCTCTTCTACTACGCTCACAGTCAGGTCTGCCTGCTGCGTCAGGTCGCCTATAATATTGCTGATGATCTCCGCTGAATCGCTGGACTGCTCCGCCAGCTTTTGAATCTCCGCTGCGACGACTGCGAATCCCTTTCCGGCATCTCCGGCCCTTGCAGCCTCTATGCTTGCGTTTAAAGACAGCAGATTTGTCTTATTGGCAATCGATGTAATCAGCTCCGTGGCCTCCTGAATCTTTTGGACAGACTCATTCGTCGTATGTGTCTGCCGTATCACCTGTTCAAATGCTTTTACCGTCTGTTCATTTGTATGATGCAGCTCCTGCATAAACTGTGAAGATTCCGTACTGACCTCGTACATATTCAAAGACAGATCACCCAGATTCTTCACATAATCTACGATTGATTCAAAAGATTGTCCCATTTCCTCGATCTTGCCTGCTGCCATCTCTGACTCTCCTGCCTGTGTCACTGCACCAGATGAGATTTCGGCTACTGCATCTCCAATGCCGGAGGTCGTAACTGTACTCTGGGCCGCCACTTCATCCAGCTTTTCCCCAGAGTTCTTTACTTCCAGCGCAATCATCTGCACTTCTTTTATGACCTCCACCAGTTTATCCAGAAACTGATTCACATATCTTCCAAATACCGCAAATTCATCGCCGCCCCTGAGATCTGCACGCACAGTCAGGTTTCCCTGTGTCATCTGCGATAATGTATGCTTAAAAATGCGGATACTGCTGTTCATACTTCTGCTTATTACGATTGTAAGGAATAATAATACTGCTGAACCAACTGCCAGTACCGCTATGATAATTACAATCATGCTCTGCTTCGATGCCGCTGCTTCATCTTCCACGCTCTGGCGTACTTCATCCGTCAGCTCCGTCAGCTGCTCAGACAGGCTGATATTTTCCTGCTTTAAGCCGAGTACTGTCGTATCCTGCTCCGCCATTGTCTCAAATACCTGACGCTTGCTTTCCAGGAGCCCTGCCAGCTGCTCCCGCAGCTTTAAATCGCTGACATAAGTCTCCAGATTCCGTCTGATCGTTGAAAATTCTTCCCGCATTGCTTCCGCTTCCTGCCCTGCTTCGGCTCCTTCCACTACATGCTTGCTGTATACAGAAAAGTCTTCATTCAAGTCATTCAGCGCTCCCGCAAAATCGAATTTATCAGTAATCGCATATGTCGCCGTCAGTTCCTGAAACGTCCCTTCTTCTAAATAAATATCAAACGATACGCTGTCATAGTTTTGGATCTCATAATCGCCCAGCGCGAATTTAATCGACACTTCTTCCCAGCTCGCATTCGCGCTGTCGAACAGACTGTCTGTCCGTATACTGGCCTGCCCTTTAAAATCTGCAGGCTTGATCTCTTTTGCTGCCGCCCCATATGATCCCGCCAAATCCTCCTTGGTCATGACAGACAAATCAACCGCATCCTTTTTGCTTCCCTTATGAAATGTGATATTATTTACTACCAGCTCACCCTTATAATCGACTGCCGTCGCTCCAATCCGCACAAGAAACTGATCCCGCTTCCCGACCGCCGGAACCTCTGCCCGATAGGTATACTTATAAAAAGTCCGGCTGCCTTCCTGCACCTTCGTATCAGTCACAATATCCATCCAGCTGCCGTCTACCCACGACCTGTCATCCGCTACTGCCGCAAATCCCTCTGACAGCTTTTCATCCTGCGCCAGAAACTGACCATAGCTGCCTGCGTCAGCCGTATATCCGCGCTCGCTGCTAAGCTCGCGAATCGAGGCATAATTATCTCTGCACTCCGTGACTCTTTGTGCCATCTCATCCAGCTCACTATGAAATTTGCTGCCTGACGATGCCCCTGCCGCTTCCACGCTGCCCTGCATACTGCCCAGATTGTCTACAAGATCCGCAAGATAGGAATCCTCCAGAAAATACAGATAAGAAGTGTCTAAGCTCTGGTTTTCGTACTGGAACAGATTGATCCGGTTCATCTGCATCAGCACCTCATTATTGCTGTTGTTACGGTTTAATGATACGACTCCGGTAATTCCCAGAATCAAGGATGCAGCAACCGCTGTCCCGCCCATCAGGCAGATTTTTCCACGTATGCTGCGCAGAAAGCTTTGTCTTTTGCTCATAGTTTGTCCTCTCTTTTTTTAGCTTAGTTCCGATAATTATTAGCCAAATTCTAAGTTAAATTAAGTATATCATTTTTATTAATTTTTTCAATATTTTTTAGAAATTTTTAAATTAAAAATAGTACCACCGCTTTTATCACCTACAACATCACACATGGCAGCTTTGTAAAAGTTTTGAGAAATATTTTGGGTTACTTTTCACACCCTGACCAGACACCTACTGTCTGGTCAGGGCCAAAGAATACAGCCTGCCATGCATCCGGCCCTTCGCCAAAGCGAATTTCTAATGGGCTGGATGCCGTTACTTTTTACAGCACAGCCGCTTTGGGGCCGGGGTGTGAAACAATGTCATTAACTTAAGATTTTGCAACCATTCAGATAAAGCGTTGCATATTGGCTGTGAGGGCGCTGAGAGAGGGAATCTGCCCGGTCTGTCGGCGTCCGTTCCAGAATGCTGAGAATCCCTAAGCATTCTGGAAAAGTCACCAGAAGACAGGCCTGCTCCCCTCATCCGGCGTCCGGGTATCCATATATGTACCACTGTATCTGAACAGTTGCATATTTTTCGTAGAATTGTCCAGCAGGCCGTTAAGTTAATGACATTGGTTCATCCTTCGGCTTCACTGTAACGGAATCCGACTCATGGAAAGTTCGCCTTTGGCGAAGCACCGGATCCCCTCTTGGCACTATCTACATGTTCTTACGTACTTTGCAGTTAATGCAAAGTACTGAGCTGAACTTTTACACTCTATTTCCATTTATTTTGTGTTATAATATTCTATACACATAAAACTGATGTCCAGTGACATTTAGTGCTATGAGACGGATGATATGATACTCGCAGACGAAAAAGTTTTCCAAACTCATCAGCGTTTGCGGGCATATACGGGCAATCGTTTTGACAAATCATATCGTTAGCAGCATATTTGAAAGGAAATGCCTATCATGAATGAATATCGAATTCTAGTCGTTGACGACGAGCCTGATATTTCAAGCCTGCTGGAAAAAGCTTTGAATATCGAAGGACTGCATCACATCTTAAAAGCAGATACCGGAATGTCTGCGATAGACACCTGCCGGAAAGCTCAGCCGGACATTATTATTTTGGATATTATGCTGCCGGATCTGGACGGCTACGAAGTATGCAGACAAATCAGACAATTCTCCCACTGCCCGATTCTGTTTCTTTCGTCTAAAAATGATGAGCTGGACAAACTGCTCGGCCTAGCCGTCGGCGGCGACGACTATGTCACCAAACCATTCAGCCCCAAAGAGATTGCTTACAGAGTAAAGGCACAGCTGCGCCGCATAGAATATCAGCAGAATCCCGCAGACAAGCCAGCCTTAAAGATCGGCGCGCTGACGATTGATGTAGACGGATGCAGGGTGACAAAGGAGCAAAAAGATCTGGAATTGACCGCCAGAGAATATGAAATACTGCGGTATTTAGCCGAAAACAAAGGGCGGGTCATCAGCCGTGAGCGTTTATATGAAGCCATCTGGAAGGAAGACAGCTTCGGCTGCGATAATACGGTGATGGTCCATATCCGTCATCTGCGTGAAAAGCTGGAAAGTGATCCCGCTCATCCACAGTACCTTATTACAATGAAAGGCTTAGGCTACAAGCTGGTAAATCCATATGAAAAATAAGAAGCATTTTAATCCCTTTTTCAGAATGGTCCTGCTGCTGTCTGTCATTCTATTGGCAGGCACTGCAGCGGCAATCGGTTTATTTTACTATCTGTTTTCCATACCTGAACCGGAGGGGATGAGCATTGCCTATTGGCCGCAGGTTTTTACAGACAGCTTCTCCGCGTGGACGACATATGAAGACGGTAAGCTCTCCATAGAGCAGATCGGGCTTGACCGATTGGACGAATATGGCTTATGGATTCAGTTTCTGGATGAATCCGGGCAGGAGATTTTTTCCCGCAACAAACCCGCTGGTTATCCTGAAAAGTACTCCGCTTCCGAACTGATCGCGCTTCGCGCCAGTGAATATAAAAACGGTTATACCGTGTTTGCAGGAAGTCTGAACAACACCGATAAGTCTGATGAAATCTGCAGCTATGTGATCGGCTTTCCTTATCATATTGGAAAATATATGCTGCATTACAACGGCAGCAGAGTCGCACGGCTTTCTCCGGCAGCACGAATCATTTTTGTTTCGGCTCTGGGAATCCTTATTGCTTCTGTGCTCATTTATGGATTCTGGCTTTCCGGAAAGCTGTCAGGGATTACAGACGGCATCAAAAATATCTCTCTGCGAACATATCATCCTCTGACAGAGCAGGGAATGTTCCATGAAATCTGCCATGCCCTGAATAAGATGCATCAGGAAATCCAGCACGCCGACCAAATCAGCGCAGAAACAGAAATGAAGCGCAGGGAATGGATTGCGAATATTACGCATGATCTAAAAACTCCTCTGTCTCCGATCAAGGGCTATGCGGAGCTGCTCGCTGACACCTGCCCGGATGAAGAGACTGTACATGAATATGGCAGCATTATTTTAAAAAATATCAATCACACAGAAAGACTGATAAATGATTTAAAGCTGACTTATCAGCTGGATTCCGACTCTATGCCGTTTCATCCGAAGGAAGTGCAGATGGCCCGGACGGTCAGGTCATGGCTGATCGATCTTATCAATGATCCGTCATTTTCTGACCGCGACTTATCCTTTGAGAGCCGACATGCAGAGCTTACTGCCGTAATCGACCCCGAACTGCTGCGGCGTGCCATAACGAACCTTGTTATGAACGCTCTGGTACACAATTCTTCTGATACAAAGGTCAGCGTGACACTCGATGCCGACAATCAAGACGGTATTCTGCTTTCCATCCGTGATAATGGAAAAGGATTCAGCGAACAGGAACAGTCCAGACTGTTTGAACGATATTATAGAGGGACAAATACAAAAGAAAAGCCGGAAGGCAGCGGTCTTGGCCTTGCGATAGCAAATCAGATCGTGGCGCTTCACGGAGGAAGGATTCTAGTAAAAAGTCAGCCGGGAGAGGGAACTGAATTTATAATCCATATTCCCTTCCAACACTAAGCCAGACTGTAATGCTTATTATTGTATTCAAATACAATTTTCGACCCAGAACATGTTTAAAAATTTCTTTCTGTAAGATGTACACAGGGCATGATATGCTCCACACTTTGTACCCGCAGGGCATTATGGATAATTCAACCCAAATTTAAGAGCCACAGTGGGCATCACCTCTTAAATTTGGGTTGAATTATCCGCCACAAGAAGGCTCACATGTGGATTCAGGCGGGCAGCACCTCTTAAATTTGGATTGAATAATCCGTAAATCAGGGAATGCAGTGCGGTTTCTCCGCCTGTCCAATCCACTAAAAGCAAAACAGGTTTAAGCCGATCTCTTCATGAAAGCTTCTGCCGACCTCACCATTGATGATACGAATAATAATTTCTGCCGTTGCGCTCACAACTGCGCGGTTTAGATGTCCGCCAAATACATTTCCCTTTTCATCCCCGGCACTAAAATGAGCGTGAAGATAGACCTCTCCCGCTTTTCTGGTAAGCGTTCCTGTTAAAGATACAATCTCAAAAGTCCCCGTAAAATGATTGGAATGATACTCTTTTCTTGCCGTATCAAACACACCTGTTGTAAAATCATTTATGGCTCCGAGGCCGCTGATCTCAGAAAGACTGATCTCCTCTTTCTGAGCGACAGCTATAAGCTGCTCACAAATCTCTTCTCCCGGATCTATCCGCATAATGATTGTGTCATCAAAACGTCTGTACTCCATATTCCATCCTCTGCTTTCATTTTTTATATTTATGCCCACAAGCAAAAAGTTTATGACCGAAAAACAAAATCACGACAGCAGCCTAAAGACCTGCTCCACCGAAAGAGTCATATTTCTCTTTGCAGTCTCTGTATCCATTGCTTCATCCAGCGTAGACACACCGCGTACAATCGGGAAGAACGCATCTATGCCCTCTTCATTGCATATTACAGCATCATCCGTCACACTGCCTGCAAAAGCCACAACCCTGCAGTTATATTTTTTGGCAAGTCGCGCTACGCCCACTGGCACTTTCCCCATCGCAGTCTGAAAATCCAGCCTGCCTTCGCCGGTAATTACAAGATCCGCATCCTTCATCTCCTTTTCCAGACCGACAGCATCCATAATCAGCGCTATCCCCGACTTTAATTCTACATTCGGCAGATAGCTTAAAAACGCAAAACCAAGCCCTCCCGAAGCCCCTGCCCCAGGCGCAGGGCTGTTGTCTTTTCCGATAAATTCCGCTGTTTTACGCGCGTAATGCTGCATGGCATCGTCCATTTTCTGCATGTCCTGCCGCTCTACCCCTTTTTGCGGGCCGTAGACATAAACCGCACCATTTTCTCCGCACAGCGGGTTTGTCACATCACACGCGATCCGAAAGCGGCATTCCTGAAGTACTTTCGGTACGTGCTCTGCGCTGATCTTTTCGATTTTTTCCAGACTTTCAAACAGTGGAGGAAGCATCTTCCCTTTCCTGTCATAAAACACATAGCCAAGCGCCTGCAGCATCCCGATACCGCCTTCGGTCGTCGCGCTTCCACCGATACCGATGATAAATTCCCGACAGCCGCGGCCTGCGGCATCTAAAATCATTTCCCCAATACCAGTTGTCGTAGCTTTCCATGGATTCAGGTCTTTCCTGTTTACAAGTATGATGCCCGCCACCTCAGCCATTTCCATAACGGCGGTCTTTCCATCTCCCAGCATTCCATATCTCGCTGTCACAGGCTCCCCCAGAGGCCCTGTAACCTCGATCCTGACATACGTTCCGCCAAGCCCCTCCACCAGCGCTTCCGTCGTACCCTCTCCTCCGTCAGCAAGCGGCTTTACTGACACTTCAGCCTCACAGGCCCTGAAAACTCCTTCCTTTGCAGCAGCTCCGGCTTCCATAGAAGTCATGCTTCCTTTAAAAGAATCGATCGCTATTACAACTTTCATTTACTGACATCTCCATTCAAACACGCTCTAGCCACATTTTAATCCCCCGCACTGCTTTTTTACAGTTTAACACAATTCCTCATTCCATTCCATTATTATATACAAATAAACAGCTGACATTTCATGTATCGTACAATTCCTCATTCCATCATGATATACAAATAAACAGCTGCTATTCCATGCTCTGATACTAAATTCAAAAAGTATCTTAAGATTAAATTAAGATAGGCAAAAGTACATCCTAAGATAAACGGTTTATGCTGTTAAGCATAGGCTGCCTATTCATTACGCCTATCTAAACGGCATTAAATTCTGGTGATATCCATGAATTCCAGCCTGCCGTTTATTCTGGTCTGCTGTGCAATATTCATACAGCAAATATATCTAACAGGAGGATTTTTCTATGCAGTTGCAATTACGAGACTTATGTAAGCAGTACGGCACAAAGTGTGCTGTCAATCATGTAAATGCAAGTCTGACTCCGGGCGTATACGGCCTGCTCGGAGCAAACGGTGCCGGCAAAACAACGCTGATGAGAATGATCTGCGGTGTTTTAAAGCCGACAACAGGCAGAATCTGCCTAAACGGCAGTTCCATCGATGAACTGGGCGAACAGTATTATGCACAGTTAGGGTATATGCCGCAGGATTTCGGGTTCTATCCAGACTTCACCGCACGCGAATTTATGCTGTACATGGCAGCAGTCAAAGGGCTTGACACGAAGACTTCCAAAGCCCGCACACGGGAGCTTCTTCATATGGTAAATCTTCAGGAAGCCGCAGATAAAAAGATAAAATCCTATTCCGGCGGCATGAAGCAGCGTCTGGGCATTGCACAGGCGCAGCTGAACCAACCTTCCATATTGATTCTGGATGAACCAACCGCCGGACTTGATCCCAAAGAGCGCGTCCGTTTCCGCAACT
Organism: uncultured Eubacterium sp.; assembly: GCA_947385875.1. Classification (GTDB taxonomy): domain Bacteria; phylum Bacillota; class Clostridia; order Lachnospirales; family Lachnospiraceae; genus Eubacterium_J. The sequence goes on along the minus strand of CANDMV010000005.1, from coordinate 30,501 downwards.
TAATTTCAGACTTCGCAAAGGAGAAAATCGTCATTTTGTCTACTCATATCGTATCGGATGTCTCCTACATTGCCGACTACATTTTAATGATGAAAAACGGACGGTTTCTGCTTGGCGAGCCTATGGATACCGTCACGGATGAAATCAGGGGAAAGGTATGGGAGGTTTTGATGAATCCTCTTGAAGCCGAAGAATACAGCCGCCGCTTTTTAGTTGTAAATCTGCATCACGAAAATAATATGGTAAGGCTGCGCATTATCAGTGATACAGCGCCTGCGCCAGACGCCTGCACTACAGAGCCGAGCCTGGAGGATTTGTTTCTATATCATTTTGGAGAAAATGCGCAATACGAAAGGAGTAGCGACGATGCTGATTAAATATGAATTTTTGAAAATCCTGCGTAAAAAATCAACCCTGATTGTTATGGCAGCCAGCCTGATTTTAACCGTCTTTCTTTTCGGACTGCCGATCCTGCAGTACCAGACCTATCATCAGGACGGGGTCGTCAAGGGTCTCAAAGGCATTGCCTACACAAAGGAGCAGTATCAGAATCTTTCTGTCCCGATCACAGATGAATATGTAAAAAATACGATTGCAGAATATCAGAAACTCTTTGAGAACCCCGAACATGTGGGCTATGACGGAAATGAAAAATTTTTGATCGGCGATGCCTATTGGAGCTATGCAGCGCCACGTGAGAATCTGCTCAGCATCATCGCATCTGTATATGATTCTCCAGATGAATCCTCCGGCCTTAATAAGCTTCCTGAACTTGATCTGGAAAACACTGCCGGATTCTATCCGTCTAGAAATGAAAAAATAAAAGCCCTTCTGGATATGCCTTCCAGAAATCTATCAGATGCACAAAAAGAATACTGGAGCTCTAAGAACAGCAGCGTAAAAACGCCCCTGCAGTATGGCTATCACGAAGGCTTTAAAATCATCATGAGCAGCTTTGAACTGCTGATCTTTGCAATGCTGGCGGTCTGTATAGCAATAGCCCCTGTTTTTTCCGGCGAATATCAGGCCGGGACAGATGCGGTGATTCTGTCCGGCAAGTACGGCAGAACCAGACTGGCAACGGCGAAAATCATAGCATCCATGCTGTTTGGAATCCTCGCGTTTACACTTCATGTCATAGCTGCTTTCGGGCTGACGCTTGCGGCATTCGGAACAGACGGCTATGACCTGCCGCTGCAGATTGCAGGTACATCCATCCCTTACCCGTTTACATTTTTGCAGGCCGTGCTTATCAATCTTGGTGTGATCTATCTGGTGCTGACTGCTATGATCGGGCTGACATTACTGCTTTCTGCTAATCTGAAAAGTCCTTATCTCGTATTGATTATCATTGTGCCGATTCTTTTTATCCCGCTGTTTCTTTCGCCAAACGGGACAGCCGGGGCGTACAATCTGATATTATTCCTGCTGCCATATAGGGCAGCTATGCCGGAACTCGGTAAATATATCTCTTATCAGATCGGGGGAGTCGTATTTGACGCGCTTTCTATGCGGGCAGTCGTGTATGCGGTGTTGGCTGCGGTTATAGTGCCGGCCGCAGGACGGGGCTTTAGGAGACATCAGGTTGCGTGATGTAATGCCTTGCGTCTGGTTTGACTTATCCACCGTCTCACGGAACTGTTCTGCATAGGTTGCCTTGTAGTCCGCACCGACATACTGAAAGACTGGATTTCCTTTTCTATCTGATTGGATTTATGCAAATGAAAAAGGTGCAGAGCCTTTATAATTTAATAAGACTTTACACCTTTTATTTGTCAGTTAATTACATTTCATAATCTTCGGGCGGTATGCCTAATGCAGAGAGTTTATTTTTTGCCACCTTTATTTGATAATCAAGCTCTCTATTTTCACCCGTTTCACATGCTTTAATTCCAAATCTTCTGGGACGGGTGAATAGATTTACCGCTCCCCAATTATGGAGCAGCTCAGCAATAAGCCTTGTTTTATCAATATAGTAAAAGTCCTCTTTCCGAATCTCTTCAAAATTTTCAATTCCAATCGGAAGCTTTTTCTTTCTTATCTCTATCTCTTTCTACACTCCTTCCATCATCCCAGACCATTTCCTGCCTCTTTCGCACCGCCTTTATAAAGCATGATATCACTGCATTCTATATTAACGGGCTGAAATACTCAAACATATAGAATCGCTTTATAGATATCATAATCCTCCTGCTTGAACACATTAAAAATAACCTTTTCTGTCTGAGTATCCGTCTGTAAGAATTCTGTCACTGTCTGCACGGCAATCTCAGCCGCCTTTTTCTGTGGAAAATGAAATTCTCCTGTGGAAATGCAGCAGAAAGCGATACTTTTTAATCCATTGCCGGCAGCAAGCTCCATACATGACCGATAACAGTCTGCAAGCTGCCTGCAGTGCTGTTCTGTAAGCTGCCCATGCACAATCGGCCCCACTGTATGCAGGACATAACGGCAAGGAAGATTGAAGGCGGGAGTAATCTTTGCTTTTCCCGTCGGCTCGTCATATCCCTGCTTTGTCATCAGCTCATCACAGGCCAGCCGCAGCTGAATGCCGCTGACGCTGTGAATGATATTATCCACGCAGGAGTGACAGGGTACGAAGCATCCCCTTAAAGCACTGTTCGCAGCATTTACAATCGCGTCCACCTTTAATGTGGTAATATCCCCGCGCCAAAGAGTCAGGCGTCTGTCGCTCGGTGATCCTCGCAGGGTATCACTGTCAGTAATTCCCTTTTCCTTAACCTCCGCGCTTAGATATTCGTCCTGCACTTCTAGGAACTGTTTTCCAATCGGACGAGGAGAGCGTATATTCATAAGGCTTCTAAGAAGACGTTTTTGCTCTTCGATACTATCTGGGATTTTCATATTCTTATATTCCGGCAATTCTTTCAACAGCTCTTTCAACAGATATAACCTCATTTTGCTTTGCGTCATAATTCAATCCTCCTTTTGCCACGCCATCTTCAATGCCATTATAACAGCTGCGCAGCTGTATTTCCATAAAAATCTCCATTTCTCCGCATTCCAGATTACAGTTCGTTTCTCAATGGTCGCGGCACCTTTAGCTTCCGGCCTTAGGCGGGGCGGACTAGGGCGTGTTTGAAAAATGCTTTCCGTGAGATGTACTTCACACTTTGTACCCACAGGGCATGATATGGAGAATTTATCCCAAATTTATGAGGCATAGCGGGCTATGTTGATTAAATTTGGGATGAATTATCCGCAAAGTGAGGAGTGCAGATCGCGGGAATGATTTTTCAAACACGCTCTAGGTGCCGTGACCGTCCGGTGTCACAACGCAGATGCAGAAAGCTTACAAAGACAGCTGCCGTCTCAGGCATGCCCGCTCAAATACTTCATTAAGATTTTTCTCGTTCTATAAGCAATCATCAGTGACACAATACCTGAAAATAAAACAGCCACATATTCAAACCCTCTGCATATTTCAAACAAGATTCCATAAAACGCACTCCCCAGCGGCTGCGCACACATCGAGACAGTAAGAATCACAGCAATTACTTTTCCAACTAAATTCTGCGGTGTTTCCGCCTGAAAAAAAGACAGCATCTGCACGGAAAAAGTTGTAGAAAACAGCATAACGGCAAAACAGCATATAGTGATAACGATATAATTTACCATTCCAGAAGAAGACAAGATCAATGACGCACAAATAGGAAACACACTCACTGCACAGGCAACAACCAGACTGCCTGATTTTTGAAGCTTCAGCTTCTTTGCGAAAATACCTGCACCGATACCACCTGCGAGTCCGCCTGCCGCCAATGCCCCTTCTGCAAACCCATAAAGCCTGTTTGCCCATGAAGCTTCGATCTCCAATACCTCCGTGACCAGATACGGCAGCGCGACATTAATCATTGAGGACAGGAACAGGTTAATTCCACAGACTAAAAGGAGCGATCTGCCAATCACAGGCTTTTCCTTCCGAATAAAACGGATACTCTCTGCAAAATCATTTCTGACAATCTTCCATATACCGCCTTCTGAATCCTGCTTTTGAAAAGGTATTGTAATAAAGATTTCCATCACTGCCGACACTAGGAAGCATACTGTGCACACCCGCAGCACAGGCTCTAATCCATACGCACTATATAACATGCCGCCAAGCACAGGGCCTAACAGGGATGCCAGAGAGCTGATCGTATTGATGACCGAATTTGCCGCCATAAAATGCTCTCTTCCCGTCAGCGCCGGGATGCTTGCCTGCACGGACGGCTGATAGGCCCCTGCAATCCCATATAGAAGCATCAGCGTAACCGTCAGAAGCAGAATGAGATCCACTCCATTCATAAGTATGGAAAAAGCCGTCAGCACTGCCGCCGTAAAAAAATCCAGGATTACCATAATATTTCTCTTATTTACTCTGTCCGCCACAATGCCGCCAATAGGGGACAGCAGTACCGCAGGGATGAAAGCACACGCTGTAACAGTGCCATACAGCGCAGACGAACCTGTCAAATTTAATAAATAAAGCGGTAACGCAAATCTTATGACTGCGTTGCCAAACAGTGAAATCATCTGACCGATGACCACCATCGTAAAATCTTTTGTAAAAAGCTTTTGATTCATTCTTTAAACCTCCCATTTTCTAATCTTTCAAACTGCATCAACTCAATACCTGTCTGTCTCCATAGCTTTTCTCTACAGACTTCTATTCTCAGCAACTTTTTTATCATACCGCACATCGGTATGTATAATTGTAAAAAATAGATCTGCCCATTTCTCAGGGCAGATTTCATGTTTTCATACAGTCTGCGCACCAAACAAAAGATCTAGCTGCTGTCATTTATCCATATATTTCAGCTTTTATGATCATTTGCTTTCTTATCATTTGCTTTTATAATCATTTGCTTTCTTATCATTTGCTTTCTTATCATTGCTTTTTTGATCATTTGCTTTTATAATCATTTGCTTTTTTGATAAATCGCTGCCAGCTCCTGCAGCCTTTCTAGCATTTCATCATCTATAATATCCAGCCCAAAGCCCTGCAGCATCTGTCCAAAAACCATAAACTTATCATACGATTCTTCTACAGAACTGTCAAACATCATAGGATTCATCCAGACATTTGCTACAAGCAGAATCAGCTCCGCCAACTGCTTCGGATACTCAGTCTGAATCGAACCATCCGCAATCCCCTGCTCGATAATCGGCAGTATATAGTCCGGCGCCGCTTCTTCGATCGTATCTTGTAAAAGGCCAAACATCAGTCTCGGATTATTATGAAAATCCGGGGCCACTGTAAAAATATCGTTCTGTACCGGCCTTTGAATCGATTGTTTGAAAATCGTTTTCAGCTTCTCCTGACCGCTAAGATCCGTCCTGTCACGAATGACCGCAAGCATCTGATTCGATTCAGCCGTCATTCGTTCTATAACAGCGACCAGAATATCTTCCTTCGACTTAAAATGATGATAAATCGCACCTTTACTGAGTCCGCCTAAATGATTGATAATGTCCTGTATAGAAGTATGCTCGTAACCTTTTTCCATAAACAGGCGAAAAGCAACATCCAAAATTAAATGAACGGTTTCTTCTGGATGCTTATTTCTTGCCACTGTGTCCTGCACCTCCTTTAACATACCTTTAGTATGTATGGGCTTATATTATCATACTATCAGTATGTTTGTCAAGGTTATCTATCATTTTTTGTATGCTAAAGCAACAACTATTGTTACTTTTCACGGATACAAAACATGTACTAGAGCGTGTTTGAAAAATGCTTTCTGTGAGATGTACCCACAGGGCATGATATGCTTCACACTGTTGTGCCTGCTCCCTTTGTAATTGTATGCAACGTGTTTTACTGTCTGTACAGTAAATGCACAGACCTGCCTAAACTTTTAAAAACATAGTCTAAATAGCAGAAAAATCATGCCACCCCTGACACAGTGTTTTAACATCAAAGCTTCACTCATATAAAAGCGATATAATTTGAAAATCAACTTCCTCAACTTCCATCACTTTCAAATTATATCACTTTTCTATAAAATATCCTATTTTTCGACCAGTTATGCCATCATCAGATTCTGTCAAGCACGGACTAAAAATATTTTGTAAATAAAGTATAAATTTTATCTAAATTCATCACATTATGTCTAAATAATACTTTGCATCATCTCATATCCAAATAATCGTCATGTCATAAACAATCATCTGTTATACTCTTTTAAATATCCAATCCAGTTATTCACCTTCTATTTTCTCAAAGTCCCCCAAATTCAGTTCTCTTTTCAATTCTTCCTCAGTCGGCATATAAGGCATATATTTCGCAGCATAAATCTGTGTATTATCCTCCGGTAATGTATAACGTACCAGCGTATCGCTCTTATCCGCACATAGGAGAATGCCAATCGGCGGATTATCGCCTTCGTTCATCATTTCACGTGTATAGTAGTTCACATACATTTGCATCTGGCCTACATCCTGGTGCGCCAGATCATCTGTTTTTAAATCAATCGGCACAAAGCACTTCAAAATATAGTTATAGAATACAAGGTCAATATAAAAATGCCGCCCATCAAAATTGAAATGCTTCTGCCGGGCCACAAATGAAAAACCTCTTCCAAGTTCCAGAAGGAACTTCTGCAAATGATCTATAAGCGCCTGTTCCAACTCTGATTCATAAAAATGTTCATTCTGCGGAAGGTCAAGGAACTCCAACACATACGGATCTTTAATGATCTTTTCATATTCCGGTTTTGGCACTGATGTCTGAATCTCTGCCGCAACGCTTTCCTTGTCTTTACTGGAAAGAATCCTGTGGTAGAACATCGTATTGATCTGCCTTTGAAGCTGGCGGACACTCCATCCTGCTTTTACTGATTCTTCTGCATAAAACATTCTGGCATCCTCATCCCCGACACACATCAGAAGACGGTAGTGCGACCAGCTTAATTCCTCCCGTACTTTGGAACGATCTGGAAACGCAAGATAAAACTGGCGCATATTTCTCAGTCCCTGCACACTAAATCCTTTTCCAAATTCCGCAGTAAGCCGTTCCGAAATATATTTTAAAACTTGCTTTCCATAAGCAGCGCGGTCATTTTCTCCACATACTTCATAAACTGCTTTACCAATATTCCAATAAGCTGTTACCATTGCCGCATTAACAGCAGAATAAACATGCTTTTGCGCATCAATGACATAACTCCGAATGGAAAGGTACGCATTCTCCGGCTGCACGTTATTCATCAAATTATCCTTTTCCATAATTTCACTCATAAAAAGCACCCTCTTAATTCGCTCCACGCTGTGGAGCGTTTTTTAATCATCCAATTTTTCTCATATCCGCATACGCTAAGTTCAAAGTCATTACTTCTCTGGTTATCCTTCATTAATAAAATTATTCTCTTTCATTATTCTGATTAAAAATACTAACCAAAGTTTCCTTTACTTTCGCTGAATCACCTGTATAAATTATTTTCAACCGCTTTTTCGCTCGTGTTACAGCCACGTACAATAGATTTCTCGCTTTTTCGTGTTCCATAATTTGTTTCTCTGAACTCAGTTCAGAATAATTTTCTAAAAATATTTTAATAAATACTTTATCTTCCCTTTTTGTTCCAAATCCATCTTCCAATACAATTATTACATTTTCAAACTCCAGGCCTTTCGTTCCGTGAAAAGTATGATATATAATATCTGTATTCTCTTTACGTTTAATATAGTCATGCCATTTTTCAAGCTCTTCCATGCGAATAGAATAAAGCTGTCTTATTCTGCCCACACTCTCATTTTCGTCTTCTTCTTCATTTTCCTGCATATTTTTTTGTTCCAATGTCTGCATGAAATATCCTGTAATATAATTATCTGTTATCTCCTCTAAATCCAAAACGGCTTTTATTATTGTACGTATATTATTGCTGCCTTTTTTATAGCATTCGCACATTTTCATCAAAAACAGCTCCAGCGTATCGCCCTCAATCCCCTGCAGACACTTTTTTATGTTCTTTAATTCTGCAATATTTAAATCATGATAATCTTTTATATCGCCATACAAAATTTTTTCAACCGGCGTTCCTTCCCATCTTACATCTGTATAAAATTCAAGTACACGGTACAAAAAAGAAGCTGCCTCTCCAAGCTTTTCTTTATCTGTAGATAATAATTCGGTATTCAGCTGCTGAAAACGTGCATTTGAATATGCCCTTGAATTTTTAAATACGTTATATAAATTCGAAATTCCCAATCTCTTTGCAACCTCTTCATTTTTTAAAACAAAACAATGTACTTTTTCCCCAATTATATAATTCTTTTCATTTCTATATCTTTCTATCACTGTTTCCACAGAAGCCATATCGCAAAATTCAACACTTCCGCCTATACAGTCTTTATAAATAGAAATTTGATGTAAATCATCTAATCTGATCCTATTTGCCACATCAATAATCTCTTTATAAGACCGCCGGTTAAATTCCTTGCTAATCCTCTCTAGATTTTCATGTTTTTCTAAAAGATGACATCCAATTCCATCATCGTAAATATTCTGGACCCGATCACCATAATATCCCACAAAAAATTTACGCTTCATTTCTTTTGCATGTGTATCCAGCGCTGCCATAATTTCAACAACCTCCGAGGAAGTATCCTGGTATTCATCAATAAAGATATATGGAAACTGGTCAAAAATAATCTGCTGCAAAACCGGGTATTTTAATATCAGTTTTTTTCCATATTCCAACAAGGTATCGTGGCTGATTCTCATCTTGTCCAGTCGGTCACGGTTATACATAGCATTATAATTAATTTCTTTTAACTTTCCATCCTCTATTTCAGAAAGACATGCTTCAAAACGTTTTATTTCATATACTTTACTAACAATCGCGCGAAAATTTCCTACATTACTCATAACATTCGGATATTGCGCCACATAATCCCCATAATGCTTTCGAAAATCATCAGCGCTCATTGTATATCCCTGATAAAATTCTTCCTTATGAGCACACACATCCTCCTCAAACGCTTCTCTAAGCGCAGGCATCAGTTCCCTATATACTCTATAAATTTTAGCATTTCTTGTATTTTCATCTGTCAGCTCCGCCCTATCATCAGCTACTATGTTTTCCATATTTTCCCTGTGCAAAACCAACAGTTCCCTCTGATATGATTTAATCAACTGCCATAATCTTTCATGAATTGTAGAGACTATAACAAGATTGGAATTTCCAATCTTAGCTTTTATATTATTGGCTGCAACGTTCGTATATGTAATACACATAATTTTCTGATTATGCCGTTCTAACTTTTTTCCATATTTTCGTATAACATGCCGCAGGGATTCAGCCAAAGCATACGTTTTTCCTGCACCAGCTCCAGCATCGAAAACCAGGCTTTTTCCTTCATCAACCAATTCAAATAACCTCTGCGTAATCTTCTGTTCCTGTTCATACTTCTCTGGATCAATTTCTTTTAAACCCATGTATTTCACCTTCCTCAAGTTTATTAATCAGCCATTCTAATCCGTCCAGAATATAATTTGGTAATGCAGGCCTTTTATTTAAATCTTCTTGTACAATTAATTGATATAATAGTTCACTGGCGAATTTTCCTTTATCGCCAGATAACTTCTTCTGCCATTTATAAGACTGCTCTATATTTTGTTTATAATCCGTTATGTTATCTGATTGAACAATTTTTTTATAAATTTGTGGTTTTATGGCTTTTAAAACATTATTCAAAAGTTTATTTTCTGCATTCGTTAAAATGAACGCTTCTTCGAAACTTGCAGGATAATACTTTCCTATTTTCCTCTGATAAACAATACGAATATTTTCAACTTCCATATACGGACATATATTTGATATATCATAAGTCTTTTGGAAATGATTAATGGTTTTATTAGAAGTTTCCTGTCCCGCCAGCGTTGTCACCTGAGTATAATCTTTCTGAACCTTTTCATCCTTCTGTTTCCCATGTTCATTAATTTTATCTTCTGTACGTCTTATATCTAAATCGGTGATAATGAGTGCAGGAATTTTCAATTTTTTTAATAAGTTTTCATATATAAATGCATGAGCCCCGCTAATTCCAAAAATAGAAATATACCGTTTATTAAATCTCTTATCCTGTTCAAGATAAAAAGGCAGTATAGTTTCTTCTGCAAATCCTTCTACCAATATTACTGCATCTGCAAAGAACAACTCAGAAACCTTATATTTAATATGTTTCTTTAAGAAAGCAAAGTCATTTTTTTCAATTTCCTTTTCTGATGGCATAACAGAAGCATCATTCAGATTTACAACACAGGCTTTTCTTTTTTCCGCATAAACATAGCAAATGTCATCGAATGAATTCCCCATATGGATTTTACTGTTCAAAATATGGGAAGAATGGGTCGTAACAATGAGCTGGCTGTTTAATTTCCTCTGTTTATCCTCAATCAATTTTTTCAAAGCATCATTTATATTTTTAATAAACAGTTCCTGCATTTGCGGATGCATAAAAGATTCTGGTTCTTCTATTGCAATCAAATTTATTTTACTGTTATTTTTCTCTTCTGGATAATGTTCCATATAGTCTATCAGTTCAGCAATAATCATAACTAAATGCGTATATCCAAGGCCAAACTGATTTTCTGGAATATTTAACCCTTTTTCCTCGTATTCATACAGCAGAAAACTTCTTACAAGCTTTTCTTCAGTAATATCAGTGCTCAAATTGACTTTCACCGCATCTGATGCTACAATTTCACCTATTGCATTGTTTATTGCAGCATGATGGTGTTCCCTGATATTTTGTGTCAGGTCATCATTAATCCTATCAATATTTTTATCTAACTCCTGGCGCTCGCTGTCAACGATGTTGTTATACCTATAAGAAATAATCCTATTAAATGCTTCTGTTAAAGCACTATCTTTCTTTACATTGTTAGCTGATATACATTTAATATCCATTAAATTAGACAACCTGAAATTAGATTCAATTCGTTTTATTTTTGGTTCTTTTTCTCCTTCTTCTATATATCTTTGATAGTAACTCATTTGAAATGGTACTTTTTCTAATTCCCTGAACATTATTTGAAAATCTGTTCTTGTTCTATTACCATGCCCTTTTTCATTACTTCTTTTTTCTGCATCTCTTTCTTCAACCTGTTTACAAGCTTTTAATACAGCATCTTTAAATTTGTCTTTTTCCGAGATCTCATATTTTATAACAATTTCTATTTCTTCACGATCTACATCTCCTAATAACATAAACGGAACCAGATTCGTTACCAAATCATCGCTATCTTTTTCCAGTGCAATTGTTATAACAAATTCAATGACTGGAGGTTCAAACTCAACTTTCTCCACATCTTCTGCAGCAAATCTAAAACTTTCCAGATAATGTTGAAAACAATTTTCTAAATAGTGAAAATTAATATCTCTTACCTGCAGCCCATAATTTTCATTATTTTTTATTATTTTTAATAAAGCTTGAATTACTGACGTTTTACCTGTATTATTTTTTCCAACAATAAGCGTTGTCGCCGATGCAACATCTATATCCTTATCTAAATCACTCTTTCCTTCTTTATCTGTACTTATACTTTTTCCTTTTATTCCGTCAGCATTTACAAATGTAAAAAAATTATGATCTTCCCTATATTTTCTAAAATTTTTCATTTGTATTTTCTTTAAATACATAACAGATTCCTCCCACAGTTTAAATGATACCAAAACATTTATCTTCGCATATATTTTTCAATAACTACAGTAAGATTAGTTTCAGCCTTCATGCATCAATATAGATAACATAAGCATCCTCTAAACTATTCTGTATGTTATCTCCACTTGCTATTAATAATAACATACAAAACTATTTTTGTAACCAGATAATTTTTCCTGGTTCCTCAATATTTTCTGTCAGTATTTTCAAAACTTTACGCATATAAAAGCAATATAATTTGAAAATCAACTTGCCCAGTTCCTATTGTCTTCAAATTATATCACTTCACTTTTTGACAATATATCCTATTTTTCGACACGGTTATCCCTTCGTCCGCATATACAGAAACGAACCTTGGACCTTCGCCCCGTCCTTCCTCTCCAAAGATGCTCAGGCATTATTGGCAGCTATACAACACAAGAAATGAAAAACTGCAATCATTTTAACACGACAAACAACGCAAAAAACTGAAAAACTGGAGCAAACCTACATGCTAAATACAGATCTGCTCCAGTCGTATTTCATTTCATCCTTACCATGCCTGAGCACAGCCCGCCAAACAGTTCAATAACCACTCCTACTTCTTTCTGATCATCCGGTACAAGACAGTCAGAATAATCCCTGCGATATTCAGCCCGCAGGCAATCAAAAAAGCATTCTGATAGACGCCGGTCGACTCATAAACACTACGCATCATCTGCGGCCCAAAATATCCCGCCAGTGCAAAGCCAATGAACATAATTCCATAATTCACACTATTATTGCGCGCCCCAAACTGGTCTGCCGTAAAGCCCGGATACACCCCCATAAAAGAGCCAAAGCTGACTCCGACAATACAGATTCCAGTATAAAATAACATCTGCTGTCCATCTGCGGAAAAATACAGACACAGCATTCCCACAATACACAAAATACATGCTGTCATCAGCGTATTAATCCGGCCGATTTTATCCGATATATATCCTGCCGCAATTCGCCCCAATGCATTAAAAAGAGCAAGAATGGATACGGCCGCACTCGCCGCAATAGCTGTCATCCCGATCATTCCCTGTGCCATCGCTGAGGCCTGGGAAATAATCATCATGCCGCTGAAGGCTCCGCTGGTAAGCAGAAGCAGCATCACATAAAATATCGGCGTCTTTATCATCTCTTTCCAGTCCATGTCTGCCGTGCCTTTTTGAGCAGCAGGCGGCTTGTATCCTGCCGGGGCATACCCCTCTGGACACTGCTCTAAAAACTGTGTGCTGATTAAAATGATAACCAGAAATACCGCTCCAACCACTTTAAACGCAGTCGTAGCATTAAAACGGCTTACAATCACAGTAACAACAGGAGGCAGAATCACGGAGCTCATTCCATATACAGCGGTCGTAATCCCGCCGATCAGTCCCCTCTTATCTGGAAAATATTTCACGCTCGTAGAGATCGTTGCCCCATAAGCCATTCCAAGCCCCAGTCCGGCGATCAGCCCATAGCTGACAATCAGAAATGAAACGCTGGTCGCGAAACCAGAAATCACCATGCCGCCGCCAAACATAACGCCGCCTAGTGCAATCACCTTTTTCGGTCCCAGCTTGTCATTGACCACTCCGCCGGAAATCATCGTAACAGGCCCTACCGCATTTGCGATCGTATATACAATAGCCAGATCGCCGGATGTCACATTCAGCCCCAATGCATCGTTAAAATGCTCTGCCATTGAAGCCGCAAACACGCTCCATGCATAAATCGAACCCAGACACAAATTAACCAGACACGCAGCCGCTAAAATAATCCATCTTTTCTTATCCAAATTCATGATTTCTTTTCCCGCTTTCTTTTAAATATCCAGCGCTGCATGATAACCCCAGTAGACAGCATTTGTAATTGTCGATACCTTTGCCGCGTCGCCAATCACTCTTACAAAAGGAGCTGCATCCTGCAGTTTTTCCACCAGATCTGTACGCGAACGCTGTCCCAGAGCACAGATTACCGATTTGCCGGGTACCAGCTGCTTTTCTCCATTCTTATCTTCACATAGAATCCCATCCGCTGTAACCTCCAGACCTTTGTATCCGGTATACACGGTTACATATTTCTCGATTTCTTTTAAAAGCAGCGGACGATGACGCACATTTGCATCTGGAGCAAGCTCATCGCGCATTTCTACCAGACTGACTTTTTTCCCTTCCATGCCCAGATGAATCGCGCACTCGCACCCGGCAAGGCCGCCGCCAAATACGACTACCTCATCACCGACCTTTTCTTTTTCCAGATAATAGTTATTAACAATTACCACATGGCTCCCGTTCAGCCCAGGAATCGGCGGTACCAACGGCGTGGAGCCGACTGCGATAATCAGCGCATCTGCATTCTCCTTTTCTGCGTATTCTTTCGTAACCTCTGTATTCAGACGGATTTCCACACCCGCTTTTTCTGCTAACAGCTTGTATGTACCGGCCAGCTCATACATTTCATGCTTAAAAGGAAGCGCCTGCTCACTCTTTAAAATACCGCCCACTTCTGATTCTTTTTCACACAGAACCACCTGATGCCCTTTACGTGCTGCTGTGTATGCTGCATACAGTCCACCTGGCCCTCCGCCTGCAACAAGCACCTTTTTCTTCTCCACAGCCGGAATGATATCCGAGCCTTCCATTTCTCGTCCAATCAGCGGATTCACCGTACACCTTCTGGTAGAGGTAGCCGCCCGCTCTGCCATACAAGTAAAGCAGCGAAGACATTTTACAATTTCATCCTCACGGTTTTCCACAACCTTCCTTGGCAGAAACGGGTCAGCCAGAAGCGCCCTAGCCATATATACCACATCAGCTTTACCGCTGGCAATAATTTCCTCCATCTGTTTAGGATCATTTAAGCCTCCTAATGTGGCTACCGGCACAGATACATGTTTTTTGATTTCCGCAGCCAGATATACATTGCATCCATGTTCTTTAAACATGGAAGGATGCGTATCCCCAAATCCTCTCTGGTATGTACCGGCAGATACGTGCAGCAGATCAATATAAGGCTCGATCTGCTGAGCGATCCTGCAGCCCTCTGCAAGATCATAGCCTCCTTCAAACAGCTCAGAGCCGCTTAGACGAAATTCAATCGGAAATCCGGGCCCGACAGCCTTTCTCACTGACTTTAGTACTTCTACCGCCAGCCGGCAGCGGTTTTCAAGGCTCCCGCCATATTCATCCGTCCGCTTGTTAAAATACGGAGAAAAAAACTGATTCAGCAGCCATCCGTGACCTCCATGTATCATAATCATTTCGAAGCCTGCCCGCTTTGCCAGACCTGCTACGGTACCATAGGATTCTACGATTTCTGCAATCATCTCTTTTGTGAGAGCTTTTACCTCTACGCCGTCCGGGCGGATGACATCGCCTGCTCCCCACTGATTCATCGATTTTTGTTTTGTCTTATCTGTCATATAAGTTCCTGCATACATGCCGGAATGCGATAATTCTAAGCTCGGCACAGCTCCATGACGGCGGATCGCATCCGCAGTATAGGCAGCTGCGGCAAGAGAATTCAACACTGCCGTATCTAAGTGATACGCATGTGAACCGTCCGTCTTTGGATGCACCATGCATTCACTGACAGTAACAGCAGCCGCGCCGCCTTTTCCCCTTAATTCATAAAACGCGGTTGATTTCGGTCCTATGCAGCCGTCATTTGTGATGTCTGTGCCTCCCATCGGCGCAGAGAACATACGATTTCGAAATGTCACCCTTCCGATCGTAATAGGGCTTGACAGGTGTGGAAATTTTCGTTCCATAGATCTTCCTCCTCTTTTTAGATGCTTATTTTCCAGATACTCGTTATTTTCTTAACAATATCAGAATAACATCAAAAACAGCTGTTATCTATCAGCAAAAAGATAACAGCTGTCAACAAATAGTTGATATGCACTTTCCATATTATATTGACAAACACGAAAGTTTGCCTAATAACACTGACTCACGAACATTTGACTAATAGCACTGACCCGCAAAAGTTTAACTAATAACACCGACTCGCAAAAGCCTGACAAATAACACCGACTCACAGCGTTGTTATCATAAATCATATGATAAACTTTATCGCTCCTGAGTATAAAACAGCTCCAAAAGCTTCCTGATCGCCTTTTCTTTTTTGCGGTCTTCTCTGCACACGATAGATATTCTCCATGAAAAAGCATCGTACAGTTTAATCCGATGCAGATCATCCATCCTTATATCCTGCTTATGGATATTTGTATCAATCCCAATCCCCCTCTTTTCTCTGCAGAACCGATAGATTAACTGGCTTTTCATCGTCTTAATGTGGAACAGCGGAATAAATCCAAAATCCTTGCATCGGCTTAAAAAGCTATGATAGCAGGAAAACCTTTCATTCAGTATAATCAGCGGCTCATCCCGCAGGTCACCGACGGAAAGCTGCTCTCTGTCATACAGCGGATGCCCTTTATATACCAGAGCATCCATCCCGCTTTGATAAACTTCCCTTGCGATTAATCCGTCCCTTTCAATACTGCCGATGACAAACCCTGCATCAATGGTCCGCTGAAAGATCCGGTCAATAACCCCCTGATTTTCCAGCTCTTCCCACTTGAGCTGTATATCAGGATTTTCTGTTTTAAACTGCTCCAGCTTATGGAATGGAAACACATTTAATACGCCGCACGAAAATCCCAGCTGAAGCTCTCTGTCCATCCGCTCAATTCGACGAATCTCAACCTCTAAATCATCCAGTCTGTTTAACAGCTCCCGGCAGTTTTCATACAAATACGTTCCGCCTGCAGTCGGACACAGCCCTCTTGCGGAACGATAAAAAAGCGTTGCCTGCAGCTCTGCCTCCAGCTTTGCAATAATTCTGCTGAGTCCCTGGGGCGAGATAAACAGCTGCTTTGCTGCCTGATTGATTCCTTGTTCTTCATATACACGGCAAAAACATCTAAGGTCTTTTGTATCCATTGTATTCATCTCCTTATTTCGTATCGGGAAGGAGGCTGCCCACTCATTGAGCAGCCGACCTAAGCTATCGTTATTTTTTACCCCAAAGAATGATTGCTATTTTTCACTGGATTTGTGCTATTCAATTCCAAATTCTTTTGCATATTTTATGACTCCGCATAGATCAGATGCGTTTTCTTTTATTATATGCCATAAAGTTTTCGTTCGGCACATCAAAAGGCGGTTTGATGCCAAAGCTTTCAGCTGGTACATATCCTGCTTTCGGATAATATTTCTCACTGCCCAATACAATCGAATATTCATAACCCAATTTATCAGCAATGCTGTGTCCTTCTTTTATCAAAGACATTCCTATCCCCTTTCTTTGATATTCAGGCAGAACAGACAGCGGAGCCAAAACTAAAACTACATCATCCCCAACCTTTGCTTTTGTAAACATAATATGTCCTACAATCTTTCCGTCCATTTCGCAACTAAAGATAAATCAGGAATAAATGCCGCCCCTTTTCTTAATGCATTTACCAAATCGTGTTCATTTCCGTCAGAGTGTTCAGCACTGTCAAATGCAGCTTTCACTACAGAATATATTATTTCATAGTCTTTCGATTTTTCTTTTCTTATAATCATAATTATCTCCATAACTCCCGATTTATTAGTTTCTTCCAATATCCAAATTATACCTCAATTTTTCACAAATTTCCACATACAGTACACTCTATTTCCATACGCGAAAACAGCGGGAAGGGCCACCGTTACTTTTCACACCCTGACCAGACACCCGCTGTCTGGTGAGGGCCAAAGAATGCAGCTTGCCATGCATCCGGCCTTTCGCCAAGGGCGAACTTTCAACGGGCCATCTCCATATCACTCATAAAATAATCCCGCTTCGCTGCAATTTTTCAAAATTTCTTGAATAATTTTACGTCTTGACATTATTTAATCAAAGTGGTATATTTTTAACATAAAGAGCGAAATATACCACATTTCAGGAGGTCTTTTTATGAAACACAAAATTAACTATTTAGGATTTTTATCACTTTTAGCATTCATCGCGATTTTAGGATGGACCACAAAGAACACCGGCCTATACGGCTTTTTCGGATTTGCCTATTACTTACGCTATTTTTGGGTGATACCCGATGAATTTTTCCTGCTGAATGTCCAAAAAGCCGCGACATCCGCATTTATGGCAGAAATGATTTCCCTTGTTCCTTTTATGTTTGTCTGCTCTTATATTTACGGCTCCATTAAAGCAGTTCCGACAGCTTTTGGACTGAGCTTTGCCGTGAGTATTTTCACTTTTAGTGCAGTCCTCATTATTTTAGAAGCAAAGGAACGAAAGGGAGCAGCCTGTCAAAATGATTAAAAACCGCATAAAGGAATACCGGGCAAAATATAACATGAAACAGGAAGATTTAGCAAAGCTAGTAGGTGTCCGCAGAGAAACAGTCGGAAATCTGGAAAAGGGCAAATATAATCCCTCATTAGTTCTGGCATGGAATATTGCAAAAGTATTTGACGTTTCCATCGAAGAGATTTTTACTGTTGAAGAATAACTTTATTAGACGCAGTATGGGATATCGTTCAAGAACGCCGCCATGATCGCGAGGTTCTTGAACGGGTTTGATGAGTTCCGGTTCCTCTTTGATTCGGCAGATGATTTCTTCATCTGATACTGTTTTAGAAACTGAGCCACAATTTTGGCGGCTATGGTCTCAATTCTTATTTTGTCATATCATCAACTGCCTTTTTCACATATAATTTTCACGATCCCGTGCTGTGCAGCCTCCCAATAAATCAGAACAAATGAACTTAACATCACACGATCATGGTTCCATCCGGCAAAATAATATCACCGTCATCCGCACTTACATCAAAAAAACCAACACTGTGCTTTTGGGCCAAACCCCTCATGAGTGCATACGCTTCATCTGCCACCGACCATGAGAATGCAGCATAAATTACATCCCGCCCAATGCTGTAATCTGTCATATGGCTTTCTAAATTTTCATCTTCACCCAAAAGCTCAGAAGCAGGTGCATATTCCCCATTCATAGGCGGAAATGTCTCTTTCATTTCCATAAACCAGTTCTGCAGCGCAGACGATGAAACGCCAATCGTTTCGTAGTCGTGTTCCTCTCCCCATTCAGCCTGCTTTTCATACCACGCCATAAATTCCTTTTTTGAAGCAGGGGCTTTCGTTTTTTCAAAAACCATTAAATCATAACTCATAACCGTCATTCCTTTCACATTTCAGTTGATTCGTAATTCCTTTCCATAGATAAAAATGGATTTTCTCCTTTCATCCCATAAGCGCCAGAAAAATACTGAAAGTACATTTTCTTCACTATTTCAAAATCCTTAGACTGGATATTCAGGCACAGTAAAATCATCTCCCTAAGCTCTGCATCCGTCAAATCTGCACACGAAGCAATATACGCCTTTGCCTTCGCCTCCCATTGTCTGGATACCCTTTCGATGCCGCAGATTTCCAAAAAATGCTTTGAATCCAGCATATGGTCTGTATATTTACAGATCTCTGCAAAAGGAATCTCTAGTTCACTGTCGTTATAATACCTGCATAAAACATCCATGCATTCCCTGCCGCTTTCATCCAGCCAGTCAGATTCCTGAATCAGCTTTTCACAGAGCTTCTGGTCAAAGGAAGACTGTGCTCCCTGCGGAAGCCTCCCTTTGACCAGCAGTGCAAGACACTGAGTGCGAAGCTGCGCTTCATGCGCCGTCCGTTCCTCTTCTTCCTGCACCTTATGAATGTATGGCTTAAATTGATCCGCATCAAAATATCTGATTTTCACTAACAATGCATTATCCCAGCCGCTCTGGCAGATGGCCGCAGTGCCTTTTTCCAGCCTCGCCAGCTCTGCAATCTGCTCGCTTGTCAATGACATTGCCGTTCCCGCGATCTGACGGTCTGACTGCTCCGGCAGCTTAAATATCACTTTTGTATTTGTATTACGGATGACTGCCGGATCCATCAGCGCAGGAGACTGATCCGCAATGATAAATCCTTCTCCATATGTGCGCATTTCTGCAATCGCATTCGTAATCATTTCCAGCGACATGGCGCGCAGGCTCACGCCTTCTGCCGAAGCCTGAGTCGATGCCCGAAGCAGATGGTGTGCCTCCTCCAAAACTGTAACATGCGACAACGGCGTATTCATATGCGTCTTGCTCATCCGATACTCCTGAAGCTTCATAATAAGAATGCCCATGATCAGCGCTTTTGTCTCCCCCGAACCGATACGGCTGATGTCAATCAGCACATTCTGGTCAAACAAAGCCGGGGCATCTATCTCATATTCTGTAAAAATACTGCCATAAAGTCCTGCTGTAAGCGATTTTACACGAGTCACAAGCGACCCGATATAATTACCCTGGACCTCGCCCGAAAATTCTGACTGCCAGATGATCACAGGCAGGACTTTTAACAGCGCCGCAAACGAAGGAAACCTCCGCCTGCCCTTTATGCGCCCGGTCACAAGATCATATCCGCACTGTCTGTACACCGTCTCCATGCCTTCTTTGAGCACCTGCGGCATAGCTGCATACATCGGCCAACAAGAATTAAAAATCTCCAGCAGCCGGTCAATATGTTCGTTGACATGGATCCCTTCTGGAAAAGAAAACGGGTTAATTTTTAAAAGCGAAGACAAATCAGGATTTGTACCAAACACATGCACATCCTCATATCCTCCAAACACATGCCTATATTCGCCCTTTGCCGGTTCTATGACCATAAACTTCACTGCTTTTTTTCGCAGGCTTTCCAACAGCCCATAGCAGAAACGGGATTTTCCCATGCCTGTCGTGCCTGCCACAAGCATATGTCCGCTCAGGTCGTCTTTTGACAGATATACTTTTGCATGTCCCGTCTTTCCCATATGAAAAATATTTCCGACTTCTATCATGCTGTCCATGCCTGAATCCGTACCTGTTTCTGTATCATCCAAACCACTGCGTATCACATCACGGGCAAACTCTGCACGCACGGATACCGGCAGGCCACTCAGCGATCTGCGCGGCAGCGAGACGTAAATCGACATTTCATCCGCTGACACAAGCGCTGCGGCAGTAAATATAGGATAGCCCGGTCTGCGCTCAAAATGAAACAATGGATGGCTGCACCTTTTTAAATATTCACATATATCCACTATTTTATCCGGCTTAGACCATAGATTTACCGCATTCTTCTGTCCCAGACTGCCTGCCCTGCCAAGCTGTGAACGGTAGAGATTTGCGGCAGTAAGCGCTGTCGCATCATCTCCCGCCACAAAATATGCCGCACAGTAAAAACCTCCTATTTCTTCTATATGCTGTAGCCTGTGTATCTGCTCTTTCAGCATCTCTAAAAGCCCCTCTACAGAACAGTTTTCACAGCGCATCTGTATCGTGCGGCTTGCAGAATCTGCCGTACTGCCAGAGATTCCTTCCGCCACAGCAAAGCCTTCCTGATATGATGCTGTCCTGCCCTTCGAACAGCTGATTCCATGACTCTTACTATCTCCTTCTGTCTGTGTCCCCGCCGGCTGCCCTGCGCCCAGCAGTGTCTGTGCAGAACTAAGAATACTGGAAATACTGCCTCCATAAAACAGCCCTTGGAGAGGATGCATTTTTTCCCTGCCCGCGCCAAGCCCTGTCATGATTGCTGTCATCGACAGAGCCGTGCCGAGCAGCTGGTTTTTTGCTCTGTTTTCCTCCATTCTTTCATCTGTACTGCCTGTTTGCGACCTGCTTTTGGATTCCCCATAGGACTCATTTGCCGTCACATTCTCCGCTGCGGAAACAGACTCGCTTTTCGTCGCATTCAAAGACTTTGTACTGGTTACTGACCCGCCCTTGTTCAGAGAAACTGTATATTCTCGATATGGAAACAATTCTGTATACATTGCCTCACAGCTTTGACGCGTCCTGCGCAGCTCCTCTCTTGCAGCTGCCTCAGATAAAAGCAGCATTGTAAAAGGCTTTCCATACATGCCGTCTATCAGACGCTCGAATCCATAGCCCTGACCCTTAGAATCTCCCAAGTCTGCTTTTGATGCAGACAATGCGGATACTGCCGCAATTCGTATCCCTTGTTCCTCAAAAATACTGTTCAGCAGCTCCTCGTTCTTCTCTGTATCCAGCAGAGAAAGCCGTGCACCCGGAAAACTGCCCAGAAAAGAACCCTGTAGAGTCTGAAACTGCGTGCTCAACTTATCCCGTTCCCCACAGGCGATCCCGATATACAAAGAAACCCGGTAACCGTCACTATCCAGAAGCAGCACCTGTGTCGCATCAAAATCCGCAACTGCATGAAAAAGATCTGCCAGAGCGCTGCTTAAATCATCCGTCTGCTTGTAAGCTGTTGACATAAGCTGAAACAGCCTTACGTTTCTGCCGATCTTATTTTTTATCTGTGCAGCATGAAGCGGCACCACCTGCGCCTCTTTCAGCTGTGAAAGATACTGCTTCCTGATAAAGCTATCCGCCATACTGATGACGGTATCCAGATTTTTTTGCGCATATTCCTCCTCTTCTGCTGCACTGCCTGCCTTAAGCGGCATCTTCTCTATACTCATACGATTCCTCCCATCATCTGGCTGGAGCGTGTTTGAAAAAACTTTCCATGAGATGTACACACAGAGCATGATATGCTTAGCGCTCCATTACGTCTTAGCTTCACTGCATTTTTCCATCCGTGCTTCTATTTCTTTTTGTATGCTTTCGAGCATTCTAAGATACCCCAGCTTTTCCTGCCTATATTCACTGTCACTGTGTTCCCACCTCTGCATATGTCTTAAAATCAGTTCACCCAGCCCCGCACAGGCAGACTTCAGCTGTCCTCTGTCAAGCTGCGCCAGCAGGATGTCCGTCTCTTCAAGCTCTGCCCTGCTTTCACACAAATCTCTCAGGCTGCACACAGTGTCCTTTAGTTTTTCTGCCATATTCGTTTCTTCAAAGCGCTCCTCATGTGCCAGTTCCCACTGTACCTTCGAACCGTCTTCCCATACGGCAGCCTTAGATTGAAAAAAAGCCTCTTTTACCAACTCATAATCCTCTTTTTTTCCTTCAAATGCAACTAAAAGAACCCGGTCATTTACTTCCCTGACCAGTTCTGTCAAAAGCCCTTCCCATACCGCATATTTTGTTCGAAATGGCAGCAGGCACCTTAAAAACCCATAGGTATGAAAAAAAGCCCAGATTCTATTTTCTGGCGCAGTGATCTCTTCATCCTCATAATAAATATGAATCTCGTCTGCAAACGGGTCATTCACCAGCCGTATATTTGTCATGATCCACACACTCCCATCCTTCCGCTTCCCTTACCAGTACAGCATTTGCATACAATGCCGTAAAATCTGCCGGTATGCTGTCATCCCTTGTATTTTTCCGCCCGCTGTCTATCCAGTCTTTTTTCCACTTTCGAAATGCTTTCTCATGAAAAGCAAAACTATTGTCCTTCCCCGCCTTTTTATATGCATATAATGTTCCAGAAGGATAGCCGACAAAAATCTCTGATTCCAACAGACATATATTTTGATCTGCCAGTTTAAAAAATGGAATATACAAAATGCCTCCCTCAAGCTGCCAGGGTATGCCCATATATGCATCCACGGAAATGAGTGCACACATCGCCGGACGATAGCGCAGCTCCAGCAGGAAATTTTTTAAACCACTCATTTATACACCTCCGCTAAAATCCCATGCAGCCCGCTAAACTGCTGCAGCGGCACATGAAAGCAGCAGCCTTTTTTGTCCGCAAAATCATTTACGATCACATCACCGCCTTTTAATCCAATCACATGCAGGCTCCTTACACCGCTGTCGGCAAACGGCAGATCTTCCTCTCCCTTTATGCGCCGCCACTGCTCGTCTGACACCATGGCAATGACACACCCATTTTGAGACAGACAGGACTCAATACGCGCTGCCGCTTCCGGATGCCATTCCTGTCCGTCCTCCACTGTACGCATACTGTCTTCATAAAAAATGCCTGACCAGACGACCTCACATTTTTTTTCGAGCTGCTCTATAGATCCGGAAATACTTTTCGACACTTCCTGAATGCCGTACCCGCATAATTTTTCGAAAACAGCACAAAATACATCTCTCATAGCCTCGTAAAGCCCTTCACTGTATTTCCACATCTTACCATCCTCCTCAATATCCCCGCATGTAAAGCTATCATTCTGCAGTATTTCTTTATGTGGAATCTCCCGTTTCATGTCTGCTATGCTGTTATCATCCATATTCTCCTGTTTCAAATCTGTTATGCTGCTATAATCCGTAATCTCCTGTTCCTTCGCATTTTCAAAAAACCAGTCAAATTCTTCCGTCTCCTCCACCTCATGAAAGCCCTGCATCTGCATCACCTCCGCTTCTATAACATTTAAACACCTCTAAAAAATCTGAAAACAGCTTCTTGCTGGACGGAACGCACTGACCGGAATAAAAGTGTACTTCCCTGACTGACCGATCGATAAAAGAAATATGATCCATATTTACCAGATAGCTCTGATGGCAGCGGTAAAAGCTGCACGGCAGACGCGTCTGGACATCATCCAGACGCGCTGTAATTGTATCAGTCTTCTTATTGCTCTTCACGATATGCACCATCCGATACTGACTTTCGATATAGTCAATCTCCGATAAAGCATATGGCAGGATCCTGCTTTTTGTCTCAAATACAATCTGGCTTTTTGCTTTCCTTACATACTCTGCCGCCCGCAGAATTTCCTGCTCTAATGAATATGTGCCCTGATTAACCGGAACATAAGCAATCGGCATGGATGAAAATGCTTGCAAGACCAGCTCCATATCCTTTGCCGGATACAAAATTAGGCAGCTTCTGTCCAAATCCCGCAGCTGGCTGGCAAATGCAAAGCTGCCAGTGCCTGCTGGCAGGACCAGAATATCCACCCTTTCATTTCCGCGGACCATTGCATCATAAAGTATCTCTAATGACGGATAAAATAAATAATCAAACGATATCCTCTGTTCCTGTATGCAGAATTTTTTCTGCAATAAATCTTGCAGAGTTTCTTTATACTTTTTCTGGCGCACTCTGCTGCCTACCAACATTCCAATAATGATTTCCATATGTTATACACCTGATCCTGACTTTCATAACAGACTGCAGTTCACAGACGGCTCAGATCATGCCGACTGTGTTACAGTTCATACCCAATGCCATGATATTGATTCACACCCATGCCAGTTATCGTTCAGAATCTGCAATAATTCAGCCCCCGCCAGAACTATTACAGAATTTCAGCTTATTTGGTGTCAACCTAACTTCCATTTAAAGCTGCCCGAAGACAAGGGCGTTAAGCGTCAGCAGCGCTTGTATCCCCTACGCTACATCAAAGCTCTGCCTGATATCATCCATCTGCGCATCTACCTGTTCTAAATAATTAAGTACGCCGGAAAGTTCTTGTTTGCGCCGATCAGCTTCGGCTTCATTCCCTGCACGTTCTGCTAAGAGCTTTTGAATCTGTACCTCTACTTCAAATATGTCATCCTCTACCGCCTGTCTGAGCTTCGATTCTAAATCATCGAAAATCTTTTCGCATTCAGCCGATGCTTTATTTATAATTTCTTCTTTCCTCTCCTCGATCTTGCTGCGGGTTTCTTCTGCCACCTTGCGCTTAATGGATTTTGGTGCAGACATAATATTCCAGCCCTGACCTGCAATCAGTCCTGCAATGGATGCAATAATAATCGCTGTTATCCCGACCGGAGTAAACAGGCTGATAATGCCCACCACAAATCCTGCAATAAACTGGCATGCGACTGTTCTGCCAAACCCTCCTGCGCCAAAGATGCCTCCCATCAGTGCCGTCATCCAGTCGCCGGTCGTCAGTGCATAGACGACCATCGCTACACGCGTTCCGGTGTGGACATCTGTCTGTATTTCTGCCGCTTCCATATCAAGATTCAGGCTAGCGCTGTGAATATCATTGTCAAAAGCATCAAACTGCCTCCTCATCTTCGACACCGCCTGTTCCACGGCGTTCGTTACAGCCGGCATCAAGACATCTCTGCTCCAGTCTGCAACATACTTTTTATTGCGCATTTCGATTTCTTTACTGCATTCTTCCGCAATCTGTCTGCTGCTGTTCTGCGGATGCCAGATTGTAAAGTCTGTGTTCGGTTCAAAATCATCCAGATCAGTATTATCATAGAGTCCCTGATAAAGCTGCGGAATCAGATTATTTTTGATCTGCTCCTTCGATTTCTTTAACTCTACGCGAAATTCCCGTACGATAAGTTCTCCCTGCTGCCTTGCCTGATCTAAATTTTTCTTCGCACGATTGATGCAGTCGTCAAATTTTTCCAGCGGCTTATCTACATTTGCGATGATACTTTTTACCACTTTCTTCTGGCCTTGATTGTATGATTTTACTGCCGCTGCCGCAGCTGATGCCTTCTCCCTGCCTTTATACTCTGTCAGATACTTTGTCAAAAACTTTTCCAGCTCATAATAGCCGGATTCTACCAATGCTGACTGGCTGCCGCCTCTTTTTGCCTCCATCCCCTGTTTGGAATTAATATAGTGGCAGAATTCCTCGCGGGTGTGGCTGGCGTATCTATGATTGCATATATTTACAAAGTCATGCCTCTCTTGCGCCGTCATATCCTTTGACACAATATCAAAATATGTCGTAAGAATAATCGGATTTTGAAAGCCAATACTATTTATGCTGCCAAGTGTCGCACGGTCTACACCGGTATATGTCTGCATTGCATTCATACAATAGATCACAGCATCTGCTTTCGGTACATACTGCTCTACGATATAATCATTGGAATACGGATCATCAGTTCCTGGTGAATCCACGATCACTACGCCTTCTTTTAAGATTTCCAGCGGCCAGTATACGACCATTTTCTCAAAGCAGGAATCCACACGGTTCGCCTCTTTTTTATTGAAACTGGCTGTATTATCGATCGTAGAATATTTTTTAATTTCAGAAAGCGTAGGCTCTATTTCAAATGGCTCATCTCCTCCTTTCCATTTCCCCTTTTTCGGATACATCACCACCCGCTTGTTTTTGCCGTAATAAATCTCTGTAATAAGCGCCGTCGCAGGTAGAGCATCTTCTGCAAGAAGCTTTTCCCCCAGCAATACATTAATAAACGATGTCTTCCCCGAACTGAACCTGCCCATGACAAGCAGCTTAAAAGAAGTCCGCTTCGCACGGCGCATCAGGCTGTCGAGATTTTCCTCCTGTGAAGCTCCCTGCAGTGAAACATTATGCTCCTCCAGATACTTCTTTTCTCCGCTGATGGACTTGTAAATGTTAAACATTACATCTTTAAATGCTTTCGTCTCAACCATATCCTGCTCCTCCGTATTTAATTCATTTATTTCATAATTATCTGCTTACTTCTATCCTATCCTCAAATGCCTCCTTCAAATTTTTTCACAGCAATATACTTCTTACCCACAAATATCTCCTTTCGCATTTATTTGTCAGATGTCAGCTCATCTTATTCAGTTCTTCCAGAACACCGTACAGCTCTTCCCGCTGCTGTCTGATGTCTGCAAAATCATCCTGCACTATTTTTAATATGCCAAATCTGCGTATATCCTCTGTCATGCGCTCATAAGATTTATGTATCAGCGGATGCATCTCCTTTGTCAGCCCGGAAAAATTTTTCTCACAACATTTTTTCACCTGACTTAACAGTTCTCTATGATACTCTTCCTTGTCCCGAACACTTCCTTTGATAAAATAATAAGATACAATCGACGCCGGTACCGCAACCATGCAGGCAGGAATCAGCGTCATACTGCCAAGCAGCGCTCCGCCTGCGATCAGTCCCGTTCCTGCTGCTGCAAGCTTATGATACCGAGGCTTTTGCGCATACACTTTTAGATCTCTGCCGTCAGAATCCACTGCAGGCTGTACGCCCTTCCTGCCGCCGGTATCCATTGTAAACTGCATACCCTTCCCACTGCCGCCGGTATTCACTGTAAGCTGTACACCCATCCTGCGTTTTACCTCACTGGCAAGCCATGCTGCATCTGCCTGCGCCATGTCACTGACGTCTTCCATGACTGATTCTGCCGCTTTCTTCAGCTCATAGCGCAGAGCATCTTGAAACATATGATTTATCCATTCTTCCTTGTGCTGTGCCTGCTCAAACTGTCCGGCAAGCTTTTTCTCCGCCATCTTTGCAGCAGCTGCTGTCTTCTGGTCAGCTGCCGCAGCAGCCGCCTGCTCCCGCTCCATCATTTCCACTCGAAATTCATCCCATTTAAGCTGTCTGAGCCTGTCTTGCACATTTTTCTGCTCCTGCTCAGCTTCACGCTCTTTCTGTAAATCATCCAGACTGTCCAGCTGAAGCTGAAGCTTTTTTATCACTGTTTCTTTTGCCAAAGCTTCTATACGCATAATATGGAACTGCCTGATTTCTTCCAGAGGAAAATCCGAAAAGCGCTCAAATATGTCTTCTGCCAAGGCTCCGCTTTCAAATACTTCTGCTATGGCAACGCCGAAATGCTCTTTCATCCCATTTTTGACATAAGCGGCACAGTTACCGCGTTCTTCATCATTTTCCAATAAATCCATCTTGCTGATATAGATTAACAGCGGAAACTTATCTGCGATTGCCTCAATATTTGCAAAATCCGTACTAGTCAGCGGCATTATCGCAGAAACGACATAGATCACGGCATCCATTTCCTCCAACATCGGGAGAATGTTTCCTGTCGTCCCATCAACCGCCATCGACAGGGGAATTTCATAAATCGTCACATCCGCAGCCATCTGTCCAGCCTGCACCTCAGCCGTCTCAAACCCCGGCTTTTCTTCCCCGCTTCCAAAAATCACCATTAGCGGCGGCTCATTCATTGACAGCACGGTTGTCTTTCTGACCTCTTGTCCTGCCAGCTTATTCATCAACGCTGTCTTTCCGCAGTTTTCCTCTCCAAGGACAGCGATTCCAGCAGTATTTCCTGCTGACAGATTCCTGATTACGTCATCAGCTGCCTTTATTTCATCTTCACAGCCCACAGCCTCTGCTGCATGTCCCATTTTTTCCAACAGTGTCATTCCATCACCTTCCCTCCATTTTCCTGAAAATTTATACTCGCAAGCACTATACCCGCGAACGAAAAGATTTTTCAGATCATTGATGTCCACGGACATATACGGGCTATAAATTTTGCAAATCTTAGTGCGTTTAACCCCGTTTTAATTGTGTCAAACAGCTCCATAACTTGTCGTGCATCTGCCCACACCGCTGTGTCAGCACTTCCAGCCTATGCTTTTCATACAAATATTCTTTGTATTTTGCAGTGTAGAGCCGCTTGTATTCTTCCTGGCTCAGACTGCCCGCCTTATTTAATATAGAGCCTTCTTCCAGCACCGCTTTCTTCTGCTCCAGCCGTAAGCTTCCCTGAGTCACTTCTGCATCTACTTCACTGGCCAGTGTTTCCATTAGATACGTCAGCTGTCTGTGAATAATCTTTTTACGGCATTCTCCCATATATGCCGTCAGCTCCTCACGAAGCTGTTCAAACTGCGCAGCCCAGTATCTGCCCTCAGCGTCTGGCTGTTTTAAAAGCGCTGCTTTCGCGCAGCAGCTAAAAATCGGCGGATTTTTAATGCCAAATCTCTCTTCCAGCTGAAAACGTACATAATCAATCAGGCTGATACGCCGGCTTTCTTCTATAACATCCATCATCGTAATCACAAATGCGGCATCATTCAGAAACAGTTTTGCATTTTCATCCAGAAACCGGCTGAAAGAACCAGTATACACCTGCGCCGCCTGAAACAGAATGATCGTCGCATCTGCATACTTTTGAAGGACTTCCTGTGTCTTTCGCGCGTGAAACTCAGCCTCCTCTGCTCCCGGATTTACGCCCGGAGTATCAATCAGGCTGATTCGGCGCAGCTTTTCTATAGACTTCACACGAATCCCGATGCGTTTGATCTGTTCTGCAAATTCGTTCGTTGCAGATAAGTACGCAATCGCATCCTTCTCGTCTTGGGGAATCCTAATTTTTAATTTCTGTTCTAACAGCCTGCGGTGTTCCGGGCGGTTCAGCAGATATTTCTCTCCATCCGCAGTCTCTGCCAGAATCCGAATGCCCTCCTTATCATGATAGCTGATGAAAGCAGATACCGCCGTAGTCGTATGCCATGCCATTTTTAAGAGCTCCTGTCCTAACAGCGCATTGATAAAGGTGCTTTTCCCGGTGCTGTAATCCCCGATCAAGGCTGTGTGCAGACTCGGATTTTCTGCTCTTTTGCGAATCCTGTCTATCGATTTTAAGAACTGCTCTTTCTTCTGGCTGGAAAGATCTGGAAGCTGGTATATTACGTCCGTGATGCAGCGGATGTATTCCGCTGTATTCATTGCTGTACCTCCTTTCTTTTATGAACATCATTATAAAAGTAACGGGATATGAAAGCAATCATACTGTATAAAAATGACCTTGAAACTGTATTTTTGGATCGCTGTTTAATTCTGACACTTGTGCATAGCTACTGCAGCATTCTTGGTATTCATATCCTTTTTCATCCTGCCGTATCAGAATACTTTGACATGACTGTACAACATACACTATTGGCTCTGGTTTCATAATAAACCTATATGCACAAGCCACGCACCGCTGCTGTTTCATCTTTTTTCAAGCCTGCTGTCTGCCAAGACCCGCAATCCCAATTTAACGCATACGCCAATGCATTCACCATCCTATCCGCCCCTTCCTCAGCCCTTCCTCTTCCATCAGCATATGCCGCGCCTTATACACCGTCCTCCACTACACATCTCTATCCCTGTCATTCGCTTCATCAAACATCGTAAGCGATGAATAACCTACCAGATCGGAAGAGCGTCGTGTAGGGAAAGAGTGTGTGAATATGGGTAGGTC